>JAKFCH010000101.1:0-4906 GCA_036676765.1 Deltaproteobacteria bacterium
GTTAGCCGGGACGCGGGCCTCCCCCCGGACGAGACGCGCCGTACCCGGTCAGGACAAGACGACGCACCCACCCCTCGGCGGAGCGCACATGTCCTGGATCCTCCTCGTCGTCGCCGGTCTGATGGAGACCGGCTGGGCCATCGGCCTGAAGTACACCGAGGGCTTCACGAAGCCCGTGCCGACCGCGCTCACGATCGCGGCGATCGTCGCGAGCATGGCGCTGCTCGGAGTCGCCCTGCGGGATCTCCCCGTCGGCACCGCCTACGCCGTGTGGGTCGGCATCGGCGCGTTCGGCACCGCCGTGCTCGGCATCGTGCTGTTCGGCGAGCCCGCGACACCCGCGCGGCTGTTCTTCCTCCTGCTGCTCGTGGTGGCGATCGCCGGGTTGAAGATCACCTCGCCGGCGGCATAGACCCGGGATACTGTACAGGCGTGCAGGAGTCTCGCGTGGACGCGCGCATCGCTTGCCTCGACCTCGACACGTTCTTCGTCTCCGTCGAGCGCCTCCTCGATCCGTCGCTGATCGGCGTGCCCGTGGTCGTGGGCGGTAGGAAGGGATCCCGCGGCGTGGTCACCTCCGCGAGCTACGAGGCGCGGGTGTTCGGCGTGCGCTCGGGCATGCCGATGGCGGAGGCGGTGCGGCGCGCGCCCGACGCGATGTTCGTCCCCACCCGGCACGACACCTACGGACCCTACGCCGCGCGCGTACGGGCGGTGCTCGAGCGGTACTGCCCGGTCGTGCGCACCGCGAGCATCGACGAGTTCTTCCTCGACTTCTCGGGGTGCGAGCGGCTGTATGCCCGCCCGGCCGATGCCGACGCCGACGCCACCATCCTCCGCGTCGCCCGCGAGCTGCGCGAGGCCATCCAGGCCGAGGTCCACCTGCCCGCGAGCATCGGCATCGGAACCACCCGTCCGGTCGCCAAGATGGCGAGCGGGCGCGCCAAGCCGGCGGGGGTGCTCATGGTCCCGGCGGGGGGCGAGCGCGCGTTCGCGGGGCCGCTCCCGGTGCGGCGGTACCCCGGCATCGGGCCGGTGGCGGAGGCGCGGCTCGCGACGCTGGGCATCACCACGCTGGGCGAGCTGCTCGCGGTGCCCGACGAACACGCGCGGATCGGCGGCCTCGCCGCGTCGTTGCGGGCGGGGCTCGGGGGCGCAGGAGGAGGCGGAGGAGGAGGAGATGGAGGCGGCGTCGTGGCCGCGGGCGGCGGCGCTACCGACGCCACGATCGGGGGCGCGCGGCCCCACGGCGGCCTGCCCGAGCGGGACCGCCCCGCCTTCCAGGAGCACGACACCTCCGCGGAGGGCAGCCTCTCGAACGAGCGCACGTTCTTCGCCGACGTGGGGGATCGCCAGGTCGCCGAGGACACCCTGCGGGCGCTCGTCGAGCGGGTCACGTGGCGGCTCCGGCGCCGTGGGGCGCGCGCGCGCACGATCACGCTGAAGCTCCGCTATGCCGACTTCACCACGATCTCGCGCGGCCGCTCGGTGTCGCCCACCGCCGCGGAGGCCGACGTCCTCGCGATCGTCACCGATCTTCTCGGCGAGGCCTGGTCGCGGAAGCTGCGGATCCGCCTGCTCGGCGTGCAGCTCTCCAACCTCGTCGGGCCCGACGCCCAGGTGGCCCTGTTCGCGCCGCCGCGGCCGCGCATGGGCGCCGCGATCGACGCCGTGCGGGATCGGTTCGGGTACGACGCGATCCGCATGGGCGCGACCCCACGCGCCAGTACCCCTCCGAGGGCCGCCGGCGCGGAGGCCCCGAAGGCGCGGGTGCGGTGAGCGGGTCTACTCCTCGCACTCCGAAGGCACCGGGGAGGCCCCGTCCCGGGCCGCGGACAACCCCGCGGTGCAGCCGGCGTCGCACGACGCGGCGGTGACGGGCTCGGTCCAGCACGAGCCCGTCGGGCCGTACAACGCCTCCACCGTCGAGGCGCTGCTGCCGCCCACCTGCGCGTCGAGCGCCTCCAGGCAGCTCATGTAGGCGGCGCACTCCGCGGACTGGCCGGCGCCGCAGGCAAGGAGGACGAGCGCGAGGGAGAACAAGGACATGGCGATCCCGGGGAAGGTGGCTTTCTAAGCAGAAGCCCGGCGGTTGCTTCTGACGCGCGTCTGATCGGACCCCCGACGCCCCCGGTTGCCTCGCCCCCGGACGAGGCGCTACCGGGGCGCCATGTCGTTTCCGTACGCCCCCTTCCGCAGGCATGCGTCCCCGATGGGCGTCGCGCTGCTCCTCCTCGGCGCGTGCACGCCCCCCGCGCCACCCGCCCTCTCCCTCCCCACGGGCGTCGTCACCGTGGCGCACGCGGAGTCCGTGTCCATCGATCGGTTCCTCGCGCCGACCGCGCTCGGCGCCAAGGACGATCTGCTCTGCCCCTGGGCACGCGGCGAGCCGGTCCCGGACGCCTCGCTCGCGCGGTGGACCGCCGAGAAGCGGCTCAGCTGGCGCGTCGTGGAGGTAGGGCCGGGCGGCGCGACGTTCGACGGCGCCACGGACCTCGTGGCGGCCGCGACGGCGTCCGTCGCCAACGCGGCGGCCCTCGCGACCCGGTGCGGGACCCCCGCGCGCGTCGAGGCCCTCGTGGCCATCGCGCCCGAGACGCCCGCCGCCACGGTGGACCTCGCGATCACCGGACTCGGGAGGAACGGTCTCGGGCCGCTCTGGATGCTCGTCGAGGATCCGACGCCCGGAGCCGCCACCGGCGCATCCGCGGGCGAGGGGAAGGCGACGCCGAAGGGCGGGACCTACACCGTCCTCGTGGGCCGCGGGAGCGGCACGACGGTCATCGGCGCCGGTGGCGCGTTTCCGGTGGGCGGGGTCGCGCCGCCGCCGCCGGGGTTCGTCGAGGCCGCGGGCTGTGGCAGCCTCGCGACGGATGGCCCGACGACCTGGCGCGACATGGCCGGCGCGGCCGACGTGCTCCGGGGCGTGGGCCTCACCGAGCTCGCGGTCGGGCTCCTGTCGAAGGAGACCGCTGCCCACCCCGGGGAGGGTGCGGCCGGAGCGACCGCGACCGTGGCCGCGAAGGCCACCCGTGCGGAGCCCGCGGTGGACGTGCCCCTGCACGGCACGGTGGCGGCGTTCCCCCTCGGCCCCTGCGACTACGAGCGGTGCGCGTGCAGCGCCATCGTGAGCGACGCGCCCGCCGCCACGACCGAGCCGGCGCCCCCCGCGGCCTACGACCCCGCGAACGATCCCATGAACGGCCGGTAGCGGGGGTGCCCCCAGCGCACCGCACACGCGGCGGCGCGCTGGAGCGCCCGGTCGCTAGACCTTCTCCCTCTCGCGGCTCTTGAGCCCTTCCTTCTCCATCGCGTCGCTGACCGCCTCGACGACGTTGGCCATCGACGGGAAGTCGTTCACGTTCGTGTCCATGATGATCTTGCGGAGGTTCACCGGCTGGCCCTTCCGGTACTCGATCGTGTTGTTCTTCACGTGCGCGAGCAGATCCTGCTTCGTGGCCGGGAAGTCGAGGCCCTTGAGCGCCTGCGTGACCGCCGCGATCCCGAACGCGGTGCCCTTCGGCGGGCCCGGCTTGTCGTAGGCCTGGCCGCGGATCTCCTTGCGATCCCGGAGGTCTCGCTGGCGCTGCACCTCCTCGCCGCCCTTCTTGCCGGCCTCGCGCACGCTCATCGTCCCGGTGCCCTTCTCGTCCTTGTCCTTCGGCATGTTCCCCCCTTGTCCCTGCCGAAGGTGGACACCCCAGGCGCGGCGGCCACCCTCCCGGCGCTCGATCGTGGGAGAGGGGCGCACGCTCCACGCGCTACGCTGCCGACGATGCGGATCGACCGTCTGGACCGCGCGGGGCTCGCCGCGCTCGAAGCCGCCGTGCGGGCGGGCGAGCCCGTGTGCCTCGGGCGGAGCGCCGCGAGGGCCGGCCTCCCGCGTGGCGGCCCCACCCTCGACGAGCTCGTGCCGCTCTGCCACGCCGTCGAGGACCCCTCCCTCGCGCGATGGCTCCCCCCCGCGGCCCGCCCCGGCGACGACCTCGCCGTGTCGGTGGTGATCCCCACCCACCGCCGTCGTCCCATCGGCCTCGCGGCGCTCGAGGCCCAGGACGTGCGCACCGAGCGCCTCGTGCTCGCCAACGGCCCGTGGACCGACGGCGTCCGCGTCCCGTGGAGCGGCCACGGCTCCACGCGCAACCTCGGCGTGCAGCTCGCGCGCCACCCCTACGTGCTCTTCACCGTCGACGACGCCCTCCCCCTCGGCGCCGGCTTCCTCCGCACGCTCGTCGAGGCCCTCGAGGCCGGCGGCCACGACGCCGTCTTCGCGCGCCAGGTGCCATGGCCCACGTCCGACCCCGTGACCCGCGCCCGCCTCCGCGCGTGGACCCCGCCGCCCGACGACAACGGTCGCCCCACGTCGCCCCCCACCGGCACGCTCGACAACGTCGCGGCGCTCTACCGTCGCGACGCGCTGCTCGCCGATCCCTTCGACGACGTCTCCATCGCCGAGGACTGGCGCTGGGGTCGCCGCCACGACATCGGCTACGTCCCGGTCGCGACGGTCGTGCACGCCCACCCGCGCCGGTTCCGCGAGCTCTACACGCGCACGCGCGCCATCCACGAGGTCCGCGCCGCCGGCGGAGAGCCCGCCACGGTGCCCACCCTCGGCGCGCTCGTCGCGGCGCTGCCCGGCGTGATCGGCCCCGACGCCCCCGGGGCCCTCGTCGCGGGCGGCGAACGCGGCCACGCCGGCGGGGTCGGACGTGGCTCCGGCGCCGCCGAGCAGACCGGGCAGCAGCCACGGGAGCTGGAGCAGTACGCCCGCCCCCGCGAGGGCCAGCGTGCGGCGGGACCGGTCCGCGCCGACGGCGAGCGCCGTGGCGAGACCGAGCAGGCCGCCGGTCGGGGTCAGCGACGCGACCGCCAGCCACAGCGTGGTGGAGGCGAGGTGGCCGTGGCC
>JAKFCH010000102.1:0-50927 GCA_036676765.1 Deltaproteobacteria bacterium
GGCCAGCGCGCGGCTGGCCGACGAAGCGGCTCCGCCGCGCCCCCGAAGGACGCCCGGCGACCGCGTCCGCGCGGGCGCGCGCCCCGCTGGCCCACGGGCGTCGCCGCCCACCCCCATCTCGCGTGCAACACTCGCGGCCGCCGTTGGCACTACCGGACGAGAACGGAGAATCTCATGTCCAACGCCATCGCCGTCACCGAGTCCACCTTCCGCGCCGAGGTCATCGAGAGCGCGATCCCCGTCGTCGTCGACCTGTGGGCGCCGTGGTGCGGGCCGTGCCGCGCCATGGGGCCGGTGCTCGACGAGCTCGCCGGCCGCTACGCCGGGCGCGTCAAGGTCGTGAAGGTCAACGTCGACGAGGAGCCCGGGCTCGCCGCGGCGTTCAAGGTCCAGGGCATCCCGACGCTCGCGGTGGTCCGCGCCGACGCAATCGTGGATGGGCAGGTCGGCTTCGCCGGCCGGGCGGGCATCGAGCAGCTCTTCGAGCGCGCCGCCAGCGCGACCTCGGCGGGTACGACTTCGGCGGGCGCGGCCTCGACGGCCTCGGCGTGAAGGCCATCGTGGCCGTCGTGGTCGGCGCGGGGCTCGGCTACGCCTGGTACCGCGTGGTCGGCTGCTCGACGGGGAGCTGCCCGATCACCGCGCGGTGGTGGACCTCGACGCTCTACGGCGCCTTCGTCGGGTGGATGGTGGGCTCGGCCTGACACCGCGTCCGGCCGGCAACGGCCGGACGGGCGCCACCCTTGGCACCCCGCTTGCAATACCGGCCCGACAAGAAGGGAGTCCCCGTGCTGCTCGTCCTCCTCGCCTGCGCTGCGTCCGACGACCTCACGGGCGACTCCTCGGGCGCCGGCCTCGTCTCCGAAGCCGGTCATTACACCCTCACGCTCACGACGGAGCCCGACCCGCCGGTCGTCGGCGAGGCGACGTTGTTCGCCGATGTCCCCGCGGTGACCGCGCTCTCGGTCGAGGGCGAGATGGTGGGGATGGGCCACGGCTTCGCCGAGGATCCCGTCGTCACCGGCGGCGACGGCGTGTTCGAGGTCGGCGTCGACTTCTCGATGTCCGGCACGTGGCAGGTCGCGTTCACCCTCGACGGCGAGGCGGGCCCGGACACGCTCGTCACCCAGATCGAGGTCCGGTGATCGCCCCCATCGTCGCCGCGGTGCTCCTCGGGAGCCCCGCCCACGCCTCGGCCTGCTGCGTCGGGAGCGTGTCCGATCAGCCGGCGCAGCTCGGTCGATGCGAGAAGTTCGGCGCCGCGCTCGCCGCCGGATCCGCCGTGGAGCTCGGCTCGTTCGACGGGGCCGGCCGCTGGGGTCCAACCTCCGACGGATGGGCGGAATCCACCATGACCCTGGGCGTAGGCGCACGGTGGGCCCGATGGGGCTCGGCCGCCCTCTCGCTGCCCGGGGTGCTCAATGTGAAGGGCGCGCCAGGGGTGTCCTCCGTGGGGGGCGGCCTCGGCGATGTCGCCCTCACCGCGCGGATCGAGCCGTGGGAGGAGGGCGGCGGGCCGCGCCCCGCCTTCGCGCTCGGCGTCATCGCCCCCACCGGGCGGGCGTGGGCCGCGAGCGAGGCGCCGCTCGGAGCCGACGTGACGGGCGCCGGCCATTGGTCCCCGCTCGCGGGGGTCGCGCTGGAGCGCACGGGCGCCACGTGGCCGTGGCGGCTCGGGGTGGAGGGCACCCTCGCCATCGGCGGGGATCCCACCAACCCACCCGGCGTCGACGGCGGGACCGTGATCGCGTCGGCCTCCCTGGGGCGCTACCTCGGCTCGCGGTGGACCGTCACGGGCGCGCTCTCCGGGCGCGTGGAGGCGTCCGCGGGCGGCATCGCGGCGCGACCGGCGCTCGATCTGCGCCTGATCCACGGGCTGCCGGGACGCTGGCGCGCGTGGCTCGGCGCGGGTTCCGACCTCCCGATCCTCGGGCGCTCGGCGCACGGCGAGGCGCGGCTCGGCGCGGGCGTGCTCGTCGTCAAGTGAGCGCGACCGCCTCGTCGGGGGGCACGCCCCGGCCCACCCCCTGCCCAAGGCCCAACAGCCGGGCCGCGTTGTCGTGGAGCACGCCCCGGCGCAGATCCTCGCGCCCCTCGGTGGCCATGAGCACCTTCGCGAGCCCGATGGCCTGGTGGTAGAAGGGCCAGTCGCTCCCGAAGCAGATGCGCCCGGGGTCGACCTCGTCGAGGAGGCGGCGGATCACCGGCAGCCCCTGGGAGGCGACCTCCACCCAGACGTTCGGGAGCTCCCGGGCGAGCGCCACGGCGCGCTCGTGCTGCAACGCACCCGCGTGCCCGAGGACGAAGGTGGTGTCGGGGCAGGCCTCGAGCGCGGCCCGGTAGCGGTCCACCTGCGTGCGTCGCCGCGCGCCTTCGCCCTCGATGCCGACGGGGCCGCAATGGAAGAACACGGGGAGCCCCCGCGCGCCCGCCGCCCGGCAGAGCGCGATCATCCGAGGGTGGTCCGGTCCGAGGAGCTGGATGGCCGGGTGGATCTTGATGCCCCGCGCGCCGAGGCGCTTCTGCGCGTCCAGCTTGCCCTCCACGTCGCGGGCGAGCGGGTGCACCGCGCCGAAGACGATGAGCTCCTCGCGGTCCGCCACCGCCTCGAGCCAGGCCTCCGCGTTCCGCGAACCGAACGGCCAGTCGATCGCGAGCAGGACCGAGCGCGCGACCCCGAGCCCGCGCATCTCCCGCGCGAGGTTGCCGGCGGTGTGGGTGCCCCGCATCCCGCCCGCGCGGAAGTTGCCCCACACGAGGTCGCGCTTCATGCGGACGCGGTCCGCCGGCGTGAGCGAGGTGTTGAGGTAGCCCTCCATCTCGAACGCCCGCTCGGCCGGCAGGTAGTGCTCGGTGCGGCCGGTGTCCGCGCGCAGGTCCACCCGTCCCGGCACCAGGAACGTCAGCGCGAGGTGGGTGTGGACGTCGACGCTCGGCCCCACGGCGGGGTCGGCGACCAGCGCGCCGTCGCGCACGTCGAACCAGGGGAGGCGGGCGAGGTCGTGCAACCCCTCGAAGCGGCTCGGCCACGTCATGGTTGCCCCAGGGTCCGGGCGAGCAGCGCGCCGTTGGCGACGAACAGGCGGAGGGCGAGCCGGTCCACGGGCTACTCCCCGCCGTCCATCCAGTCGAGGACGAGCTCCCGGACGAGGCCACGGTCGGGGAGCGTGGTGAGCGCGCCGTAGATCGCGCCGTCGGCGGCGGCGGCGAGCCCGCCCTCGCGCACCTCGCGGGTGGTGTCCGCGAGGTCGGCCAGGAAGGCGTCGACGACGGCGGCGTGCGCGGGGGTGACGATCATCTGCAGGCCGGCGGGGCGCTGGAGCCGGTCCAGGTGCCAGCCGAGGGCGCGCAGGCGCTCGTCGACCGCGTAGACGTCGAGCCCGCTCCCCGTGAAGGCGATCACGCTGTGGCGGGGATCCCCGAGCAGGCGCAGCCCGGGGATGGCGACGATGCCGTCGCGGAGGCGACACGAGGTGTCGAGCACCACGCGGGTGAGCCGGACGTAGCCCTCCCGCCCCAGGTGGTTCATCACCGCCCAGGCCGCCGCGATGGCGCCCCCCGGCCGCGTGCCCGCCAGGGTCGGCGAGCCGTAGATGCCGCCGGGCCACTCCGTCGTCGCGAAGAACTGGTGCCGCCGGAGCGCGCGGTCCCGGTACAACACGAGCGACGCGCCTTTCGCCGCGTAGCCGTACTTGTGCAGGTCGGCGCTCAGGGAGGTGACGCCCGGCACGCGGAAGTCGAAGTCCACCGCCTCACCGCCGGCCTCGGCCGCGAAGGCGAGCACGAAGCCGCCGAGGCAGGCGTCGACGTGGCAGAGGAGGCCGCGCGCCGTCGCGAGGGCGGCGATCTCCCTCACGGGATCGACGACGCCGTGCGGGAACGTGAAGGCGGTGCCGACGAGCAGGATCGTGTCGGGCCCCACCATCGCGCGCATCGCCGACACGTCGGCGCGGTAGCCCGCGTCGACCGGGACGTGGCGGATGCCGACGCCGAGAACGTGCGCCGCCTTGTCGAAGGCGGGGTGGGCCGTCTCGGGGACGAGGATCTCGGGCGTCGTCACCTGGGGGCGCGTGGCCCGCGCGAAGTCCCGGGCCGCCTTCACCGCCAGGAAGATGCTCTCGGTGCCGCCGGAGGTGAGCGAGCCGGTCGTCGCGCCGAAGAGGTCCGAACACGCCGCGATCAGCTCGCGCTCGAAGCGGTGGAGGCTCGGGAACGCGTCGAGGGAGAGGCCGTTCTCGTGGATGTAGGCCGCGTAGGCCGCCCGCATCACGTCGAGCACCTCCTCCCCGGCAAAGTAGACCAGGCTGAAGGTGCGCCCCCCGCGCCAGTCGGCATCCTTCGCCCGCGCCGCGGACAGGGCATCGAGGAGCGTGCGCGCGTCGGTGCCGCTGTCGGGAAAGGGCATGGATGGCTCCGTGGGACGTGGGCGTATCGCAGGGCAAACCTTCAACAATCGGTCGTTCGCCCGATGGTCGGCCCCCGTGCGGGAGACTATTGTTCGCAGGCGTTCCAGACTGTAGAGAACCCGCCCCAGGCACCGCCGATGTTGCTCCTGCTGCTCACCGCATGCTTCACCGACGGGCCCACGGATTCGGGGATCGACAGCGGCACCGACACGCCACCCCTGGTCATGGGGCTCGATCACCGCGCCACTGCCGTGGCCTGCGCGGCGGACCGGCCCGTCACCGAGCCCGCGGACGCGAGCTGCGGGACCCACGGGGGTGACACCTGCGCGGCGCACGACGATTGCACCGACGGCCTGAACGGACGCTGTGTCCTCGACCCGAACTTCTTCGACTGCGCGTGTCGATACGACGAGTGCACGTTGGACGAGGACTGCGGCGGCACGGCGGTGTGTGGCTGCGCGGAGACCGCCCCGCACGTCTACCTCTCGAACAACCGCTGCATGAACGGCGACTGTCGCGAGGACGCCGACTGCCCCTCGGGGCTCTGCCTCGCCAATCGTTGGGGCTGCGGGTCGGTGGAGGATGCGAGCTCGCTGAACGCGTGGGGCTACTTCTGTGCGACCGACGCGGACACCTGTCGCAGTGACGACGTCTGTACCGACTGGGGTGACTTCTGTGTCTTCGGCCAGGACGACACATGGTCGTGCTCCCAGAGCTACTCGATGACCTGCGAATAGCGCGCACGCGCAACGAAACGCTCACCGGCCACGGTCTCGGCGCGTGCGGCCCGAGGCTTGCAATCCATCCGCTCCCCAGGAGACCCGATGTCGTTTCGCCCGCTGTGCCTGCTCGTCCTCGTTGGTTGCGCGGGTGACGCCACCCCGCCGAAGAGCGCCGTCGTGGCGCCGGTTGCCACGGTGAACGCCGCCACGGCGACCCCTCCGGCTCCCAAGTCGGATGGGGAGAAGACCGTGTACGACGTCGCCCTCGGCTCTCCGGATCACACGACACTCGTGGCCGCCGTGCAGGCGACCGAGCTGGTGAACGCGCTGTCGAGCCCCGGCGGGATCTACACGGTGTTCGCCCCGACCAACGCCGCGTTCGACAAGCTGCCGCCGGGCACGCTCGACTCGCTGCTCACCCCCGAGAAGAAGCCGGATCTCAAGAAGATCGTGCAGCACCACGCGGCGGTCCCGGTCGTCGGTCTCGGCGACTTCAAGGACGGGCAGGTCATCGGGATGTCCGACGGCACCTCGGTGACGATGCACGTGACGGACGGAAAGGTGATGGTCGACTCCGCGACGATCCTCGGGTCGATCCACGGCATGAACGGCGTGGACCACGTGGTGGACACGGTCCTGCTGCCGCCTTCCAGGTAGGAGGCCGGGGGTGGGCCTCGGCCGACTCACCCCCCTCCCCTCACCCGTGCCGCCGTAGCACCGCGACGAGGTGCCAGCCGAGCCAGGCGCCCGTCGCGACGAGGCCCACGCCCGCGGGCCACGCCACGCCTGTGACGATGGCGACGAGGCCGGCGAGCGTGGTGCCTACGTGCAGGACGAGGCCCGCGCGCACGCGCACGTCCGGGTAGAGCGCGCGCATCGCGGGCACCCGCTCCTTCCCGAGCTTCGGGGAGAACCGGTGGAACCACGTGAGGAACGGGACGATGCGCGTGAGCATCCCGTGCACGATCGTGCCGGCCCAGCCCCAGATCGCGAGCCACCCGAAGGCGAGCGCCCACCGGGGGTCCGGCAGGGCCCACGCGGCGATGGCGAGCGGTCCGAGCGCGAGCGCGACGGGCAGCGCCGCGAACCAGAACCGCACGCTGCCGTCGGCGGAGCGCTTGCGCCGGTTGAGCCCGTGC
Organism: Deltaproteobacteria bacterium; assembly: GCA_036676765.1. GTDB lineage: Bacteria > Myxococcota_A > UBA796 > UBA796 > SXON01 > CAJBVW01. The sequence continues at coordinate 6,268 of JAKFCH010000102.1, forward strand.
AGGAGCGCGACGGGCGCGATCCCCCACACCGCGAGGGCCGCCGGCCCCGCGGCGGCGAGCGCGGCCCCGCTCCCAACGTCCACCCCGGCCTCCGCCAGCCCGAGCACGACCAGCGGGCCCACGACGCCGAGGAGCTGCAGCGCGAGGACGACGGGGGGGACGCGCCGATCGAAGGCGGGGACGAGGTAGAACATCGGCACGAGCTGCCACGCGACGGCCGAGACGAGCCCGCCCACCCAGCCGAGGATCCCGACGGTCAGGTGGACCTGGATCCAGAGCAACCGCAGCGGGGTCGTCGGTGGCAGCGCCAGCCGGAGGCCGAGGAGGAGCACGACGACGAGGGCGAACGCCGCGGCCCTCATCCCGACGACCGGCCACGTGCGGGTCGGCGCCCGGGCGAGCGCGACGGCCACCGGGCCGGCGAAGAGCCCGATCGCCACGGTCAACGCGACGGCGCCGCCCCACCCGAACGGCGTGGGCGCCCCGCAGAACCGCGCCACCAGCGCCGCCAGCCCGCCCACGAACAGGGCGTGCACGGCGTGGGCGAGGCGCACCGCCGGCACCGGCGTGCCTCCGAGCACGGGGATGAGCTGGTAGAGGGCGCCCAGCATCGTCGAGCCGAGGAGCCCGAGCGTGCCGAGGTGCACCACGGCGAAGGCGGGGCCGGACCAGCGGCTCTGGAGCGCCGCGCCGTACACGAGCACCAGGATCCCGGCGGCGACGACCGCGACGGGCCCAGTGAGGAAGAAGCTCGCGGGGATCGCGAGCGGCGGCCCCTGATCGAGGCGAGGCGCTCCGTAGGAGGGCGTCGGGCGCGCGGCGGGCGGGGTCAAACTCGCCTCCGGGCGGTGAGCGTGAACGCGCCGGTCGGGGCCCCGGCCGGCGTCGACGAGGCGGTAGTCGGGGCGATCTGGACCTCCCAGCCGCGGGCCCGCAGGAGCGCCCCGAGCGGCGCGGGCGCGAAGGGGGCGACGACGCGCAGGACCCCGCCCGGGGCCACGCGGTCCGCGGCGGCGAGCACCTCCGCGAGCGGGTCCTTGCCGCCCCGGATGATCGCCGTCGCGTCGACGAGCACCTCCGCTTCGAGCGCGGGCGCGGGCACCTCGGCGCGCGGCACCCCGGCGACGACCCCCGCCCGCCACATCTCCACGAAGCCGAGCACGTCGGGTGTGCCCGCCGCGCCCCCGACGAGCCACTGGCCGAGCACCCCCTGCATCCCCGCCACGAACAAGGCGCCGGCGCGATCGGGGTCGACCGTAGCGGGCGCCTCGCCCCGCGTGACGGCCTCGCGGACCAGCCCCGCGACGAGCGCCCGCTGCGCCCCCTGCAGGCCCCGGAGCGCCGCGCCCCAGCCCGTGACCTCGCCGCTCGCCACGTCCCCGAACAGCAGCCGCGGCACGCCCGGCCAGCGGGTCACGTGCTCCCCGAGCGCGCGCGCCAGCGCCTCCACGCGCACGAGCGGCTCGGCCGGCGCCGTCAGCACCGCCTCCGCCACCCCCTCCAGCTCGCGGCGCGTCCACGCGACCGCGGCCTCCACGATCGCGTCCCGGCTCTCGAAGTGCCGGAAGATCGCCGGCTGCGTGAGGCCCACCCGCGCCGCGATCTGGCGGGTGGTGACGCGATCGAGCGGCGTGGTGGCGAGCAGGTCGAGCGTGGCGGTGACGATCTCGTCGCGTCGATACATGTTATCAACCGATAACACGTTCCCCGAAGCATCGGAGCATCCACATGGGCCTGTTCTCCCGCCTCCTCGGCTCGCGCGCCACCCCGTCGTCCCCGCGCCCGGCAGCCCTGCCGCCGGCCCCTCGCGCCCCGGCCCCGGCCCCTCGCCCGGCGGCCGCCGAGTCGGCCCCCTCGGCCGAGCAATCCGAGTCCGCCGCGCCGACCAGCGTGGGCCTCGTGGCCTTCTTCACCGAGGACCATCGGGCCATCGATCTCGTGTGGGCCGAGGTCGAGGCCGCCGACGATCTCGCCGGGGCCGCCGAAGCGTCGCGCCGCTTCGACGCCGAGCTGCGCCGCCACCTCCGCTGGGAGGAGGAGGTGCTCTTCCCCGCCTTCGAGGACGCGACGGGGCACCACGGCTTCGGTCCCACCGAGATCATGCGCGGCGAGCACGTACAGATGCGCGCGGTCCTCGACGAGATGGAGCGCTGCATCGCCGAGGGGAACCGCACCGCGCTCGAGGAGCAGGGCGACACGCTGATGATGCTCATCCAGCAGCACAACGCCAAGGAGGAGGGCATGCTCTACCCGATGGCGAGCCAGACGCTCGGGGACTCCGGATGGAAGGCGATGGCGCCGCGCTTTCGTTGAGGGGTGGAGGGGGCTTTCGCGGCAGGTGACCGGAGGTCGGGCGGCCCCGCCGCCCGGCTCGGCGTGACCGGCCGCCGCGAGGCGGACGGCCGCGCCAGCCGAGCGAAGCGAGACCGCAGGGCGCCGACGGCGGCCCTGCCGCCGGGCCGCCCAGGCTCTCGGGAGCGCGCGCGTCGAACTAGATCACGATGCCGAACACCCCGAGGCACATCTCGTCGATCGTCGCCTCGCCGAGGTACACGTCGGTCGGCTCGGTGAGGCCGGCGTCCTCGAGGGCGACGCGCACGCCGGGGTTGTCGAGCGTGTTGTCGTAGGTGCACCGCATCCGGAGGGTGTCGCCGCCGCGGAGCACGGGGACCTCGTCGAGCGGCGCGTCGTAGGTGTAGCCGCGCTGCCAGTCGAAGTCCCAGCGCGGGGTCTGCACGAGGCACTCGGTGGCGGGCTCGTCGCCCCGGGGCGCGGCATGGTCGACCTCGATGAGCATGTCGGTGCCGACGTAGTGCATGTGGGTGCCGGCCATGAAGATCGGGTACGGACCGTCGCTCGCGGGGAGGGTGTAGCGGATCGACTCGGTGTGGTCGGGCACGCCGGCGGGGATGCGGAACTCGGCGCGCGCGGTGCGGTCGTTGGGGCCCGCCTCGAGGCCCTCTGCGCCGCTCGACGCGTTGCCGACGAGGGCGAGCACGGCCTCGTGATCGGGGCGCGTGTCCGCCCAGCGGAGCTGGAGCGTGGTGGAGTCCGGCGCCGCGACCTGGCCGAGGGGGTGGTAGTGGATCTGCATCACGAGGAGGGAGCCGGCCTCGAGCGCGATGCCGGAGCCCGGCGGCGCCTCGAACGGGAAGGCGCCGGGGGCCCATGCGCCCACGAGCGCGCCCCCCTCGGAGAGCCCGCTCCCGCCGAAGCAATCGTAGGTGCCGTCGGCCCCCACGAGGGTGGCGCTCTGCCCCGCGGGGTCGGCGAACACCAGCACGTGGTGGACCACCTCGGCGTTGCCGGGGACCACCTGGAGGCCGGTGAGCCACGCGTCCTCGGTCAGCTGGGGATCGACGGAGAAGCAGCGGAACTGGTCGGTGCTCCCCGAGGTGACGTAGTCGAGCGGCGGGGCGACCTGGATGCTCGGATTCACCAAATCGAGCTCGACGCGCGGCGGCAACTCGGCGGCGGTCGCGGCATCCCCCTCGGGGGCGCCGGCGTCGGCCCACGCGCGGAGGAGCGCCTTCTCGTCGTCGGTGAGCCGCATGTCGTCGACGAACCCGAAGCGGGGCGCGCACTCGTCGGTGGACTCGGCCCCCCACGGCGGCATGGTGCCGGCGTCGACCGCGGCCACGATGCTCGCGGCCATGGGCGCGGCGGCGCCGTAGTCGTCGAGCGCGAAGGGCGCGACCCCGCCCGCGACGTGGCAGGACCCGCAGTGCTCCTGCACGAGCGGCGCGATGTCGGCGTGCCAGGTGGGCGCGGCATCGGCGGCGACCCCGTCGGCTCCGTCACAACCGAGGGCGAGGAGCAGCAACCTGAGCAACATCGGGTACCTCTTCGGATGAGAACCGCGGCCCCGGGCGGCCCGAAACGGATCCCGAAGAAACCTTCAGGTCACCGCCCACCAATCGCGCCCTTCTACCAGATCCGGGCGCATCTCCGCGATCCTCCCCCGGATCTCGTCACGCGCGCCGCGGGCGCCCACCGCGACGAGGAGGAGGTCGAACCCGAGGCCGGCGAGCGCCTCCGGACGCATCACCGGCACGCCGTGGCGTCGGGTGCCGGGCTTCAGGTCGAGCGCGGCGAGCACGTCGTGGCCCGCCTCGACCAGGGACTTGATCCAGGGCGAGCCGGCCTGCCCAGCTCCCCACACCACCACGCGGTGCCGCGCGCCGGTCGCGAGCGGGGGGAGCAGCACGCGGCTCACCCAGTCGCGCTTCAGCGGGAAGAACGCCGCGCGCGCGTAGCGGGGGTCGGTGCGGGTGAGCCGGCCGGGGCGGTCGCGGAGGATGACCACGTCCTGGTCGACCGCGGCGATGCCGTGTCCCGCCTCCACGAGGCGCAGCCAGAGGTCGTAGTCCTCGGGGAACGGCCCGTCGCGGTAGCCGCCCACGGCCTCGACGGCGGCGGCCCGCAAGAGCACCGCGGGGTGGAAGAGCGGGCTCTCGACGAGCAGGCCGACGCGCGGGTCGGCGAGCCCGTTGACCCACTCGGTGTAGACGCGCATGCCCTCGGGCACCTCGCCCTCGTCCGCCCGCATGCGCGCCCGCCCACCGACGGCGGCGAGCCCCGGGTCCGCGGCGAGCTTCGCGCGTTGGGCGGCGATGCGGCCGGGGAGGGCCACGTCGTCGGCGTCGAGGCGCGCGAGGAGCGGCGTGTCGAGCGCGCGGCGCCCGCGCTCCATCGCGGCGACGATGCCGAGCGGCGGCTGGTGGATCACCCGCAGGCGCGGATCGTCCGGCAGGACCGAGGCGGGGTCGTCGCGGCTGCCGTCGTCGACGACGAGGACCTCGTCGCCGGGCGCGCACTCGTCGAGCGCGGAGCGGACGCTCTCGCCGAGCCAACGCGCGGCGTCACGCACAGGGATGAGCCAGCCGACACGTTCCATGCCGGGGGGCTAACGCGCGCCCGCGGCCGGAGCGCAGTCGAGCCCGTCGGCGCCGTCGAGCGGCCAGTCGGGGTCCAGGTCGCGATCGGAGGGGGGTGTCGGGAGGGGCGCCCAGCCGGGCTCCCGGTCGGCCCGCGCGCGGTCGACGTCGGCCCGATCGTAGAGCGGCCCCCACTCGGAGAACTCGCCGTGCGGGTGGGTCGGGAGCCCCTCGGCGTGCACCGTGTCGACCGACACGCCCCACTCGCGGGCCACCCGCTCGGGCGAGGGCTCGAGGAGCGCGAGCGTGAGCTTCTCGGCCCACTCGTGGGTGTCGTAGGCCCAGTCGACGGCGCTCGGCGTGCCGGCGCGCGCGGTCGCGAGGAGCGCCTCGGCCGCCTCGACCTCGGCTTCGAACGCCTCGTAGGGGAGGTAGCCCTCGGCCGACGGGTTGGTGGACGTGCCGCGCTGCACATGGAGCTCGTGGCACCACATGCACTTGCCCGGCTGGCCCGCGCGGCTCTCGGCCCCGGCGGCGCGGAGCGCCCCGTCCGCGTCGTAGACCGCGAAGCGTTGCTGGCCGTTCGGCATCACGTCGACCGTCTCGAACTCCAGGGCCTCGAAGGTGCCGTCGGCGAGGCTCCCCTCCCCCTCCGAGGCGAGCCAGCCCAGCTCCGAGAGGGGGTCGGAGGCAAAGGGGTCGGACGCGGGGGGGGCGGGCGCGGGGTTGAGCTCGACGAGCCGGTGGCCCTCGACGAGCAGGGACACGGTGACCGCGTAGAGCCCCGGCTCGGGCGCCTGCCGCGCGGCGCGCCATGCCTCGACCGTGGGGCACGCGCCGGTGATCGCGTAGTAGCGGCCGGGGTCGTAGAGGGTCGCAAGGAGGAAGCGGCCGAGGTCCACCGGCCCCTCGATGGCGGCGGCGGCGCGCACCGGCGCGAGGGCGGCCGCCACGGCGGGGAGCCGCGCCGGGGGAAACCCGGCGGCGCCGAGATCGAGGGTGAACGTCACCCCCTCGTCGGTCTGCTCGATCCCCGTGAGGGCTCCCTCGTCCGCCGGGGGCGCCGCGCCGAGGTTCGACAAGCCCCACCACATCCCCGCGCGCGCCTCGTCCCAGGTGAGGGCGTCCGCCCCGGGGATCCACCACAGCGGCACCACCAGGGGGTCCTCGTGGAGGACCGGGACGTTCCCCGGCGCCTTGCACGCGTGCAGGAGCAGCACGAGGGTGAGGCCGCGGGCGCGGAACATGGGCGGGCGCGGGGCGCGGGGCATCCGCGAGCAGGATAGCGGCAAGTTCGCCATGGCGCCCGACTCCCGCACCACCCGCCCCGCGCTCCGGATCCCGGTCCTCTTGCTCCTGCTCGCGCTCGGCGCCTACAACGCCTGGTGTTGGCAGAACGCGCTCGGCAGCGGCGAGCCCTCCCTCGCCCGGTGGTTCGCCACCTGGCAAATGTTCACGCTCCGCGATCCGGGGCACTCCGAAGTGCAGGCCGAGGCGCTGATCGGGACCGAGTGGCGGCCCATCGACCTCGAAGCCCTCTTCCCCACCCGGTGGGAGTCCGGCCCCCGGTACGCCCGCTCGAGCTTCTGGAAGTCCACGCCCCGGATGCGCGTGCTCGCCGCCTCCACGTGCGGCCGCCACCCCGATCACCCCGCGCGGGTGCGGTTCTCGGTGGAGAAGTGGGAGAAGACCCTGGGATCACTGGAGCAGCCGAAGCGGAAGCCCCGCACCCAGGCGCTCCTCGAGTGGCCGTGTGACCGGGCGGTCGCCCTCCCCGGCGGGAGGGCCCTGTGACCGTCACCCCCGAGATCGTCCCCCCGTCGGGCGCGACCGACATCGCCACCGAGGCCGTCGTCGCCGGGGGCGCCGCCCCGTCCCGCCTCGACCGCCTCTACACGCCGACCTGGGCGGGCGGCTGGACGGCCACGCGCCTCGTCTTCGGCGCGGTGTCGCTCGTGTTCCTCCTCCTCCGCGCGCCCGCCCTGGCCGACGCCTACGCGTCGACCGACATGGTCTTCGCCAACTGGCCCTTCTTCCTCGCGAACCACGTGCGCATCACGCTCGGCACGGCCTGGATCCTCTGGGGCGTCGGGATCGTGGGCCTCGTTGGCGTGCTCGCCGGCGGCCGGTGGCTCCGCCCCGGCCTCTTCCTCTGGCTCGTGGGCGACTGGGTGCTCCTCGCCGCCGAGTCGCTCAACATCAAGGCGCACGATCGCCTCGGGCTCTGGATCGCGCTCGGGCTCCTGCTCTCCCCGGCGGCGGAGCGCGGCCTCACCGCCATCGGCGCGAACGAGAAGGCGCGCAGCCCCGCGTCGCGCTGGTACCTCCTCGTCGTCTTCAGTGGCATCTACGGATCGACCGGCTGGCTCAAGCTTCTCGAGGAGCCAGCGTGGTGGAACGGCGAGGTGCTCGCGCTCCACCTCCTCCACCAGTACTTCGGCGGCGGCGCGCTCGGCGCCTGGCTCAGCGGCCAGGCCTGGCTCGTCGCGCCGATGGGATGGGCCACGATCGTGTTCGAGTGCACGTTCCCGCTGCTCGTGTGGTTCCGCCGGGTGAACCCCTGGCTCCTCGCGCTCGGCGCGAGCTTCCACCTCGGCATCGCCGCGCTGATGAACGTCGGTCCGTTCAGCTGGATCGCGTTGTCGGCCTACCCCGTGCTCCTGCACCCCGACCTCGCCCGGCGGCTCTACGCACGCGTCGTGGGCCTCCTTCCGGGGCGGGCGTCGTGAACGACGCGACCACCGCCATCGCCGAGCTCCGGGCGCGCCTGCGCGCCTTCAACACCGAGCGCGACTGGACCCGCTACCACTCGCCGCGGAACCTCGCGATGGCCGTGTCCGTCGAGGCGGGCGAGCTGCTCGAGCTCTACCTGTGGAGCGCGGACGACGGGCCCCAGCCCGCCGTGGCCAGCCGCGGGCCGCGCGTGGCGGAGGAGGCCGCCGACGTGTTCATCTCGCTGCTGAACCTCTGCGAGGCCGCCGGGATCGACCTCGCCGCCGCGACCGAGGCCAAGATCGCGCGGAACGCGGAGAAGTACCCGGTCGACCGCGCGAGCGGGCGGCTGGAGAAGTGGGACGAGCTGCCGTAGCGCGCCACGGCCACGGGACGCCGGGTGCGTGGGTGACAGGACGCTACCATTCTGTCCTCTCGGTTACTTCCGCCACGGGCGGCGTGACGGCCGCGATCGGTCGATGCACGACTCCAGGGTTCGGTCCATGGAAAAAAGGGGCAGGCCCTCCCGAGGTCGAGAGCCACGTACGCTACCGATCGACGATTCCGTCGTGAGCGAGGGACGTCCGGCATGTCCTCGATGTGCGTCTCCCCAGCGCGTGCCCTACACTCCCGCCGAGGACAAGCGATGCCGGCGTGGACTGTACCGACCTTCGAGAAGGAAGAGAGCGAGGCGTTCAGGGACCTCTGGACTCTCACCCGGCGGCTCGACGACGAGCTGAACCGGGAGACGACGGCACGCGCCCTGAAGATCCCGCAGTTCGCCGCAATCATGGAGCGGATGTCGCCCGCGTTGGTCGAGGAGCAGCGCCTTCGGGGCATGGAGCTCCAGCGGCTGGCGCTGGTCGATGGGGACTGGGCACCCTACCTCGCGGACCTCACCGAGCAGGGCGTGCGGTACGCCCACCTCGGCGTCGACTTCCACCTGTGGTTCGACCTCGTGACGTCGTACCGGCACGTCGTCGCCTCCCACCTCGTCGAGGCCTGCGCGGGGAACGTGGTCGAGGTGCTGCGCATCTTCGAAGCGATGGATCGGTACCTGGACGTCGCGATGGGGACGATCGGGAAGTCCTACCTGGCCGCGAAGGAGCAGATCATCGCGGAGCAGCAGAACGCGATCCGCGAGCTCTCCACGCCCGTGCTCCAGGTGGAGGAGGGGCTGCTCATCCTCGCGCTGGTGGGCGTGCTCGACACGGCGCGGACCCGCCAGCTCACCGAGAGCCTCCTGCTCGCGATCCGCGCCCGCCGTGCGCGCGTGGTCGTGATGGACATCACCGGCGTGCCCATCGTGGACTCGCGGGTGGCCAACCACCTCGTGCAGACGGTGAAGGCGGCCCGCCTGATGGGCGCGGACGTCATCGTGACCGGCATCTCCCCCGAGATCGCCCAGACCCTCGTGTACATCGGCGCCGAGCTCCGCGGGGCGCAGACCCTCGGCGATCTGCAGTGGGGGCTCCAGGAGGCGCACCGCATCCTGCGCGCCGAGCGTGAAGCGTGAGCGTCCCCATCCTCAAGCTCCATGACGTCCTCATCGCGTCCGTGCAGGGCGACCTCGAGGACTCGGACTGGAAGGAGCTCCAGAACGACCTGCTGCAGATGCTGGGGACGCATCGGTCGCGCGGCGTCGTCGTGGACGTGACCCGGATGGACGTGCTCGACTCGTTCGCCGCGCGCACCCTCCAGAGCACGGTGGAGATGTTGCGGCTCCGGGGCGGCCGCGCCGTGGTGACCGGCATCCAGCCCGGCGTGGCGTTCGCGATGGCGCAGCTCGGGCTGGACCTCGGGTACACCGACACGGCCCTGGATCTGGAGGGCGGCCTCGACATCCTCGGCCGCGCCATGCCTACGGCGAGACTGCGGTGACCAGCGGGAACAACGTCGAGCCGGATCGGATCCCCATCCGCTCCGAGGCGGACATCGTGGCGGTGCGCCGCGCGGCCCGGGAGCTCTGCGCGGAGCTGGGCTTCTCGTCCACCCAGACCACCGTGGTCGCGACCGCGATCTCGGAGATCGCGCGCAACATCGTCGTGTACGCCGGCTTCGGCGAGATGACGTTGCGCCTCGTCATCGACATCGACGGCGTGCGGCGGGGCATCAAGGTCACCGCGACGGACCGCGGGCCCGGGATCGCCAACATCCCCAAGGCCATGCAGGACGGGTACACCACCGGAAACGGGATGGGCCTCGGCCTGCCGGGCGCACGGCGGTTGATGGACGACTTCCACATCGCGTCGGCGCCGGGTGAAGGGACCACCATCGTCATGACGAAGTGGACGCCCTGAACGGGCCGACCTGGGCGGTTGCCCTTCGTCCCCTCCCCGGTGAGGTCGCGTGCGGTGACGCGTGGCGGGTCCGGACGTTCGGCGAGGCGCTGCTGGTCGTGGTGGTGGACGGGCTGGGCCACGGCGAGCAGGCCGAGACGGCGGCGCGGGCTGCACTGGCGACACTCGAGGACGCTGGAGACGGCAGCCTGCCGGAGCTGTTCACCCTCTGCCACCGCGCGCTCGCCACCACCCGGGGCGTCGCGATGACGATCGCGCGGATCGAGGGGAGCCGGCTCGAGTGGGCGGGGGTCGGGAACATCGCAGCCGTGCTGATCCCCGCCGCATCGGACACCCCGCGACGGCACCCGCTGCTCGTCGGCGGCGTGGTGGGGTATCGCTGTCCGCCGCTCCTGGTACGGAGCGTGGACGTGCAACCGGGGGACCTTCTGATGCTGGTGACCGACGGGATCGATCCCGACTGGCTGCCGGGGCCGCGATCCCCCTTCCCCACCGACGGGGCCTTGGACACCCTCGTGTCGGCCGTGCTCCACCGTTGGGCCCTCCCGGGCGACGACGCCCTGGTGCTCGCGGTGCGCCCCGCGGGGTGAGCGCGTGACCGCCCGGGTTCACAACGCGAACGCCGTGGCGTCGTAGCTGCCCGAGATGTCCTGGCCGCCGACGGTGCCGCGGATGTCGACCTGGTAGCGCCCCCCCGTGAACGTCACGATCGTGGCGTAGTCGAGCGCGCCGGCGCCACGGACCTCGCCGCGCGCGACGATGTCCCCGACCACCGTGGACTGGTGGCTGGAGCCGCGGCCGTCGGAGTCGTCCCGGATGGTCCAGGCCATGTCCCCGTCGAGGCGGAGGGGCCCGTAGGCCACGTCGACGAAGGTGGTGTCGACGGCCCAGTCGAGGCGCGCCGCTCCGGCGTCGGTGACCGACACCGTGTAGGCGCCGTCGATCTCGACGAGGCCCGTCCAGCTCCCGGGCCCTTCGTACACCCCCTCGAAGCGCCCGCCGTCGGCCTCCGTGTGCCAGGTGACGCCCGAGTCGGTGGTGCCCGGGGCGTCCTCCGGGGCGTCCTCCGGGGCGCCGACGCTCGCGGACGCGACCACGTACAGCGCGGCGTAGGTGTCGGCGTTGACGCTGGAGACCGCCTCGTAGACGACCCGGGCCTCGTCCGCGGTGAACGCGCCGGGCGCACAACCGGTCAACAACGCCCACATGCCGCCGCTCCCTGCCCAACCGTGGGCCCGCTCATCTTAGCGCCGAATCCCCGCCCGCGCGCCGCCGGGCCCACCCGCCCCTCTCTTCACGCACACCCCCTCGACCATGGGGAAAATAGACATAGATCCAGGAGTGGAGGGCAGAATGCCCGACACGGTGCTGGTGCTCGTGGCCCCCGAGTTCGACGACCTCGAGGTCTGGTACCCGAAGCTTCGCCTCGAAGAGGCCGGCTACACCGTGCGCGTCGCCGGTCTCGGCGAGGACGAGTACCGCGGTCGCGCGGGGCTCTCGTGCTCAACCGACGGCACGGTGGCGGACTTCCCGGTCTATGACCTCGCGGGTGTGGTGATCCCGGGCGGGTGGGCGCCGGACCGCCTCCGACGCGATCCGGAGGTGCTGGAGCACCTGCGCACCCTCGACCAGCTCGGGCGGATGATCGCGTGCATCTGCCACGGCGGCTGGGTGCTCATCTCGGCGGGCCTCGTCCGCGGGCGGCGAATGACCTCGACGATCGGCATCCGCGACGACCTCGTGAACGCCGGCGCGGACTGGACCCAGGCCCCGGTCGTCATCGACCGGAACCTCGTCTCCTCCCGCCTCTCCCGCGATCTGCCGGTGTTCGGGCAGGCGATGATCGACGTGCTCGCGGCGCAATCCTCCGGTTGAGGAGGACCGCGCCGCCTGTTGCCCGGGACTGGGGGTGCCCGGGACTGCTGATGCCGGGACTAGTGGTGCCCGTGCCCGCCCGGCCCGTGGATGTGGCCGTGCTGGATCTCCTCGGCGGTCGCGGCGCGCACCGACAGGATGGTCACGTCGAAGTGGAGGGTCTCCCCCGCGAGCGGGTGGTTCGGATCGATGAGCACCACGCCGTCCTCGACGCCCGCGACCCACACCGGGAGGGCCTCGCCCGCCGGGCCCCGCGCGTGGAACTGCATGCCGGGCTCGATGTCCATGTCGGGCGGGAACGACTCGCGGGGCACGCGCTGCGGCTCGACCTCCATGCGCTCGCCGTAGCCCAGCTCGGGCGGCACCTCGACCTGGAGGTTCGCCCCCACCGCGGCCCCATCCAAGGCCGACTCGAGGCCGGGGATGATGTTCTGGTAGCCGTGGAGGTAGTCGATCTGCCCACTCTCGATGACGCTGCCGTCGGTGCCGGAGAGGGTGTACTGGAGCGAGACGGCGCGGTCGGCGCCGATGGTGAGCTCGGACATGGGCTGGCCCGGGGTGGAACGTTGTGCCCGGCAGCCGGCCCCGCGGATCGGGGGCGACTGACGAGTCCAACGGTCTATGATCGGCCCGGACGCCCTGCCACCCTCGTCGGAGACCGTCGGGTGCGCGCTACGACCGGCGCCGCCGCCCCACCGCGCTCGCGAGGCCCAGGAGCACGAGCGCCGCACTGGGCGCCAGCGGGGTGCCGCAGCCGCGGGAGGTCTGGGCGTGGGCGTCCTCCACCACGAGGGAGACCCCCTCGAACAGGCGCACGCCGTCGTCCACGCTCACCGCCCGCTCGCCGAGGGGGGCGTTCGACGCGACGCTGTACCGCACGCGGAGCGTGTCGAGGTCGACCTGCTCGACGGACTCGACGGTGATGCCCACGCCGAGATCGACCTCGGGCGCCTCCGCGAGGATGCCCACGTACGCGAGGTCGAGCTCCGCGTCGTCCCCCTGGCGCACGGCATCCGGCTCGATGCCGGTCAGGCGGGGGCGCTCGACGTCGGGCAGCACCTCGAAGGCGCCGCCGAGGGTAACCGTCGTTCCGCCGGAGCGGAGGGTGAGGGCGCGCGGGCCGGCGGTCGCGTCCTCGTCGACGATCAGGTCCACGAAGGCGGTGTCGACGTCGCGCACGTCGATGTGGCCGATCTGGACGCCGGCGCCGAGATCGAGCGACACGTCCTCCTCGACGAGGAGCAGGTAGCGCCCGGAGAGGCGGACACGCACGGCCTCGCCGGGCCAGGCCACGTCCGGCTGGAGCGCGCCGACCCTGGGCAAGACACCGTCGAGCTCGAGCGGCCCCGAAAGGTCGCCGTGGCCCTCGGCGTAGAGGGCGCGCACCGTGAAGGTCTGGAGGCCGCCGAGCACCGGCACATCCCCGCGGGGTTCGACCACCTCGAGCACGGGGAGTCCGCCGCGGAGCACCTCGTAGCCGAGGACCGCGTGTTCGCTCGCCGGGGGCGCCCACGAGATCGGGACGGTCGGGCCCACGACGCGGCCGATGGGCCCGACGAGGCCGCCCGGCGCGGGGAGGTAGACGCGGAACGCGTTGCCCGACGCGACGGGCTCGCGGGAGGTGTTCAGGCCGTCGGTGGCCTCGACCCAGTAGCGTACGTCCGTGTCGGGGAGCTGGGCGGGGATCTCCGCCCGCCACGCGCCGCCCCCGGTTGCGGTCATCTGCGCGGAGCCCTGGACACCTGCGGCGATCCACCCGAGGGTGACGGCCTGGACGACGGTGTCGTCCTCCGCCGCGACCTCGACGACGTAGGGCGTTTCGAGCGACTCGGTGTCCGCGAGGACGGTGAGGTCGGTGAGGCGCGGCGCGGCGACATCACCGTCGTCGAAGGAGACCGAGTCGATGGTCCAGCCCGGGCCCACGGCCACGAGGTCGGCCTCGAACGCGAGGCGCACGCGCGGCGTGTCCCCGAAGCCGGTGAGGTCGACGACGACCTTGCGCCACCCGCCCGAGGCGCCGGAGTAGCCGTTGATCGCCGGGTAGCCGTAGAGCGGGGTCGCGGGGACGAACCCGTTGCCGAAGTCGACCTCGATCCAGGCCCGATCCCCGAGGCCGATGTCGTACCAGTGCCGGAACGAGATCGTCGGGCGCGCGACCGAGCCGAGGTCCGGCACGGGGATCTCGAGGTAGTCGACGCTGTCGTTCAGGTAGTTGCGAGTCAGCCCGGTGCTCCAGGCCCGCATGCCGTCGAAGCCGGCGCCCGGCCCGTTGGACACCACGCCCCACGCCCACTGGTCGGTCTCGCCGCTCCCGAGGAAGCCGCCGTCGTCGTCCTCGAGGTCGTAGCTCAGCAACGGCGCGGCGTGGGCGGAGGCGCCGAGGAGGCCGACGACGAGGAGGAACGCGATCACGCCGCCTCCACGTGGACGGTGTAGACGACGTGGATCTCGGCGTCCGCCGCGGGGGGCGCCTCGAACACCAGCGCGGGCGCCGCCAGGTCGAGCGACCAGCCGGTGTCGACCCGCGCGCCGTCGACCTCGACGCGCATCGACCCCGCCTCGGGGACCTCGCGGAGCGCGAAGCGGGTGGGCCACTCGGCCGCGGCGCCGCCGAGGGAGGCCGCGACGAGGGCGAAGTCGGCCGCGCAGATGCTCTCGACGATGCCGCCGGTCGCGTCGGCCACGGCCGTGTAGCGGACGCCGGCCTGGGCATTCCCGATGTCGGACCGGCAGCCGTCCGGGACATCCCCCACCACCGCGGACACGCGGGCGGCGCGGCCGCTCCGCGCCTCGTCGGCCGCGAGCACGTCGAGGAAGGCGCCCGTCGGGTCGGGGCCGAGGAAGGTGTCGCTCTGATCGTCCCCATCGGAGAGGAAGACGACGAGGAGGCCCGCCTCGGCACGGCGGAAGCCCCGGTTGGCCCCTGCCGCGTCGGAGAGGGCCAGCGCCGCGGTGTGGAAGCCGGCGGCCGGCGGCGCGCTCGCGGTCCCCACCTCGAGCGCGGACGCGAGGGCGGCCTCCGGCGTTTCGGCGGAGTCGGTGATGATCCAGGGCCGGCCGACGAGCGCGCCCTCGCCGAGCGGATCGGTCGTGACGACGCCCACCTGGTAGGCGAGATCGAGCGCCTCGAGCGCGCCGAGGAAGGTCGACGCCGCGGCGGCGAGCGAGCCCTGCTCCTCGGACATGCTCCCCGTGCTGTCGACCACGAACAGCACGTCCACCTCGGGGAGCGGCGCCTGCACGAACCGCTCGTCGATCAGGACGGGCGGGACCGCTTCGACGTCCGGATCCAGGATGGTGTAGTCCACACATCCGGAGAGCAGGGTCGGAGCGAGGAACCAGGGCACGGCGAACCCGTCGAGGCTACCCCATCCTCCTCCTTCGCCGGTGGGAAGTCAAGGCGACGAGAATGAGATTCGCTAGCCTTCTCCGTCGGAGAAGCGCCAGGCCTGGACGCGGGCGATCTCCTCGGAGCCCCGCGCCACCCGGAACAGGCGGATGCGTCGGAAGCCCCAGCTGTTCAGTAGCCGGAACTCCAGGGCGAGCGCCTGGTACTCGTCGGTCGCGGGCGGGAACCCGAGCTGGCCGAGCGCCTCGGTGCGCCGGACGGCCTCGGGGAGCGGCACCTCGATCATCTGGATGGTGTCCCCCACGAGGCGCAGCGTGCCGCGCTCGAACACCACCTCCTTCGTCGTGGCGGACACGGGGCGCTCCTCGATCACCGCGCCGAGCTGCTGCTCGATCTCCGCGCGCGCCGAGCGGAAGCTGCGCCCGCCGAGGTGCCGCGCGTCGACGTAGACGAAGGCGGGCTTCTCGTAGGTGGCGTCCAGGTTCGCGGGGGTGACGCGGAGCTCCGACGCGGCGCGGCGCTCGGCCACCTCCTCCACGGTCGGCGGCGCCTCGATGGCGCGCAGCACGGGCTCGGGGTCGTTGCAGGCGAACAGGAACGACAGCAGGCGCACCGCCTCCTGATATCGCATCGATGCGGTGCCATCCCCCCTTTCGGCCCCGGGCGCGCGTTAGAAGCCCGCCCCATGCGCGTGACCACGCTGTATTTCGCCACCCTCCGCGAGCGGCGCGGCGCCTCCTCGGAGGTCGTGGAGCTGCCCGAAGGCACGACCGCCCGTGGGCTTTTCGCCCGGATCTTCCCCGGCCTCGGCATGACCGTGGCCTACGCCGTGAACCAGGCCACCGTCCCGGGTGACACCGTGCTCGCCGACGGCGACGAGGTGGCCTTCCTCCCCCCGCTCGGAGGTGGATGATGGTGCTGCTCACCGAAGCCCCCCTCGACGTACGCGCCCTCGAGGACGCCGTGCGCGCCCCCGGCCACGGCGCGCTGTTGACCTTCGCCGGCGTGGCCCGGGACGACGGCACCCCTCCGCTGCGGGCATTGTTCTACGAGGCCTGGTCCGAGGTCGCGCTGCGCGAGCTCACGCAGGTGGCCGCGGACACGACGGAACGCTGGCCCACGGTGCGGGTCGCGATCGCCCACCGCACCGGCGAGGTCGCCGTCGGCGAGCCGAGCGTGGTCGTGGCCGTCGGCGCGCCCCATCGGGACGAGGCCTACGCCGCCTCGCGGTTCGCCATCGACACGCTCAAGGCGCGGGTCCCCATCTGGAAGAAGGAGATCTACGCCGACGGGGCGGCGTGGGTGGCCAACCGACCCGTCGAACCCGACGCCGACCGAGGAGACGACACGTGAGGCCCGGCAACCACCAACCCTTCCGCGACATGCTCCCCGAGGACGTGCCCCGGCCCGGCGTGAACCCCTACGTGTTGGCCCATCGCGAATTCGGAGAGGAGCTCGTGAATGGCACCGACGCCCCCACGCTGCGGGAGCGCTGGGCCGAGGTGTTCGGGCGCTCCGCTCCGCTCCACCTCGAAGTGGGTTCGGGGAATGGGTTCTATCTTGCCGGAATGGCGGAGAAACACCCGGAGTGCGACTGGGTGGGCGTCGAGCTCCGCTTCAAGCGGGTGGTGCTGGTGGCGCGGAAGCTCCGGGGCCTCGGGCTCAAGAACGCCCGCATCGCGCGGTACGACGCCCGGGCGCTCGACAACCTGTTCCCGGCCGGCTCGCTCGCGGGGGTGCACATCAACCACCCCGACCCGTGGGAGCGCGAGTCGAAGCGCCACCTCCGCCTCATCGACCGGGGGTTCACCGAGCTGGTGACCCGGCTGTGCGCGCCCGGCGCCGAGCTCCGCCTTAAGACGGACTTCGGCCCGCACATAAAAGCGCTCCTCGCCGCCTGCGAGGGCCTCCCCTGGGAGCTCGTGGGCGTGCGCACCGACGTGGACGAGCAGGGCTCGATCTGGGACGACGACGTCGTGACCAACTACCAGCGCAAGGCGCGCGAGCGTGGCGCCCCGGTGCACGCCGCCTGCCTCCGCCGCAAGGCCAACGGCAACAGCAGCGCGATCGCGGCGGCGCCCCCGCCGGACCCGCAGCCCTTGCCGCAGCCCTCGAGCTCCGCCACGGACGCGGTGGGGTCGCTCCCCATCAACCACTCGTCGACGTTGACGTAGCCATCGCCGTCGGGGTCCTCCCCGGCGTCGTCGCGGGTCGGATCGAGGCCGTTCTCGGCCTCCCACACATCCCCCATGGCGTCGTGATCGTCGTCCCCGAAGAGGGTGAAGTCGACGTTCTGCCGCGCCTCGCCCGCGCCGAGCGTCGTGATCGTCGCGTCCGCCTCCACGAGGTGGTCGGGCCACCAGAGGGTCACCCACCCGGGGTCGTTCGGGCAGTAGTGGGCGTAGGCGGCCCGGAGCGTGTAGTCCGCGCCGGGCAGCCCCTCGATCGTGTAGGCGCCGTCGGCGTTGGTCACACCCACCTCGGTGTTCTCGCCGGAGCTGGTCGTGGCGTAGACATAGGCGCCGTAGACCGGCGCGCCGTCGTCCCCGTACACGGTGCCCGAGAACGAGGCGCCCGCGGGGAGCGTGACGGTGAGGTCGGTGGCGCCGTCCACGACGACGGACAGGAGCTCCCCCGCGGCGTCGCGGGCGAAGTCGTCGGTGAGCCCCACGTCGGCGCCGTAGACGTAGAGGAAGTAGGCGCCGGGGTGGAGGGCGTCGATGGTGAGGACACCGTCCTCGTCGAGCGCGCCACCGCGGCCGACGGTGTAGGTGTCGTTGTAGAGGAGCACGGACGCGTCCGAACGATCCCCCGCCCCCGCGAGGGTGACCGTCAACGAGCTCTCGGACGGGAGCGCGAGATCCACCCCGGTGACCGATTGGCCCTCGTCGGGGGCCGGCACGCGCTCACCGGGCCGATCGACGTCCGGGTAGTACGTGGTCGCGAGCCCGTCGGAGGAGGCCCAGGCGGTCACCTCCCCCGGGGGGAGCCCGTCGGCGACGTAGGTGCCGTCGGCCCCGATGGGGACGGACAACACCTGCGAGGGGCTGTAGACGTAGACGGTGCCCGACTCCGCCGGCCCGTCGGGGCCGGACACGGTGCCGGTGACGACGATGCCGTCGAGGAGCGGCTGTTCGCTGGCGTCCACGGGCTCGCCGAGGGTCACGTCGAACAGCGCCGCGCTCGACTCGTCGTACGCGGGGGCGAGGTACTGACGCGGCCAGCCGCTCGCGGCGACGTAGGCGGCGTACGGCTCGGACCGGCCGGGGTCGCTGTCGAGGCCGACGACGGTGAAGGCGCCGTCGGCGTCGGTGGCGGTGAGGCGGCTCACGAGGGAGGTACGCTCGGACTGCCCGAGCGCGAGCACCTGGGCTCCCGCCACCGGCGCGCCGGCCGCGCTGACCACCCGCCCGCTGATGCTACCCCCCTCGGGCAGCGCGAAGTCGAGCCCGTCGAACCGGGTGCCGGAGTCCACCTCCACCACCTCGGCGGCGCAGAAGTCCCAGGTGTCGGGGAGGAAGCGGTCCACCCGCGGATCGCCGTCGGGGGGCATGGCGCGGAGGCGGTACCGGCCGGGCGGGAGCGACGTGAGGAGGTAGCCCCCGTCGGTCGTGGTGCTGGCGCCCGCGTAGTTCAAGCGCTGGTCGTAGGCGACGACGTCCACGTCCGCGAGCGGTGTGCCGGCCTCGTCGAGGACGGTGCCGGATAGGGTCGCGGCGAACGCCGGCGTGAACAGCAGGATCAAGGGGGGCTCCGGAGCTCGTCTGGAAGGAGCGTGCGCACGCGCCAGCCGGCGCGGGCGAGCGTCGAGGCGGCGGGCGCGCCGTCGGCGCCGGGAGGGACGACGAGGTGCACCTCGACCTCGCCGGGACGCAGCCCCCACCAGTCGAGCACCGCGGCGATTCCCCGCCCGCGCGCGCTCGCGCCCCCGGCGAGGATGACGGCGGTGTCGGGCGTGCCCCCCTGCTCGGCGAAGCGGAAGAGCGCCCGCGCTGCGATCTCCTCGGGCCCGTTCGGCTCCGCCCGTGCCGGCCGAACGAGCCATGTGGACACCACCACGACCGACGCGAGGCCCGCCACGCCGACCATCCAGGCCCCGCCGCCCCAGGCGAGGGTGAGGAGCGCGACGGCGATCGCGGCCAGGGTGACGAACGGGAGCCGCGGCGCGAGCCGGGCGCGATCGGTCACGGTCGCGACGAGGATGCGGGTCCCGGGGCAGCAGGGGCGGAGCACGAGCGTCCAGCTCGGGCACCTCGGCAACAGGACGTCCAGGCACGGAACGCCCAGGGCGCGCAGGGCGCTCGAGAGGGCGATCAGCACGAGCAGCCAGGAGCCGGCCTCGAAGCCGAGGGCGGCCGCGCCGAACGCCACGAGCCCGGCGCTCGCGTGCACAGCCTCGACGACGTGCGGCGGGAGGGTCGCGACGTGCCCGAACAGCCGCGCGCCAACCAGCCCACGCTCGCGGGCGCGATACAGCAGGTTTTCGACGGCGCGCCGCTCGGCGTTGCCGCCTGGATCGAGGGGGAGGGCCACGGGCTCCCTCGTGGGCCCTGCTCCGGCGTTCGCCGCGCCAATCGTCGCTCCGGCTACGGACACGTGTCCCCCTCCCGTACTTAGCTTAGCCCCGGCGGGGCACCGCGTCGCGCCTGCCGGGCTGCTTGCGGCGGCCATCGACTTTCCTTACGATACTCTTTCAGGACGAGAGGTTGGAGACCCAATGCGTTTCCGCGGTCAAGAGTACAGCGGCAGGGGCCAGACGATCGCCATCGTGGACAGCGGCATCGACATGCGCGATCCACGGCTGGCGAACGCCGAGGTCATCGGGATGGGCATCTCCATGAGCGCGACCGCGCACGTGCTCATCGCCGGTGACTACACCGACGAGAACGGGCACGGCACCGAGATCGCCGCCGCCATCCACAGCATCGCCCCGGCGGCAAAGCTCCTCTGCATCAAGATCATGGATGCGCGCCTGCGCACCAGCGCGGACCTGATGGCCGCGGGCATCGAGCTCGGCGCCCGCAACGGCGCGGGCATCATCAACCTCTCGCTCGGCACCCCGAACATGGGGAAGGCCCTGCTCCTGCGGGACTGCTGCGCGAACGCCGTCGAGCAGGGCGCCATCGTGCTCGCCGCCGCCCACCCGAAGGGGGAGCGCGCCTACCCCGCCGATCTCCCCGAGACCGTCGGCGTGGCGAGCCACCCCGACTGCCCCGTCGAGAAGTACTACTTCTTCGCCCCCCACCGCTTCCCCGCGAAGCAATGGGGCGCGCTCACGGGCAAGTTCCTCACGCACGGCAACACGCTCCTGCCCGACGGGCAGCGCGGCGGGTACCGCGGTTCGGGGATGGCCACGGCGTACCTCTCCGGTCGCGCCGCCTGCCTCCGCGAGGCCCTTGCCGGAGAGGGCCCGCAGCAGGTGATCGAGGTGTTGCGGCAGTCCGCGCTCACGCCGGTCCCCGAGATCGGGTACGCCTGATTCCGCCGCTCCTGCTCTGCACCCTGTCGATCCTGCCGACCGCTCACGCGAGCCCGGTCGAGATCTTCGGGTTCGGCGCCCGCAAGATGGGGCGCGCGGGCGGAGGTGTCGCTGTCGATGACGGGGCGGAGAACGTCCTCCTCAACCCCGCCGCGTTGCCGGGGCGCGCCTACCCCGAGGTGTCGATCGGGTTCCTGGGCGCCCAGATGGCGTTCTCCGACCTGCCGCCGCTCACGTGGGACACCAACCGGGACGGCCTGCTCGACGACAACGACGCGCCGCTCGACCTCTCCGCCCGCTACGACCCCGTCCAGGCCCTGATCGTCGGCGCGAACATCCCCTTCGGTCCGACCCTCGGCGTCGGCATCGGCCTGCTCGTGCCGGTGCAGCGCATCCTGCGCCTCTCCACGTTCGAGCCCGCGCTCCCGACGTACTTCATGTACAACAACCGCGTCCAGACCTACGAGCTCGGCCTCGGCGTCGGCTGGCGCCCGTGGGGGGGCCTCGCGATCGGCGGCGGCGTCGCCGTAATCCCGCGTGCCCGCTACAGCCTCGACGGCACCATCGACGTCACCCTCTCCGGCGCGTCCGACGGGGACTCCACGGGTGACGTCGTCGGCATGGCGCTCGACGTGCACACGATGGAGCTCGACCTCATCCCGGGCTTCTCCCCTCACCTCGCCCTGCATTGGGATGCCGGGCAGGCCGTGCCGGCCCTCGACGGCCTCGCCCTCGGCGCCTCGTGGCGCGGAGAGGCCGGGCTCCCCGTGGATGTCGACATCGATCTCCAGATCAACGCCGGCACCGAGGAGATCGAGGATCTCGACGAGATCGTGCTCCCGCTGGTCCTCGGGCTCCAGCTCGGCGTGTACGACCACTACGTTCCCGAGCAGTGGGTCGGTGGCGCCGCGTACACGTTGTTGGACACGCTCACCGTCTCCGGCGAGGTCCGGTGGACCCGCTGGGACCGCATGCAGGTGAGCGTCGCGCACGTGACCGACTCGACCGTGAAGGGCGGGGCGGTCGACTTCGGGGAGAACCCGGTGGCCGACGGGAACGTCGCCGACATCACCATGCAGGCCACCGCCTCGCCGCGCGTGGGGCTCGATCTGCGCCTTCCCCGGATCGAAGGCGGGCGCCACTTCGGGGACGTGCGGATCCTGACCCGCGGCGGCTTCGGCTACGAGCCCACCCCCCTCGTCAGCCAGACGGTGGACTCCGCGCTCCTCGACGCCGACCGGGTGATCTTCTCCGTGGGGCTCGGGCTCGAGCACGACGATCCCTTCCGGAAGACCGAGGAACGTCGCGTTCGCCTGGACGGATATTTCCAGTACCACCTGCTCGCCTCGGGGGAGCTGGTGCGACCCGAACCGGCACGGCCGACGCCGGGTTACCCGGTGGGCGGCGCCTCGATCCCCATCGGCGGTCACCTGTTGGCCGCGGGCTTGCAGTGGAGCCTCGAGTACTGAATGCCCTCCTCTCTCCTCTCCCTCGCCCAGTGGGCTCGCGGCCTCCGCGCCTCCGACATCCCCGCCGACGTGTTGCGTCTCGCGCGGCTCCAGCACCTCGGCGCCGCGGGCGCGGCGCGGGCCTCGTTCGCCACGCCCGCCGGGGCGGCCCTCGCCGCGAACCTCCCCGCGGGTGACGCGCCGATCGTCGGCGGAGGCACGGCCTCCCCGGTCGCCGCCGCCTCGCTCCACGCGGGACTCACCTCCCTCTACGAGTACGACGACTACCTGCTCGCCGGGCGCGCGAGCCTCGCCGCGGTCCCCGCCGTGTGGGCCTCGGCCGCCGGCCACTCCGTCGAGGACCTGCTCGTCGCCACCGTGATCGGCAACGAGATCGGCGGGCGCATCGGGCTCGCGCTGCTCCTCGGCCCGCGCCACACCCGCACGGACACCTTCGTGACCGCTGCCGCCGGCGCCGCCGCCGCCGCCTGGCTCGCCGGGGCGGACGCCGACACCATCGCCCGCGCCGTGAGCATCGCGCTCCAGCAGGGCAAGCGCCTCACGCCGGCCGACTCCGCCGCCAATCCCGCCGCCGTCGGCGCCGGCGCGGCGCGCACCGCCATGGAGGCCGTGGGCCGCGCGCGCACCGAGGGCAGCCTCGATCTGCTCGACGAGGGCAGCTCCTTCTACGGGCCGCTCTCGCAGACGCCGCTTCACGGCGCCTACGGCGGGCTCGGCCGCGCGTGGCTCACCCGCACGCTCGTCATCAAGCCCGAGGCCGTCATGGCGTGGGGCGGGGTCGCCATCCAGGGCGTGCACGAGATCCTCAAGCGTCACGTCAAGGCGTCGGACAAGCGCCTGCGGGCGGAGCAGGTCGAGAGGATCGAGGTCCGCGTCGGCCTGCTCCCCTGGGCGATGGACCACGTCGCCGCCGGCGCCGACAGTCACTCCCCGGTCGCGCTCGCGTGGTCGCTGAAGCGGGCCATCGGCGTGCTCGTGGCGCGGCACGACCTGCGTCCCGCCGACCTCACGCCCGAGGCCCTCGCGGAGAAGGCCGCGGACATCGAGCACGTCGTCTCGCGCGTCGAGGTGGTCCACGACTGGGCCCTCTCCGTGTCCACGGTCGAGGGTTTCACCCGCGTGCTGGGCCCGCTCTTCGCGGGGCTCTCGCCGATGCAGCTCCGGCACGTCCTCTCCCGTCTCAAGGAGGCGGGCGGGTGGCCCGAGTGGCACCGCGCCGACCTCTGGCCGCTCGTGCGCGCGCGGCCCGACCGCGTGGTGCGCAACCTCCAGGCCGCGGACGGGGATCTCGGGGACATCGATCTCGCCTCGTTCCGGTGGCAGCTCCCCATCGAGGTCAAGCTCTACACGACCCGCGGCGGGTGGTGGCCCGAGCGCCGCGCCTTGCCCTCCGGCAGCGTGACCACCGGGGACATCGAGGCCGTGGCCCTCGCCAAGCACGGGGGCGCCGACGCCTCCGCGCTCGCGGGGGTCGACGGCCGGGCGGACGCCGTCGCGTGGGTGGGGGATCTCCTCGCGTGATCGCCGACCTCCTCTCGACCCTCGCCGCGATGGTGCACGGCGGGGCGCTCGTCGCCTTCGCCCTCCTCATCAACCTGCGTCGGGCCATCCCCCGCGTGGCGGACGAGGACGTGATCCGCGTCTACCGCGCGTTCGGCGGCGGCTTCGGGGTCTCGCTCGGCGTGCTCATCTTCGCCAACCTCTGGATCTGGTGGCGCGATCTCGGCGCCGAGCGCGGTCTACCCGACGCCTTCTCGATCCCGTGGGACGACACGCTCACCGTCGCCCGCCTCTTCACCTTCGCGGCGTTCTGGGTGAGCTACATCTGGCTCGAGATCTGGACCCTCGATCCGCTCCGTCTCCTCGACGCGGGCGAGATCAAGGACCGCGCCGCCTACACCCGCTCGGTCGACCAGGTGGCCACGCACATCGCCGTCAACGCGGTGTTGTTCGCGGTCGTCGTGGGCCTGAGCGTGTGGGGCGCCCGGCCGTAGCCGCGCGCCTGATCACCGCGCCTGATCACTCCGCCTGATCACTGCGCGGCCCGCTCGGCGGGGGGCGCGAGCGTGGCGGGATCGAGGCCGACGGCGCGGAGCGCGCGGTCGCGTTGCCGTGCCATCCGACGGTTCTGGTAGGTCAGCACGCCGCGCCGCGTGATCTCGTAGCCGATGAGCGCGATGGGCGTGCCGAGCATGATGGCTCCGAAGCCGATGGCGACGGAGGACTCGACGAGCCCGAGGTCGCGGAGCCAGCTGTCCTCCTTGCCGATGACGAGCCCGTCCAGCCCGAGGGCGCCGAGGACCAGCCGAGCGATCGGCCGGCCGATCAACAACGAGAGCGCGTAGATCGGCGCCGCCGTCAGCGGGTTGGTCAACCAGACGCCGACCGCCGCCGCGACGCGGGAGGCGCGGATGCCGGTGGTGCGCCGGAGCACCTCGACCACGCCGAGGGCGATGAGCGTCTGCATCACCGGGATGAGCGAGATGAACAGCCCGATGGCCATCCCGAGGGCGACCTCCTTGGGGGCGCCCGGGGCACGCAACAGGTGCACGTACACGCGCTTGAGCCGACGCACGAGGCGTTTCAACATGGAGTGGGCCAGTCACCCCAAACGCGGCGCGTATCGATCATCTCTTCACCAGCTATACGCCCCGGACGGACGCGCACAGGCGCGCCTACAGGAGATGACGCGACCGGACGCCGGACAGCGCGGACTACGTCCCCTTGCGCCAGCGCTTCATGTCTTCCCACAACTTGCCGAAGCAGATGTAGAAGATGATGGCGTTCGCGAGCATGAAGACGCCGAACTCGGTCCAGCCGACGACGAGCGGAGGTTGGATGACCGCGATCATGCGCGCACGTATCCGACCCGCGCCAGCTCCGCCTCCGTATGCTCCCCCAGCGTCGGGACGGACCCGTGCACGGGGCCCGTCGGCGGGTGGGGCAGGCCGTCGTGGAACAGGCCCCGGGCCGCCACCTGGGGGTGCGACGCCACCTCGGACAGCGCGAGGACCGGCACGACGCAGGCGCCCCCGAGGCGCGCGAGCCATGCGTCCCGCGGTGCCGACGCGAACAGGCGGGCGAGCCCCTCCGCGGAGAGGTCGTCCGTCGCCGCCTGGAGCACGGCGAGGAAGTGCGGCTCGAGCGCCGCCACGCTCACCCAGCCGCCGTCGGCGCAGCGGTAGAGCCCGTACGCGGGCGCCCCGCCGGTGAGCAGCTCGTCGGGGGGCGCCCCCGCCGCGAGCTGGGCGAACTGCGTCTGCTGGAGGCCGATGAGCCCGTCGAGCATGGCGATGTCGAGCCAGGCCCCCTCCCCCGTCCGCGCGCGCTCGACCAGGGCGCCGGTGATGCGCAGCGCGGCCGCGAGCCCGCCCGCGGCGAGGTCGGCCCACTGGAGCCTCGGCACCGAGGGCGTGCCGTGGCCGAGGAGGCCGGCGATGGACAGGAACCCGATGTCGTGGCCGGGGAGCTGCGCGTAGGGCCCCGTCTGCCCCCAGCCGGTGAGGCTCGCGATCACGAGGCGTGGAAACCGGGCGCGGAGCAGGCGCGGATCGAGCCCGAGGCGGGCGAGCACGCCCGGACGGAAGCTCTCGACGAGCACGTCGGCATCCCCCAACAGCGCGAGCAGGGCGTCGTGACCCTCGGGGCGCTTCAGGTCGAGGGCGACCGAGCGCTTCCCACGGTTGAGCGCGGCGAACCACGCGCCGTGCTCCCCGATGCGCGGCGGGACGTGCCGCACGAAGTCTCCCCCCGCGGGGTCCTCCACCTTCACGACCCGCGCGCCGAGCCCCTGGAGGCACAACGTGGCGAAAGGACCCGGCAACAGCCGGGAGAGATCCACGACACGGGTGTCCTTCATCTACTCCCCTCCTCGCCCGACGAGGGCCGCGGGGCGCACTCCCGCGTCGAACGGCTCATCCCCGGGCGTCTATCGCGATAGAGTGCACCGATGGACGAACGTCCCGCCCGCCCCCTGTTCATCGTCAGTGACGGCACCGGTGACACCGCCGACCGTGTCACGCGCGCCGCGCTGCGCCAGTTCGAGGGGCTGCGCGTCGCGGTGCACGTGTTCTCGAACGTCACCGACGGGGACCACCTCGATCGTATCCTGAAGCAGGCCGCCCTCACCGGCGCCTGCGTGGTCACGAGCCTCGTCGCCCCCGACCAGCGCACGCGCGCCAACGAGCTCGCCCGGGCCTACCGCATCGTCCAGATCGACGTCATCGGGGGCGTCATCAGCGCGCTCTCCGGCTGGCTCGGCGAGGCCCCGGTGAACCAGCCCGGCCTCATGCACCGCACGGACGAGGAGTACTTCCGCCGCATCGAGGCCGTCGAATTCACCGTCAAGGTGGACGACGGCAAGGAGCCGCGGATGTTGGAGAAGGCCGACATCGTGCTCGTCGGCGTTTCCCGCACCTCGAAGACCCCCCTCTCCGTCTTCCTGGCGTACAAGGGCTACAAGGTCGCCAACGTCCCGATCGTGCTCAACCGGGACCCGCCGGTGCAGATCTTCACCATCGATCCGCACAAGGTGTTCGCGCTCACCATCGATCCCGAGGCGCTCCAGAACATCCGCAAGCAGCGCCTCCAGACCATGCGCATGCAGAGCGACACGAACTACGGCCAGATGGACTACATCCTCGCCGAGCTCGAGTACGCCGAGGAGCTCTTCAAGCGCAACCGCCAGTGGGCCCACATCAACGTCACGAACAAGGCCCTGGAGGAGACCGCCGCGGCCATCCTCTCGCTCTACACGGAGCGGGGCGCGTTCGAGCGCGAGGTCGGTCAACTGTGATTCGTACGGGCAAAGGACGTTCGCGGTGATCGGCAGCGTGCTCGACAAGTACGAGGTGCTGCAGAAGCTCGGGGAGGGTGCGACCGCCACCGTCTATCGGGGCCGCCACCTCACGATCGGGCGTGACGTCGCCATCAAGATCCTGCACCCGCACCTCTCGGCGTCGAGCCGCTACCGCGAGCGGTTCAACCGCGAGGCGCGCGCCGTCGGTCGCCTCTCCCATCCGAACATCGTCTCGATCCTCGACTACTCGGGACAGACCGCCGACGAGTGCTACATCGTCACCGAGCTGGTCGACGGCCTCACGATGCTCGAGCTCATCCAGCAGCGCGGGCGGCTCCCCTCGGAGATCGCCGCGCTCGTCGGCGCCTCGTTGGCGTCGGCGCTCGCGTTCGCGCATCGCGAGGGCATCGTCCATCGCGACATCAAGCCCGAGAACGTGATGATCCGGCGGGACGGCCGGGTGAAGCTCATGGACTTCGGCATCGCGCGCGTGCTCGACGAGACCTCGATCACGCTCGACGGCTCGCTCCTCGGCTCGCCCGCCTACATGAGCCCCCAGCAGGCGTTGGACGAGCCGCTCGACGGCCGGACCGACATCTTCAGCCTCGGTACGGTGCTGTTCCACTCGGTCACCGGCCACGTGCCCTTCTCCGGCAACAACGCGTCGGTCATCCTCCGGAACATCATCGAGGCCAACCGGCCCGAGGTGCTCGAGCTCGCGCCGCAGGCCTCTCCCGCCCTCGCGGCGGTCATCGACCGCCTGCTCCAGCACCGCCCGGAGGACCGCTACGCGACGGCGGACGACGCGAGCGCGGCGCTCATCGCCTCTCTCGAAGAGGTGCGCCTCACCGCCGAGCACCCGACCATCAACCTTCGGACCTACCTCGTCGACGCCGCGTCGTGCGAGGAGCACCTCGCGACGCTCCTGCGCCCGACCCTGCTCGAGGTCGGCAAGGAGCGGCTCGCCCGGGGCGACACCCTCGGCGCCCTCCAGCTCTTCAACCGGCTCCTCGCGATCGACGAGGACAACGCCGAGGTCATCGCGCTCATCCAGTCGCTGCACCAGGCGGCGCCGACCTCGTCGAGGCGGATGCGCGCGCTCGTCCCTGCGCTGGCCGCGCTGATCGTCGGTGCGACCCTCGGGGGCGGCTGGTGGTTGTGGAAGACGGCCGAGGCGCCACCGACCCGGGCGGACCCGCGCACGGAGGCCCCCGCGATCGACCCGGCGGCCGTCGCCGTGGTGCCGCCCGCGCCCGTACCTGCCACGGACACCGACACGTCGGAGGAGGAGCCCGCCGCCGCGCCCTCGCCGCCGCCGCCGGCCTCGTCGGAGCCCTCGCCGGCCCGTCCGGCCGCAGGGGCCGCGCTCCCCGTCCGCATCCCGTCCACGGCACGGATCGCGACGCGCGTGGAGCTTCCGCCCAAGGCCGCGCCGGTGCCCGCCGAGGTCGTGCTCACCCTCACCGAGGCGTCCTTCGCCGACGTGTGGGTCGACGGCGTCAAGGTCGGCAAGCGCAAGGGCGGCCCCACGGAGACCTGGATCGGCACCGAGGCCAACCCGCTCAAGCTGGCGGCCGGCAAGCACACGATCCTGGTCAACAACATCTATGCCGACGACTGGGTCGCGGAGGTGGAGCTCTCCGAGGGGGAGAAGCGGAAGCTCCCGGTCGTGCTGCGCCGAAAGCAGGTCGAATTCACCGTCAACGCGCTCGTCCCGAACGAATGCAAGCTGACCGTCAACGGGACCCGCTACGAGCCGCTCAAGACCTTCCGCACGTTGAAGCTGCCCGACCCCGAGGCGAACTGGCTCGCGGTGTTCGAGTGTCCGCCGCCCCTCGGGACCTTCCGGGCCGCCCTCGGGCCCACCGAGCCCGGCGGAACCTACATGCTGCCGAAGAGCCTCCCCGCGCTCATGGCGGACCCATGACCCCGCTGTCGTGGGCGCATGGGCGGCGCTCAGCCCGGACCGGCGGAAATCACTGGAATGTCGGGCCGACCGGTCGATGGCACGTTGCTTGCATCCCCCTTCTCGCGTCGGGCTGCCTCTACCTGGGCCCGATCCCCACCCTCGAGGACAACGTGCCCCCCGAAGTCGTCCGCGCCGAGCCGCTCCCCGATGACGAAACGGCGGTCCTCATCGGGCCCGCCGGACAGTCGGTGTTCGTGCTCGCCAAGGACCGCGAGGGGGACGAGCTGCGCTTCGCCTGGTCCCTCTCGCGGACCGGGATCGTCGGGAGCGCCTACCCCGTGTTCGACGGTGACGGCAGCCAGGTCGACCTCGCCCACGACCCCGATCTGCACAGCCAGATCCTGACCTGCGACATCTTCGACGGCGAAAACGACGTCGTGACCACGAAGTGGAAGCTGGAGGTGTGGTGAGACACGTCATCGTCCCCCTCCTCCTCCTCCTCCTCCTCGGGGGCTGCAGCGGCACCTCGTTCAGCGGCGACAGGTCCGTGTCAGAAACCGACATCGGCGGCGTGGCCGAGGGCACCCTCCGCCTCGACGTGAACCCGCCGGCGAACGACGGCGCGCTCCTCCTCCCCCAGAGCCACATCGTCCCGCCCGACTCCTACGAGGACCTCTCCCTCGAGCTCTTCGGGACCCGGACCGTCAGCGGCGTGCTCACCGCCGAGGTCACGCGCGGGTGGACCTTCGGCGGCGCGCCGACCGCGCCCGAGCCCCTCGTCGCCGGCATCCTCGCGCTGGCGGACGATCAGCGCGTCGGCGCCGTGGCCCAGAGCGGCGAGGACGGCGCGTTCACCCTCGCCTTCCCCGCCTACCCCACCGTGACCCGCGTGGCGTTCGTCCCGATGGACGCCACCCTGGCCCCCCTCCTCGTCCTCGACGCCCCGACGTTCGACCACGCGAGCTGGAACCAGACGATCGAGCCCGGGATCCCCGTGTACGGGCGCCTCTCGGGGATCGTCGACGGCGTCGAGCAGCGGCTGGCGGACATCCCCCTCCGCATCTCGCGCGTCGTCGCCGGCGAGGTCGTGACCAGCGCCACGTTCACCACCGACGCCAGCGGCTGGTACGTGGCGCGCGTGGCCCAGCTCGGCGAGTACACCCTCGAGGTGGTCGGCGGGGAGTCGAACGGCGAGGGCCGCATGTCCCCGTCCCTCTCCGTGCCGGTGCTTGTGGAGGGGCTCGACGGCGTCGAGGTCTCCGTCGCGCTCGGCAACGTGGATGACGCCGCCGCGGACGGGCGCGTCGTCGACGCCGACGGCAACCGCATCGCGGACGCCCGCGTCCGCTTCGTCTCGAAGGCGCTCGAGAGCGGCATCGGCTCGCTCGAGCGCGAGATCGACACGAACAGCGAGGGCCGCTTCATCATCGACCTGCTCCCGGGCGTGTACGACGTGGAGGTCGTGCCCCGCTTCGACGCCGAGGCGGTCGACGCGAGCCCGGCGCTGCACCCGAACCGGGCGGTGGTCGACGGGGTCGATCTCGGGGTGCTCCAGGTCGGCGCGCCGGCGCGGCTCGCGGGGCGCGTGCTCGGCGCGGACGAAGCCCCCGCGTTCGATGTCCAGGTCGTCGCCACCGAGGTCGGCTTCGGCGAGTACGTCTACTACGGGCGCACCGACGCCGACGGCACCTTCGACTTCGCGGTCACGAACGTCCCGATGGTCGTCGAGCTCACGCCGTCCGACAGCGGCGACGGCGCGGTCACCCGGGTGGAGATCGACGATCCCGCCGCCGTCACCTCCTTCCAGCTCGACTCCGGCGTGCACGTGGGCGGGCTCATCACCTACGAGGGTGTGGTCATCCCCTACGCCTCCGTGAAGGTCTACGACGCCCGCTCCGACACGTTCCTCGGGCAGGCCTTCTCGAACGAGGGCGGCGCGTTCTCGCTCCGCGTGTCCCTGCCCGCGCCGATCGCCGAAGCGGACAGCGACACGGCGGACACCGAGGACACGGCCGACACCGCGCGCGACACCGCGGACGACACCGCCGCGGATTCCGGCGCCGACACCGCCGATACGGGTACCGACACCGCGCGTTGAGGCCCGTCGTGAGCGCACATGTGATGCGCACTTGAACGATCACGATCGGGGCGGTTGACCTTCGCCCTCGGGCACGGCTACCCTCCGCGCCATGTTGGCGGTAGCCGCCCTCGCGGTGATGGTCGAGGTGGCGTGGGCGGAGGACGACGGGTCTCGTGCGGCGCTGGGTCACGCGATCCAGCAGTACCTCGCGGGAAACGCGCCGGAAGCCCGCACTGAGCTCCAGGTTCTCCTGGCGCGCGGGCCCTCGCTCGCCCCCGAGGTGCGGCGCGAGGCGATGCTCTGGCTCGGGGATCTCCTCTTCGCGGAGGGCGGGCCCGACGCCGCGCGGAACGTCTTCGAGACCCTCCTCTCCGAGGCGCCCCGCTACCCGATCGACCGCTTCGCGCATTCACCGGAGGTGGTGGCCTTCTTCGAGTCGCTCCGCGCGCCGATGCTCGCCCGGCCGGTCGAGCCGCAGCCGCGCGCGCCGGAGCCCTGGCCGTGGATGGTGCTCCTGCCCGGCGGCATCGGCTTCTTCGTCGACGAGAAGCCCCTCGCGGGCGCGGTCGTGGGGGGGCTGCAGGCCGCGAGCCTCGGGCTCTCCATCGCGACCTACGTGGAGCTCCAGCGCACCTACCCCGACGGCGGGCAGTTCATGGAGGAGGATCCCGAGCGGCTCGAGAAGCTCGCCACCTTCAAGACGCTCGTGACCGTCAACCGCGTGAGCGTGTCCGCGGCCGCGCTCGCCTACCTGCTCCCGATCCCGATCGAGACCGGCGTGTGGGCCGGGCGGCGGCGCCTCACGATGTACGTCGGCCCCACCACCGTCACGTTCGCGGGCCAGTTCTGACGGGAGGCCCTCGACCGACCGCACGGCGGCGCCCTCGTCAGGGGGCACGGGGATATACTCCCGGCCACCCCGACGTCTGGAACCATGGCCTACCTCCGCTGCAAGGACCCCGTCCGCAACGACGAGCGCGACATCCCGTTGCGCAAGCCGCTCGTGACCATCGGCCGCGCCGACGGCAACGACGTGGTGCTGGGTGACAACACGCTCGCCCCCACCCACGCCAACCTCCTGCGGAAGGGCAACCACTTCACCCTCTCGGTGATCGACCGGAGCACCGTCTTCCTGTTCAACG
Organism: Deltaproteobacteria bacterium; assembly: GCA_036676765.1. Classification (GTDB taxonomy): domain Bacteria; phylum Myxococcota_A; class UBA796; order UBA796; family SXON01; genus CAJBVW01. Next base: position 38,258 of record JAKFCH010000102.1, read on the forward strand.
GGCAGCGGGCGCGGTCGACCGACCTGAAGGTGGGGGACGAAGTGGTGTTCGGCCGCTTCATCGTCACGCTGATGGAGGGGGAGCCCAAGGCCGCCGTGCACGCCTCGGGCACCCGCATGAGCGAGGTCGACTCGCTCCGCAAGCTCTCCGAATTCTCCCGCGACCTGATGGCCGAGGCCTCCCAGGAGCGCATCTTCAAGAAGCTCCTCGAGTCCGTCGTGCAGATCACCGGCGCCGAGAAGGGTTTCCTCATCGCGAACAAGGACGGCGAGCGCTTCCTCGCCGCCTCCCACAACGTCGGCCGGGAAACGCTCGACATCTCCCGCGTCTCCGACAGCATCGTCGAGCGCGTGATGGAGGACCGAAAGGCCATCATCGTGAGCGATGCGATGCACGACACGACCTTTGCGAACGCGCGGTCGGTGGTCGATCTGAGGCTTTCGAGCGTGATGTGCGTGCCGTTGAGCTACCGAACCGAGCTCCTCGGCGTGCTCTACCTCGGCAACGACAACGTGCGGAACCTGTTCGACCAGCAGGACCTCGCGCTGCTCGAGGTGTTCGCCAGCCAGGCGTCGATGCTCGTCCACACCGCGCTCCTGCTCAACGAGCTCCAGGCCACCAACCGCAACCTGCGCGACCAGCTCCGGCAGACCAGCCAGGGCGGCATCATCGGCAGCAGCCCCCCGATGAAGGACATCTTCAAGGTCCTCCGCAAGGTGGCGCCGACCGACCTCTCCGTGCTGGTGCTCGGCGAGACCGGCACCGGCAAGGAGCTCATCGCCAAGGAGCTGCACCGCCTCTCCTCGCGCGGCGGCAAGCCCTTCGTGTCGATCAACTGCGGCGCCATCCCCGAGAACCTGCTCGAGAGCGAGCTCTTCGGGTACAAGCGCGGCGCGTTCACCGGCGCGAACACCGACAAGATCGGGCGCTTCGAGGCCGCGGACGGCGGCACCATCTTCCTCGACGAGATCGGCGAGATGCCGATGAACCTCCAGGTGAAGCTCCTCCGGGTCCTCCAGGAGCGGGTCATCGAGCGCGTGGGCGACGTGAAGAGCCGCCCCCTCGACATCCGCGTCGTGTCCGCCACCAACAAGGATCCCACCGAGGAGATCCAGGCCGGCCGCTTCCGCGAGGACCTCTTCTACCGCCTCAACGAGATCACCCTCGGGCTCCCTCCCCTGCGCGACCGCGGGGACGACATCCAGCAGATCGCCCAGTACCTGCTCAACAAGTACGCCGAGCAGTACGGGAGCAAGGCCCGGGGCTTCTCCGCGGGCTGCCTCAACGCGATGCGCGCCTACTACTGGCCCGGCAACGTGCGCGAGCTCGAGAACCGCATCAAGAAGGCGGTGATCATGACCGACCGCCAGCAGCTCGGCCCGGACGATCTCGGCGTCGAGCCCAAGGCGGACCGCGCGAAGCTCCAGACCCTCGCCGAGGCCGAGGAGGACTTCAAGAAGTCCTACATCCGCCAGGCGCTCGACCAGAACGCCTGGAACAAGGCGCAGACTGCGCGGGAGCTGGATGTGGATCCGCGGACGATCTTCAGGTATATCGAGAAGTTCGGGGAGTAGGCGTAGAACCTCGATGGTAGCGAGGTTTCTCGCGGGCTGAGGTCCCGCCACGTCGCCGTGGGCTCGACTGTAATGTCACGAGTCCGACCGCGTCAGCACTCCTGCAGGGGCCATCCAGAACCCGGCCCCGCGACGGAGCACCTCATGACCTCCCACACCGACACCCTCCTCGCCGTCGAGGGGATGACCTGCCGCTCGTGCGTCTCGCACGTCGAGAAGGCCCTCATGGACGTGGATGGCGTTCAGGCCGTCGACGTGCGCTTCTCCGAGGGGAAGGTAGGCGTGCGCCACGACGGCGCCGTCGACCTCCCCCAGCTCGTCGAGGCGCTCGCCGACGCCGGCTACCCCGCTTCGCCTGTCGCCTGACGTTCGGGGCGCACCGCGGAAGGTTGGTAATGAACCGCGAGGGGCCGCGTCAGCAGGGATGAACGGACGCCGAACGGGCGCCCGTCGGAGACGACCATGAAGACGAACACGACGCGGTCCCAGCCCCAGACGGACGACGGCGAGGTCTGCCAACTCCCAATCCAGGGCATGACGTGCGCGAGCTGCGCGCGCCGCGTCGAGAGTGCGCTGATGCGCGTCCCAGGCATCAGCGAGGCGCAGGTGAACTACGCGACCCAGCGAGCGACCGTTCGCTTCTCGGACGGGACCGTGGCATACGACCAACTGGTCCACGCGGTCGAGGACGCGGGGTACGCGGTGCCGGGGGGCCACCAGGACGAGCGTGCGGCCGACGAGGCCCATCGTGACGCCGGGGGGGCGTTGCGGGGGGGCGGAGCCCCCCTGCCCCAGGAAACGAACGCGCACCTCCGCGCCATGCCCCGCACACGCGGTCCCTCCGCCGCGGACACCGCGCGGGCGATGGAGGAGGCCGAGGAGGCCGAGGACCGCTCCATCCGCCGCGGGCTCGCGCTCTCCGCCGGGCTCACCGTGCCGCTGCTCGTGATCGCGATGTCCCACGGGGCCATCCCGGGCACGGGCGGGACGTTCGGGACGTGGCTCCAGTTCGCGCTCGCCACGCCCGTGGTGTTCGGGCCCGGTAGGCGCTTCCTGCGCCTCGCGTGGGCGGCCGCGCGGCACCGGACCGCGGACATGAACACGCTCGTGAGCGTGGGCATCCTCGCGGCGTGGACGTACTCGTTCGTCGCGACGGCCGCGCCGGGCCTTTTCCCGCACGCCGAGCACGGCGTGGTGCCGCACGTCTACTACGAGGCGGCCGCCGCCATCGTGACGTTCGTGCTGCTCGGAAAGTGGATGGAGGCGCGCGCCCGGAAGCGGCTCTCGGACGCGGTGCGCGGGCTCGTCTCGCTCGTGCCCCCCCTCGCGCGGCGGCTCCGCGGGGACGATGAAGAGGAGGTCGCGGTCGAGGGGCTGGCCCACGGAGACCTGCTCCGCGTGCGGCCCGGCGAGCGGCTCCCCACGGATGGCGAGGTGGCCGACGGCACGTCCGCGGTCGACGAGTCGATGCTCACCGGCGAGAGCCTCCCGGTCGACAAGCGCGCCGGGGACACCGTCTACGGCGGCACGCTCAACCAGGCCGGCGCGCTCGTGGTGCGCGTGACCCGCACCGGCGGCGAGACCGCCCTCGCGCGCATCGTGGAGGCGGTGGAGCAGGCCCAGGGCTCGCGGGCGCCCATCGCGCGCCTCGCGGACACCGTCAGCGGGATCTTCGTGCCCGTCGTGATCGGGATTGCGACGCTCACGTTCCTGGTGTGGGCGGCGCTCGACCCCTCCGCCACCGGCATCGCCACCGCCGTCGAGCGGTTCGTCGCCGTCCTCGTCATCGCGTGTCCGTGCGCCCTCGGGCTCGCGACGCCGGCCGCGGTAGCCGTGGGGACCGGGCGCGGGGCCGAGCTCGGCATCCTCGTGAAGGGCGGCGCGGCGCTCGAGGCCGCCAGCCGCGTCGACACGGTGCTGCTCGACAAGACGGGGACGCTCACGACGGGCAGGCCGGTGCTCACCGAGGTGGTGATCCACGGCGACATGGACGAGCGGGAGCTCCTCTCGCTGGTCGCGTCCGTCGAGGCCGCGAGCGAGCATCCCGTCGCCCGGGCCATCGTCGAGGGTGCTCGGAAGCGCGGCGCGGTGGTGCGCCCCGCCGCCGACTTCGTGGTCGAGGCCGGCGCGGGCGTCTCGGGGCGGGTGGGCCTGCGTGTGGTGCGGATCGGCACCCGCGCCTGGCTCGAGAAGGTGCGGATCGACGCCTCCGCGCTCGAACCGTCTGCCGCTGCGCTCGCTGACCGGGGCCACACGCCCGCCTTCGTCGCGGTCGACGGCGTGCCCGTCGCGGTCGTCGCCGTGGCCGACCGGCCCGCGGAGGGGGCGAAGGAGGCGGTGGCGGAGCTCCGCCGGCAGGGCATCGAGGTCGCCATGCTCACCGGCGACCGCCTCGGGACCGCGCGCGCCATCGCCGCGGAGCTCGGCATCGAGCGGGTCATCGCGGACGTGCGGCCCGAGGACAAGGCGCGCGTGGTCGCCGAGGAGCGGGCCCGCGGCCGCATCGTCGCCATGGTCGGGGACGGCATCAACGACGCCCCCGCGTTGGCCGGCGCGCACGTGGGCGTGGCGATCGGGACCGGCACGGACATCGCGGTGGCCGCCGCCGACGTGGCGCTCCTGCGGGGCGGCATCACCGCGCTGCCGCGCGCGCTCCACCTCGCCCGGGCCACGCTCGGCACCATCCGCCAGAACCTGTTCTGGGCGTTCGTCTACAACATCGTCGGCATCCCGGTCGCCGCGGGTGCGTTCTACTACTGGACCGGCTGGTTGCTCTCGCCCGTCCTCGCGAGCGCGGCGATGTCGCTCTCCAGTGTGTCCGTCCTCGCCAACTCGCTTCGGCTCCGCCGGTTCGAGCGGGCCTGAACCAACTCACCTCGGGATAGCAGACCTTCCATGCCCACCTCGCCTCCGAACCCGCCCCCCGCCTTCGACGGGGAGGTCGTCGCCCCCGTCGACGCGCGGGTCGCCGCCATCCTCGTGGAGAACCACCGCGCCTTCCTCGCGTTTCTCGAGCGCCGCGTGGGAGACCGCCTGGTGGCCGAGGACATCCTGCAGGCGGCGTTCACGAAGGGGTTGGAGCGCGCGGGGACGCTCCGTGACGAGGAGGCCGCCGTCGCGTGGTTCTACCGGGCGCTCCGCAACGCGGTGGTCGACTACCATCGCCGCAACGGGGCGCGCTCCCGGGCGCTCGCCGCCTTCGCCGCGGAGGTGGAGGAGAGCGAGGCCCCGGACGCGGAGCTCGCGCGCGCGGTGTGTCAGTGTGTCGCGCGGCTCGCCGACACGCTGAAGCCCGAGTTCGCGCAGGCGCTCAAGCGCATCGAGGTCGACGGCGTGCCGGTGAAGCAATTCGCCGAGGAGGTCGGGATCACCGCGAACAACGCGGCGGTGCGGGTGTTCCGGGCGCGGGACGCGCTGCGGAAGCAAGTTGCCCGGTCGTGTGGGACGTGCGCGGAGCACGGGTGTCTGGACTGTACGTGTGGGACGAGCGCGTGCTGATTCGCACGCGGCTGTGATGTAGCGGTCCCGGGTGCGTTGGCGGGGGTGGTCGTGGCGTGCTCACGCCACTCGAGCCCCCCGCCCAAACCGGCTCGGCTGGGGGCATCCTTCCTGCCGAGCATCCTCACCGGCGCGCCGGCTGCGCCGGCCGGGTGCTATCGGGCGGCGCGGACGCCGCCCGACGGAGCCCGGCCGGGGGCCGGGTCTCCGCCCTTCGGGTGACGCCCCCTCGCGCGCGCGAGTGTATTCTGGAAAGCCGGGCTCGGACTGGCCGGCCTGCTCGTAGCGCGGTCCTCCACCGCCGGATGGTACTGATGCTACCCTCCCCCCCTCCGAGGTCGCGATGCGCCTGGCGCTGCTGGCACTCCTCCTGACCGGTTGCATCGCCGGAGAAGGCACGGACAAGCCCGGTGACGACACCGACGAGACCGCCGGCCCCGACGATACCGACGTCCCCGACGACACGGACACCGACGACACAGGCGACACCGACCCCGTCGAGGACGACGACGGCGACGGCGTCGCGAACGACGATGACTGCGCCCCCGACGACGCCGACGTGTACCCGGGCGCGCCCGAGCGTTGCAACGAGCGGGACGACGATTGCGACGACGCCGTGGACGAGGACCCGGTTGACGCCGAAACCTTCTACGTGGACGCGGACGAGGACGCCTGGGGCGGCGCGCCGGTCGAGGCCTGCGAGCGGCCCGCGGGCGCGGTCCTCGAGACGGGCGACTGTGACGACGCCGATCCCCTCGCCTTCCCCGGCGCCGAGGAGGTCTGCGACGGCGTGGACCAGGACTGCGACGGCACCGCCGACGACGACGCCGTGGACGCGCCCACCTGGTACGCCGACGCCGACCGGGACGGCTTCGGGGACGACACCAGCACGACCACGTCCTGCGACCCGCCCCCCGACACGTCCGATCGCGGCGGCGACTGTGACGACGCCGACGCGACAGCGCTCCCCGGCGGAGTCGAGGTGTGCGACGGCGCGGACGACGACTGCGACGGCACGATCGACGAGGACGCGATCGACGTGCTCGCGTGGTTCACCGACGCGGACGCCGACGGATGGGGCGACCTCGACACCGTGGTGTGGGACTGCGCGCTCCCGGAGGGCGCCGCCGCGGACCCGGGAGACTGTGACGACACCGACGCCAGCGTGTCCCCCGACGCAAACGAGACCTGCGACGACGTGGACGAGGACTGTGACGGCGCCGTGGACGACGACGCGATCGACGCGGACACCTGGTTCGTCGACGGGGACACCGACGGCTACGGCGCGCCCGGCACGGGCACGGTCAGTTGCGACGCGCCAGTCGGCACCGTCGCGGACGCGACCGACTGCGACGACGCCGTGGCGACCGTCTCCCCCGGGGCGCGCGAGACGTGCAACGAGGTGGACGACGACTGCGACGGCGCCGTGGACGACAGCCCCACGGACGCCGCGACGTGGTACCCGGACGCGGACGGCGACGGCTACGGCCCGAGCGGCGGCGGGACGATCAGCTGCGACCGGCCCGACGGCTACGGGGCCGACGCCGGTGACTGCGACGACGCCGACGCGAGCATCTCCCCCGGTGGCCGGGAGGTGTGCGACGACGGCACCGACCAGGACTGCGACGGGATCGACTCGGCCGACACCGACTGCGCGCCGGAGGGCGCCGTGGCGCTCTCGTCGGCCGACATCGCCTGGTACGGCGGGTCCGCCAGCGCGGCGTTCGGGGACGCGGTCACGGGGCTCGGGGACATCGATGGAGACGGCGACGACGAGGTCGCCGTGGGGTGGAGCCGGGCCGGGGGCACGGGCTACGTCTACCTGTTCCTCGGCGGGAGCGCGTACAGCGGCACCACCACCGCGGGCGCGTCGCGCTCGGGCGCCTTCGTGGGCGACGCCGCCGCGGGCAGCGCGCTCGCGGGCCTCGGCGACTTCGACGGGGACGGGCTCCGCGACCTCGCGATCGCCGACCGGACGCGCTCGCGCGGCACCGTCTACCTGGTCACCTCCCGCGACCTCGTGGACGACACGATCCTCACCGGAGAGGCCGACCACACGCTGACGGGCGCGATCACCGGCAGCGCCGCGGGGACGAGCCTCGGCAGCCCCGGCGACGTCGACGGCGACGGCCTCGACGACCTCCTCGTCGGCGATCCCGGTGACAGCGCCGCCCACGCGGCCGCGGGCGCCGCCTACCTGCTCCTCGGCGGGACCACCGCCGCGAGCCTGGACGACGCCGACGCCGTCTACACCGGCGAGTACGCCTCCGACGCCGCCGGCACGGTGGTCGCCGGCGCGGGCGACATCAACGGCGACGGCGCGCCGGACCTCCTCCTGGCAGCCCCCTCCGCCGACCACACCACCGCGGGCGACGGCAAGGTCTACGTCCTCTACGACACCGCCAGCACGCCCCTCGCGTGGGCCGACGTGATCCTGTACGGCACCTCGGCGAGCGCCGGCGTCGGCACCGCGCTCGCCGGCCCCGGTGACGTGGACGGAGACGGCTACGCCGACGTCCTCGTCGGCATCCCCGGCGACGACACCGGCGGCACCGACGCGGGCGCGGTCGCCCTCCTCTTCGGTCCCCTCTCCTCCGGCCGGCGCCCCATCACCTCCGCGGACGTGACCCTCACCGGCCGCACCGCGGGCAACGGGTTCGGCCGCGCCGTCGCGGGCGCGGGGGATGTCGACGGGGACGGCCGCATGGACATCGTCGCCGGCGATCCCAACGTCGACGCGACGCTCGCCAACGTCGGCGCCGCCTGGCTCTGGTACGGGGCGCCCACGAGCGGCACCACCGCGACCGCGGACGTGACCTTCACCGGCACGCGCGCGAGCGACGGCGCGGGCCGCGTGGTCGCCGGCATCGGCGATCTCGACGGTGACGGCTTCGACGACGTGACCGTCGCGAGCACGACCGCGAGCGCCTCCTCCACCGTCACGAGCACCGGCTACGCGTGGACGATCCTCGGGGGCGCGCGCACCGCCACGGTCACGATTCCCGCGACGTTCGACCTCGCCGACGACGCCGACGGCGACGGCCTCTCCGAGGTGGCCGGCGACTGTGACGACACGCGCCTCACCACCGCGCCCGGGCTCGCCGAGACGTGTGGCGACGGCGTGGACGACGACTGTGACGGGGTCGACGACCCCTGCGCCCCCACCGGCGAGGTGGACGCGGACGACGCCGCCGCGCGCATCTACGGCGGCGAGTCCGGCGACGACGCGGGCGACGCCGTGGTCGTCGGGGACTTCGACTGCGACGGGATCGACGACCTCGCCATCGGGGACGCCGGCTGGGACAACGGCACCGGGGACGTCGGCGCGGCGCTGATCGTCTACGGCCCGCTCGGGGACGGCATCGTCTCCGACGCCTCCGCCGACGCGATCGTCACCGGCGCGGTGGACGAGGACCGCATCGGGCGCGCGCTCGCGGCCGGTGACACCGATGGCGACGGCTGCGACGACCTGATCCTCGGAGACTCCGACGCGACCGGCGGCGCCGCCGGCTCGGGGCGCGTGTACGTCGTCCGCGGGCCGATCAGCGGCACGTACAGCGTGAGCACCGTGGCCGACCTGCTCCTGAACGGCGTCGCCGCGTCCGACGGCGCCGGAACCCGCGTCGCCGCCGGCGACATCGACGGGGACGGGCGCGACGAGGTGATCGTCGGGGCCCCGGGGGTCGACGTGGACAACGGCGCCGAGGGGGCCGTGTACGTGGTCGACGCCGAGGTCTCCGGCACGGCCTCCCTCTCGACGGCCACCGCCCGCCTCCTCGGCGAGACGAGCGACGACGCCGCGGGCACCGCGATCGCCCTCGGCGACACCGATGGGGACGGCCTCCAGGACATCTTCGTCGGCGGGCCGGCCAGCACCGAGGGCGGCGGCGCCACCGTGACGACCACCGCGATCAGCGGCGAGGTCTGGCTCGTGCTCGGCCGCCCGACGCTCGCCGGCGACCTCTCGCTCTACTACGCCGACGACTGGTTCGCCGGCTACAAGGACGTGGCCGACTCCGACCGCATCGGCGCCTCGCTCGCGACGGGCGACCTCAACGGGGATGGCCTCGCCGACCTCGTGACCGGCACCACCACGGGCGGCAACACGCTCGTCTACCTCGGGCCCTACGCGGGCACGCGCCACGCCGCTCCCGACGCCGTGATCGAGGGCTACTCCACCGACCGCGCGGGCGCCACCGTGGCGGTCGCCGACCTCGATCAGGACGGCTGGGGCGACGTGATCGTCGGCGTGCCCGACTACGATCTCGGCGGCACCAACGCCGGCGCCGCCCGCGTCTACTACGGGCCGCTCTCCGCCTACGACTGGACCTCCGACGCCGCCCTCCACGGCGACACCTCCGACACGCTCGCCACCGGCATCGCCGTCGGGGATCTCGACGCCGACGGCTACCCCGACCTCGCGCTCGGCGCGGGTGCGCGCACGGGCTTCGGGGGCACGGTGGGCGGCGAGGTCGTCGTCCTCCGCGGCGGCCGCTCGAGCGACACCGGCGCGGTGCTCGGGGACGACCTCGACGGCGACGGCCTCTCCGCGGCCGACGGCGACTGCGACGACACCCGGGAGGAGGTGAACCCCTCCGCCACCGAGACCTGCGGCAACGGCCTCGACGACGACTGTGACGGCGTGGCCACGCTCTGCGCGCCCGCCGGCAGCGAGCGGCTCGAGGACGCCTCGCACGCCCGCTTCGAGTCGTCCGTCAGCTACAACGCCATGGAGACCGTCGCGATCGGCGACTTCGACGACGATGGCTACGACGACGTCGCGTTCGGCGAGCCGCGCGGAGGCCCGGGCTCCTCCGTCGGAAAGGTCTACCTCTGGCGCGGCCCCGTGAGCGGCTCCACCTGGGACTACGACGAGGCCGACGTGACCCTCTCGGGTGCGAGCGCGCCGGATCACTTCGGCCAGGCCCTCGACAGCGCCGGTGACGTCGACGGGGACGGCGTGGAGGACCTCGTCGTCGGCGCCTACACCGGCGACTCCGCGTACATCTTCTTCGGCGGCGCGTGGCCCGCGACCTGGGCGGCCACCACCGCCGACGTGACGTTCACCGGTGACACCTACCAATTCGGCGAGTGGACGCGCGGCGTGGGGGACGTGACCGGTGACGGCCTCGACGACATCATGGTCACCTCCCGCTACTCCGACGGCCCGGCCGCCACGCGCACCGGCGCCATCTACCTGTTCCCCGGCCCCTTCCTGGCGGGCGCCAGCCTCGGCGACAGCGACGCCGTCGCGTCCTTCAACGGCACCCTCTACAACGAGAACCTCCAGACCCACAACGTGCTCGGCGACCTCGACGGCGACGGCACCCAGGAGCTCGTGTTCGGTCGGCCCGCGGACACCACGGGCGGCTACAACGCGGGCGCGGCGCACCTCTACTACGGCGATGCCGGCGCGCCGTGGTCCGGCGACCACGTCGTCTCTGGCGCGGACGTGAAGCTCACCGGCGAGTCGAGCGACCGCCTCGGCTACTGGATGTACGGGCTCGGCGACATCGACGGCGACGGCGCCGACGACTTCTCCCTCGGCTCGACCTACAACGCCACGACCACCACCTACGCGGGTGCGCTCTACGTGTACACCGCGCCCCCCGCCACCGGCGAGGCCACCGCGGCGGCCGAAGCCGAGCTCCGCCTCGTTGGCGCCGCCGCCACCGACTACTTCGGCGGGGAGACGAAGTCCGCCGACATCGACGGGGACGGCTGGCTCGATCTCGTGCTCTCCGCGGTGGGGCTGCAGGACGCGGATGGCTACGATCAAGGTGGCGTCTACGTCGTCTACGGCCCCATCACCGAGACGGGCGTGGTCCTGATCACGACGGTGTCGGGCGCGACCCTGATCGCGAGCGGTGACGACAACCAATACGCCGGGGGCCGGCTCGCCGTCGGTGACACCGACGGGGACGGGTACGCCGACTTCGGCGTCTCTTCGTCCTCCGGCGAGTGGGGCTGGCTCTTGCTCGGCGGGGAGCGCTGACCCGTCGCGCCCGCCATCTCTCCCAAGTTGGACAGACGGAGACACCCGCCGGATCCACATTGCGGCGGGGGTGCAGATGGACCGGGACGACGACAAGGACCTCCTGCCCGACGCCGCGGGCTGGGAGGACGCGCGGGACGAGGAGCGCAGCCTGGAGGGGGGCCACACGTCCGGGCCGGACCGCGCCGTGCTCGAGGAGGCCCGACGGCAGGCGCAGCGCCGGTCCTGCGGTCCGCGGAGCTACCGTCGCTCCGACGAGCGGATCCGCGAGGACATCTGCGAGCGGCTCTTCGGTGACACGGGCGCGGATGCGTCGGATGTCACGGTCGAGGTGTCCAACGCCGTGGTGACGCTGGCCGGCACCGTGCCGGAGCGCGAGGATCGCCGCCGCATCGAGCTCGTGGCCACCTCGGTGCGGGGCGTCGAGCGCGTCGACAACCAACTCCGCGAGGCTACGGCCGGAGGTACGGGACCGTCACCGTGAACCCGAACGCCTCGTGCTTGCAGTCCCGGTCGACATCGTCGTCGCCGGTGGTGACGAACGAGAAGTCGTACCGGGCGTCCGCGATGGCGGACAGGGAGAGCTCGGCCACCAGCGCCTCGTCGAACCGCAGGGTGATGGGGCCCGGGGTCTCGGTGGCCGGGATGTCACACGCGGCCGTGCCGCCCGGCTCGTCGTCCCCGAGGCAGTAGCTCTCGTAATTGTCGCCGACGGCGTGGTAGTCGAAGCCGGCCACGCGGCTCCAGTCCCACGTGTGCAGGGCGCCGTCGGCCGCCAACGCCTCGACCGCGGGCGAGAAGCTGGACGCGAGCACGATGTCGTTGAACGTGAAGAAGAAGTGGTCGTCGTAGACCATCACCTGGATCTCGTCGGGCACGATGCCCGCGAAGTCGAAGGTCATGTCGCAGATGATCGCGTCGAGCGGGAGCTCCAGCCGCTGGACCTGCTCCACGCGCGCGGTCAGCCGGCCGTCGAAGGGGCCCTGGTTGTCCCCTTCCTCCCACGGACAGGCGTCGGTCTGCGCGGGGAACACCACCTGGAGGGTGATCTCCTCGGGCTCGTACTGCTCGCAGGCGCTGGCGATGTCGTCCGCGGTCTCGAGGGCGCCGAGGTCGATCTTCTTGTCGGCGCACGCGAGGAGCGCGAGCAGGAGGGGGGTGGGCATGCCCCGAGTGTACATCCACCGCCGCGCGTCCGGTGCCCGGTCGATGACAGAATTGGGCGCCCCCGCCCGCGCGGCGCGGGCGGGCGGGTGTCCTCCGCACTCGCGCCCGAGGCGCTCGGTCCGCGCCGGGCGCGGACGGGCCGCGGACGGCCCCGCTCCAGCCCCCCTGGCGCGGGGTGATCGTTCGCGCCGCCCCCTTCGAGGGGCGCCGTCCCTACTCGATCACCACCCGCCCGTGCGTCCCGTCCGTCGACGGCGTCGACGGCCACGACCCGGGGACACCGCCCGTGCCCGCCGTGCCGTCCCAGGCCGTGCGGGTGGTGCCGCCGGGGGTGGCGCCCGAGCCGGCGCCGACGGTGCCCGCGGTGGTCCAGCTCGAGCCGCCGCCGCCGCCGCCGCCGAAGTAGGTGTAGAGCGAGCCGCCGCCGCCGCCGCCG
>JAKFCH010000103.1:0-6702 GCA_036676765.1 Deltaproteobacteria bacterium
GCGGCCGTGCCGCGCGGTTCCGTGCGTCCGGCGCGCGCGCCGGGGAGCACGAACGGAGCGGCTCCGCCGCGACCCCGCGAGGAGCCCGACCCGGGCGTCCGCGCCCGGGACGCGCCCGAACGCCGATCCGCGCCCGCTACCAGCGACCGGAGAGCCCCACGCCCGTGGGCGTGAAGTAGAGGTGGCTGTCGAGGGGCCCGAGGAACACGCCCACGCCCGCTGTCGCGACGCCGGCCGCGAGGAGGCCGATCGTGGCGTACCGACCGGTGTTGAAGCGGCTCACGATCGCGTCGGCCTCGGAGCGGGTCACCGCGCTCGGATCGGCGCTGGCGGCCTCGGCGTCGGTCCACGCGGGGTTGACCACGAGGAAGTTGATGGCGCCGCCGCCCGCGATCATCGCGCCGCCGCCGGCGATCATCGCCCAGCCCACGGCCCCGCCGCCGTCCTTGCCGGCGCTCGACTTGACCTTGGCGGGCTTGTCGGCCACGGCCTTGGTGCCCTTGTCGGCGGCGGCCTTGTCGGCAGCGGCCTTGTCGGCGACGGCCTTCGCGTCCTTGTCGGCGGCGGCCTTGTCCGCGACGGCCTTGTCGGCGGCGACCTTGTCCGCTGCCGCCTTCGCGTCCTTGTCCGCCGCGGCCTTGTCCGTAGCGGCCTTGGCAGCCTTGTCCGCGGCGACCTTGTCGGCCACGACCTTCTCGGCGGCGACCGCCTTCTCGGCGGCGACCCGCTCCGCGGTGGCCTTGTCGGCGGCGGCCTTCTCGGCGGCGGCCTTCTCCGCGGCGGCCTTGTCAGTCGTGGCCTTCTCCCCCGCGGTCGCGTCGGCGACAAGCTTGTCGGCGGCGGCCTTCTCGGCGGCGAGCTTGTCCGCGGCGGCCTTCTCGACGGCGGCCTTCTCGGCGGCCGCCTTCACGGCCTCGGCCTTGGCGGTGGTCTCCGCGAGCGCGACCGCGGCGGCCTCCTTCTCGGCCGCCTCCTTCTCCGCCTTCTCGGCGAGGGCGGCCTGCTTCGCGGCCTCCTTCTCGGCCTTCGCGAGGTCGGCCTTCGACGGGCCCTTGGGGGGCTTGGCGGGCTTGCCGCCCTTCTGGGTCGGATAGGCGCCGCCGGCGCAGAGCGTGAGGTAGTCGGGCGGGGGCGGGCCGAAGGTGTACCAGGACCCGACGACGTTGCCCTCTCCGCACCGGAGCTGCACGTAGTGCGTGCCGACGATGACGGCGTCGAAGGGCTCCATGCGGCGGCCGTCGACGAAGATGAGGGTGTCGCCCGGATCCTCGGGGAGGCCGAGGGTCACGGACTCGCGGCCCTTCACCTCGCCGATGAGGGCGTAGTACACGTCCTGCGCGTCGGTCTCGGGGAGCACGTCCGCTTCGGGCTGGAAGTCCTGCGACAACACGATGGCGGCGCGCCAATGGTTGAGCGCGGCGGTGTCCTTGTCCCCGTTGCGCCACTCCACGGCGCCCTTGTAGAAGGGCAGGCGCGCGAGATCCTTCTCCTGGATCAGCGCCTCGGAGACGGGGGCGGCCGCCTCGGCCTGCGCGAGGAGCGCCCGGGCGGACTTGTAGTCCTGGGCGGTGATGGCGGCCTTGGCCTGATCGAGCAGCGCGGCGTAGCCGGCCGCGTCCTGGGCCCACGCCGGGCCGGCCACGAGCAGCAACAGCGCGGTCAGCGACACTCGGACTTGTCCCATGAGCCGCCTCCAGGTTCGTTCGGATTGGCGTTGAAGGTGAAGACGCACGTGGTGCCGCTCTCCACGCTGAAGTCGGCCAGGACGCTCGGTCCGCCGGACTTCGGCTTGACCTTGCCGCGGAGGACGCCGGGCTCGAGGTCGCGGAGCCGGAGGTTCCCCGAGCCGTCCCACTCGGAGCGGAAGCCGGTCGAGCTCGTCACGGTCACCTCGGTGGCCCCGGCGGGCGCCGTGAGGATCACCCCGCCCTTCCCCGCCGCGTTGGGCGCGAAGTCCATGTCGGAGGCGCCCTTCACCAGCTTGGAGTCGGCCACGGCGGGCGGCGTGTCCGTGGGCGTGGCGACGGGGTCGGACCCCGCCGGGCGGAGCACGAAGAAGGCCACCCCGGCGGCCACGACCGCGAGCACGCCGAGCACGCCGAGGAGCGCCACGATCTTGCCGAGGCCGCCGCCGCCGGAGGACTCGGGCTCGTTGGACGAGGCGATCGGGTTCGACCGTGCGGAGGGCTCGGCGCGGGGGGCGCCGTCGGCCCGACCGTTGCCATCCCCCATGCCGCGCGGCGTGACGGTCATCAACGCGGGCGGGGTCGGAGGCACCCCGGCGGACGGGCGGCCCTGCGGCAGCTCCGCGAGAGGCTCCGCGAGATCGTCGGGCACCTGGAAGGGGCTCTCGTCCTCCTCCGCCGGGGCGCTCGCCTGGGGAGTGGCGGCGCCGAAGCCGTTGGGCGCGCCGTTGCCGACGGGGCGGGGCGCGGACGTGGCGGAGGACTTGGCCCCGCGCGCCGCGGGAGAGGCGGGGCGCGGCGCGGAGGTGCCGCCCCGCTGCATGGCGTTCGACGCGCCGGTGACCTGGCCGGGGAGCCGGCCCGGGGGGGGCCCGCCCAGGCGCATGCCGCCGGAGGTGCCCTCGGGGCCGTCCACGCCCATGGGGGTGAACCCGCTGGAATCTTCGTACACGAGCGTGCCGGTGAGCGGATCGTGGGGATCCTGCTCGGGCACGTGGGCCTCGATGATCTCCCGCACCGACTCGCGGGCGAAGCGCTTGAGCCCACCATCCCGCGCGGCCTCGCTGAAGGTCTCCATCAGCTCGACCACCTCGGCGGAGGTGGGGCGGTTCTCGGGCTCGTAGGCGAGCATGAGCCGGAGGGTCTCGCGGAACCCCTCGTGCATCCCCTCGGGCAGCCCGGTGAGGTCGAGGGCCTCGAGCCGCTCGGCCACCGTCTTCTCGAAGCGCTCGGGGCGGATGTGGATCTTGCCGAAGCTGTCGAGCGTGAGGCACTCGTACAGCGTCACGCCGAGGCTGAAGATGTCACCCGCGGGGCGATCCTCCTCGCCCATGAGGCGCTCGGGCGCCATGTACGCGGCGGAGCCGAAGGCGAGGGCCTGGGTCTTGGCCTCGCGGTCGTCGAAGCTGGCGCGCGCGGTGCCGAAGTCGAGCAGCTTCACGTCGCCTTCGATGGTGATCATCGCGTTCGACGGCTTGATGTCGCGGTGGATGAGCTTGAGCGGCTCGCCGCCCTGGAGGGGCTTGTGGTTGTAGGCGGCGTCGAGCGCGGCGGCGACACCGCCGATGGACTCGAACAGCGCCTGCCGCGGGAACGGCTTGCCCATCTCTCGCAGCGCGTTGCTGATCGTCTTGAGATCGACGCCCTGGAGGTACTCCATGACGATGGCGCACTGGCCCTGGATCGCCGTGAGGTCCTCGACGCGCACGATGCTGCGGTGGCGCAGGCGGCCGAGGAGGCGCGCCTCGTCGCGCGAGCGCATGACGACCTCGTCGTTGTCCACCCACTTGCTGTGGAGAACCTTGATGGCCACGACCGACGAGAAGTTGTCGCCGGTGATCATCTCGGCGAGGTACACCTTTCCGAAGCCGCCCTGGGCGAGTTCCTTCAGGAATCGGAATCGGCGCCTGGGCTCCGCCATTGAAAATCCTTGCGTCTGGGTCAGCTGGTCGGGGGGTCAGCAGGCACGGGGTCGAAACGAAGCGTCGGGGGCGGATGCGACCGCCCGGGCCCGAGCAAGGCGCACTATAGCGCGTAGTGCCCTTTCAGGTAGAGCAGAGCCCTCCCTCGGCATTGGCGGTCTCGAGCACGAGGTGCATCAGCGCCACGTAGTCGATGACCCGCGTCTTCACGCCGGGGTGCTTCTTCTGCACGCCGGCCCAGGCCCACCCGCCGCCGAGGAAGCCGCCGCCCCAGGGGGAGGCGTGGTCGATGAGGGTCGCCTCGTCCCGCGCGATGACCGCGGCCATCACCATGCGCACGGCGTCCTCCTTGCGGTCCTTCGTCCGGTCGGCCTCTTCGTAGGCGGTCTGGATGCGCGCGGCGGTCGCCCACTCGTTGTACTTGAAGGAGCTGATCTCCTCGATGTCGACGGCGCGGAGCTTCGTGTCCTTCTCTTCGAGGAGAAAGGCCATGGCCGCGTAGCGGACGGGGAGCGTGGAGCCGGTCCCGCAGAAGGCGGCGGCGAGGGCGTCCTGATCGTCGGTGGACTCGATCTTCACCACCACCTGGTTGTAGGCGGGGTCCTTGACCCGGTACTTCTCCTCCAGCGTGTTGATGCGCTTGAGGATGTCCTTGATCTCGTCGGGGCCGAAGCCCATCTTGCCGATGTTGGCCTCGCGCTCCGGGACGTTGAAGCGCATGCCGAAGAGGGTGTCCTCCTGGCGGGTCTCGGCCTTGGTCTTCGCGTCGGGCGAGACGATCTCCTCGTTGTAGAGGAGAAAGCCGTTGAAGCCCATGGCCGCGACCAGCATCAGGCCGATGACGAACAGGCGCCAGCTCACTTGCCCTTCCCCTGCGCGGCGACCTGCTCCTTCGTGGGAACCCGGATGTCGTTGCAGTAGCCGTTGGCCCGAACGTACTCGCGGTAGGGGTCGAACACGGTGAACTCGTCGGCGTAGTTGGCGCCGTAGTAGCACACCGCGAGGAGGTGCTGGGAGATGACGTAGGGCACGTAGTGCTGCGTCACGCTGCCGAGGTAGCCGCCGCACCGGTCGTTGAAGCCGGTGGCCTGGCCCTTCGCGACGCACGTGATGTTGCGGCCGATGAAGTCGGGGGCGCGCTCGACGTTGGCCGCCACCCGGTACTTCCGGTAGGCGTGCAGCATGTTGTAGATGTTGATCCGGCCGTTCTGGTAGGGCGAGTTGTCGTAGCCGGCGTTGTGGCTCGCGATGGTGATCTGCGTGACGGCGCCGGAGTAGCGGAGCTCCTCGTTGCTGTACGCCTCACCGAGGAGCTTGATGGCGCCGAGGGTGGACATTCGGCGGTCGCTGCGCTGGTCCACCGCGCAGCTCTGGATCTGGCACGAGCCGTTCTCGACGTAGGCGGCGTTCTTCATCACGTTGATGGGCGGCGCGAAGTTCACGGGCGTCCAGAGCTCCTGCACGCCGCGGAACTTGCAGTCCTTCACCGCGATGCCGGCGCGGATGGCGACCTCGGGCTGGAACTGCCAGTAGCCGTAGGCGCACAGGATCGTGTCCTTCGCCTTGCCGTTGTAGCGGCTCTCCTGGAACGGGATGGCCGCGAGCACGTCGGGGAGGTTCGCCTTCCGGAGCTCCGCCAGGACCGCGGCGTAGTCCTCCCGCGCGTTGTCGAGCTGCCGCCAGAAGGTCCAGCCCTTGCCGTGCATCTGCTCGGAGCGGGTGACCCACTCCATCAGGTTCTTGTCCCACTTCTCGGTGTTCTCGAGCTCCTTCCAGCCCGACGCCGCGACGTTCGGCTTCATCACGAACGCGTTGAACGCCTGCTGCACGCCCTTGTAGAGCTGGACATCGACCTTCTCGGTGAGTGAGGCCTCGTAGTCGTACTTCTCCTGGCCCTCGTCCACCGGGCCGAGCCGGTCTACGTCGCGTTGCAGGAACACGAACAACATGCCGCCGAGCGCGCTGACGAACATCATCAGGATGGAGAGCGCGATGGGGATCACCCACCACGGGAACCGCTTGGTGGCGTCGAGCTCGCGCACCTCGGTGGGGCGCACGTCCGAGGACTCGAGCTGGGAGGCGTCCGAGAGGATGGCGCCCTGCTCCCAGGCCCCGAGGCGCCGGCACTCGAGGAACACGGCGGTGGCGCCCCGACCGGGGGGCCCGAAGTGGAGCGCGCACCCGTCGGAGAGGAAGGTGGGTCCGCGGATGGGCTGGACCTCGTTCCAGTCGACGTGCTCGTGCGGCGCCATGCGCACCTGGTTGGGGCCCACGGGCGCCACGGAGGCCGTGCCGCCGTCGTAGGCGGTGAGCACGGCCTGCCGGTCGTCGAGCCCGCGATACCCTTCGAGCTTCAGGCCGCCGGGCCCGGGGTTCGCGCCGAGCCGGATGACCGGCCCACGGAGCGGCATCTCCCCCTGGAACGAGAGGGGCCCGTTCTGGAACTTGAGGACGACGAACCAACGCTCCTGGCTGCTCATACGCGTCGCACCGAGAGCACGCTCCGGGGCCCGGGGCGGCGGTCCTCCAGGATGTGGAACGGCTCGAGCGCGCCCCCGTCGAGCGCGGCGGTCCACTCGCCCGCGGGGAGATCGGCGAGCGCGGCGATCGCGTCGACGAGGCTCGCGACCGGCGTGGCGGTGGCGAGCGGCGCGCGGAGGCGGGTGACCCCGTCGGCGCCGTGGATCTCGATGTCGCAGAGGACGACGCGGCTCTCCACGAAGTGGAACACCAGGGTCTGCTCGGGGTCGAGGGTGTCGAGCCGCGTATCGGCCGGGAGGGGCCCGGAGGCCGGCCCGAGGCGATACCACCCGAGCAGGCGCCCGTCGAGGGAGGTGCGGAGGGGCACGACCTGGCCGACCAGCAGCCCCACCACGTCCGCGAGCGAGGAGCCCGCGGGCAGGCGCCGGCGTTGGGCGGGGGTGTCGACGGTGCGGGCGATCTTGTAGGGCTGGGGATCGCCGCGGAGCCCGCTCTTGAGCGGATCGGGGGCGCGCATCCGCACGGCGCCGCGCTCGTCGGAGGACGTGGTGGCGGGGGTCGGGGCGGTGGCGGCCGCGGGCGGGGCGCTCGGTGTCGGAGGCGCGGCGGCGGGC
>JAKFCH010000104.1:0-5691 GCA_036676765.1 Deltaproteobacteria bacterium
CGTTTGTGTCGGGTTTTCGGGGCCAAAGTCGGGCCGGACCGGCACGTTCAACGGCTCCCGAACGGACAAACGCCCGCTATTCGAACCCCGCGCACACTCCGACCCGACACGATCGGCCTCACGACGACTCGAACACAGTGCAACAATTCGCGGGCTGGTTCACGCGGGTCATGGTCGCGACGCTCCGTCGTAATCGTGCTCGTCGGAAAGTCGCGCGATGTAGGGACGCAGCTCTTGACGCGTCAACTGAAGCTGGGCAGGGTTTCACGGATGACCTGACGGAGGTTGCCCGTGGCCAGACGCAAGTCGTTGGAGCTTCTCGAGGAGTTTCTCCCGACGCGCCACGGCGCCGCGACGGTGCAGTCCGTGTACGAGCGGGTACTTCCGGTTCGACGGACCTGCATTCCGGACCACGAAACAAGCAAGGAGGAAAGCGTTCATGATCGTCGCGTTCTACGCACGCGTCTCGTCGGATCGGCAGGCCAAGCAGGCCACCATCGCGAGCCAGGTCGGTGACCTTCGGAGCCGAATCGCCGCCGACGGTCACGCTCTCTCCCCCGACCACGAGTACATCGATGACGGCATCTCTGGTGCGAGCCTCGTCCGGCCAGGGCTGGAGCGCTTGCGCGACGCCGTCGCGGCTCGCCTGATCGACCGTATCTACGTGCACTCTCCCGATCGGCTCGCGCGAAAGTACGCCTACCAGGCGCTGCTTCACGAGGAACTCGGCCGGCACGGTGCCAGGGTGGTGTTCGTGCACGGAGGGGAGGCGCAGTCACCGGAGGAGGAGATGCTCCTGCAGATGCAAGGTGTCTTCGCCGAGTATGAGCGGGCGAAGATCATCGAGCGGACGCGACGTGGGCGCCTCCATCGCGCGCGTGCGGGCCAGGTGAGCGTCCTCACGAAGGCCCCCTACGGCTACCTCTACGTGCCTCGCACCGACGGGGCGCCGGCCGAGTACCAGATCGTCCTGGCTGAGGCCAGGGCCGTGCGGGAGGCGTTCCGCTGGCTCGTGGAAGAACAGGTCTCAATACGAGAAATTGCGCGTCGCATGGAGCGAATCGGGGCCGTTCCGCGTCATGGCGGAGGGGCGTGGAGCTCGGTGACGATCCACGGGATGCTCGGCAACCCGGCCTACGCGGGGCGCGCCGAGTTCGGGAAGAGGGAAGCTGTGGCACGAGGAGCGAGGGTTCGCCCCGGCAAAGGCCGTCCTGTCGTTCCCGACGGGGAGAAGTCGTCCACCCGGGCACGTCCGCACGATCAGCGGATCGTCATTCCGGTGCCACCCATCGTGTCGGAAGAGACGTTCAGCGCGGCACAGGAGCAGCTTCAACGCAATCGCCAACTCGCGGCGCGGCGCGTCACCGAGGGGCGGTACCTCCTGCAGGGACTGCTGCGCTGCGGTCGATGCGGCTACGCCATCACCGGCTCGACGAGCACGCCTGATGGACATCGATACTACCGATGCCGATCCTCTGCCTCGAAGGTTCGCTGTGGGGTTCCCGGCGTGCGCGTGGATCTCCTGGACGAGCACGTCTGGACCGCTGTCCGGGCGCTCCTGGAGGAGCCGACCCGCTTGGTGGAGGAGTGGAGCCGTCGCGCGGGTGCGGACGGCACGGTTGCCGCCCTTCGGGAACAGGAGTGCAGCGCCCGAAGGAGCATTCAATCGGTCGAACTACAGCGTCAACGACTCGGCGATGCGTACGAGGCGGGTGTGTTGGACCTCGAGGAGTTTCGGACACGAGTGGAGGGGCTGAAAGAACGTCGACGGCGGGCCGAGGACGAGCTGGCCAGGGCCACCGCCGACCTTCGACGCAACGTGGAGCTCACTGCGATTATCTCGACCTTCGAGGGATTCCGCGGGCTCATGGGCGAGGGCTTCGACCAGCTTGACTGGGCGAACCGCCAACAAGTGGTGAGAAGCATCGTGAGCTACGTCACAATCGACGAGGTCTCCGCCACAATCAACTATCGGATTCCAGCGTCCGAACCCGGGCCCCCGCCGACGGGAACCGAGCCATCAGAGCGCTCTTGCGCACCGTCGTCGATCCCCTCGGGCGCAGCCGAAGCTGACGCCCCTGTGACGCCCGCTCAAAATGTTGCACTGTGTTCGGGTCGTCACGGCCGGTCGTGAGGCCGATCGTGTCGGGTCGGCGGCCGTGGATTCGAGAGCAGAGGCGGCACCCGTCGTGGGCGCGACGAAGGAACGCCGAGAAACCCCCGGTCGCGCGCGCGGTGCCGTGCGGGATCGTGGCGAAGACCCGACACGATCCGCCTTACGGCGGGTCGTGAGGCCGATCGTGTCGGGTCGGCGGGCGCGGGGCATGAGGCCCGATCGTGTCGGCCGACGGCGGCTTCACCGCCGAAGGCGGCCCCCACGGCGGCGGCCCCCCCATCCCCTCCCGCGACGCCACGTGCGCGAGGAAGCGCTCGGTCTCCACGAGGGCCGCGTCGAGCGCCGCGCCGGCGCCGGGATCCCCGGCCGCGAGCAGCAGGCGCCCCTCGATCGCGCGCAGGATCGCGGCCCGATCGGGGCATGCCCAGTCCTGCGCGTGGAGCGGCCAGCTCGTCGCGAGCACCGCGCGCGCCTCGGGGAACGCCCCGCGGCTGGCCAGCACGCGCACGGCCGCGTTCCGCGCCTGCTTCACGTTGTAGTAGCGGCTGCCGTGGGGGTGCGCGTCGAGGGTCGCGACCACCTCGGCCATGGCGGTGGGCACGGCCTCGTCGGGGAGGGCGGCGAGCGTGGCCGCGCGCGCGTCGAGCCAGGCGCGATGGGCCGGATCGTCGAGGGAGAGCACCTCGAGCGTGCCGATGGCGCGCGGGCCGGGAAAGCCCACCATGTCGACGAGGCTGTCCCCGGTGGGGAGCGCGCCGAGCTGCACCGCGTCGAAGGGGGTCGGCGGACGAGCCGGCGCGAGCGCCTCGGGCCCCGGGTGCGCACCGTCCGCGAGCGCGTCCGCCGCCGCCGCGAGCGCGGTCGCGACACGGGTGACCTCGTCGGGCGACCAGTAGCCCCACGGGTCCGTGGGTCGGAGCGGATCGACGCCATCGACGTAGGCCTCCACGAGCTTCACCCGGAGCGCGTGGCGCGCCTCGAAGTCCGCGAAGGCGCCGGGGTCGAGGGCGGGCGCGACCACTCCGCGGGCCTCGGCCGCGAGCGCCCGCGCCTCGGTCGCGACAGTACCGCCGCTCGCCGCGCGCAACGCGAGCCCGTGCCAACGCGCCCGGAGCCCCGCGAGCCCCGCCCCGGGGCCGCCCGTCGTCACGGGAGGCGGCTCGCCGCGCGCCAGTGCGTCGCAGAGGGCGGCGTCCCGGAGGAGCGCTCCGTGCAGCGCCGCCCTTATCGGCGCGCCGGTGGCGCTCGCGGTGGGGATCCCGTCGAGCCGGCGCGCGGTGTCGCGGTAGGCCTCGGCGCAGCCCGCGAGGTCCCCCGCGACCGCCCGCGCCCGAGCCCGATCGCGCCCGATCGTGGCCACGTGCCCCACGACCCGCATGCGAACGTCGTCCCAGGAGGCCTCGCCGTAGGCGCCGGGGTGATCGAGGAGCCCGTTCAGCGTGGCCCAGAGGGGCTCGTCGGCGGGGATGGCGAGGGTGCCGGGCGCCGGCTCACGGCGCCCCGGCTCGTGACGCGCCAGCTGGTGGCCCGCCGGCTGGTGGCCCGCCGGCTCGTCACCACCGCCCGCCGGCGTCGCGACCGCGCTCCCGTCCCGATCCCCGCACGCGAGCACCGCCGCGAGCAGCGTGACGCCGAGCGCCCACGCCCCCGATGGCCGGCACCGTCCGGCGCGCATCCCCACGTCCCGTCTCGATTGCTGCACGGTCGCGAGTGTAGCGGGCGCGCCGTCGCACGGCGAGCGCGCCCCGGACCGCCCCGGGTGCGGTAGGCTCGGCGGGATGTGGCTCGCCCTCCTGGTCGCGTGCGGGGCAACGCCCGAGGTCGCGCCCCGCCCCTCGGTCGTCTGGATCTCGCTCGACACGGTGCGCGCGGACCGGCTCGGGGTCTACGGCGGGCCCGCGGCCACCCCCGCGCTGACCGCGCTCGGCGGCGCCGGGCTCGTCTACGAGCGCGCCTTCACCCACTTCCCCGAGACCGGCCTCTCGCACTGGGCCCTGCTGACGGGCGTGCTCCCCGAGGTCCACGGCAACCTCCCCGCCGCGGGCGACTCGATGTACACCGGCCCGACCGCCGCCGAGGTGGCGAAGAAACACGGGTACGCCACGGCCGCGTTCATCGGCGGCATCACGATGCAGTCCGGCGCCACGGGGCTGCAGCGGGGGTTCGACGTGTACGACGACCAGTTCGCGTTTCACCCGAGCGACATGAAGCGCGACGGGAACACCGTCGTCGACGCCGCCCGGGCCTGGATCACCGAGCGGCCGGGCCCGTACTTCGCGTTCGTCCACCTCTTCGACGCGCACTTCCCCTACACCCCCGATGATCCGCGCCGCTACGACCCCGACTACGCCGGTACGGTCGACGGCTCGGAGGGCGTGCTCCGCCCCTGGCGCGACACCGGCGCGGCGCTCCCGGAGCGCGACCTCGCGCACGTCCAGGCGCTCTACGACGCCGAGCTGACCGAGCTCGACGCCGCGATCGCCCCGCTGCTCGCGGCCCTCCCGGCGGACGTCGTGGTCGTCGTCACCGCGGACCACGGGGAGAGCTTCGATCACGGCTACCTCTTCAACCACCGCGGCTCGCTCTTCGACGGCGTGATGCACATCCCCTTCCTGCTGCGCGCGCCGGGCCTCGCACCCGCGCGCGTACCGACGCTCGTCGGCGGCATCGACGTGCTCCCGACGCTCGCCGAGGTGGCGGGGTGGACGCTCGACGCGCCCGTGCAGGGCCGCGCCGTGCTCCCCGGGGATGCGGGCTCCGGCGAGGTCTGGGCACGGACGGACCCCTGGATGCTCACGCCCCTCGCCGAGGGGCTCCAGGCGCCGCTGCTCGCGGTGCGGACCGAGCGGTGGAAGGTGATCTGGACCGGCGACAACGTCGGCCGCGCCTACGATCTCGACGCCGACCCCGGCGAGGCGCACCCGGTCATGCCCCCCGCGGAGCTCGTCTCCGCGCCGGAGCGGTACACGGCCGCGATCGCGTCGATGAAGCCCCACACGCGGTCCGTGGCGCCCCGGCGCGCGCTGGATCCCGGGGAGCGCGAGAAGCTCGAAGCCCTCGGCTACGTGGACCCGCACGGCGGCCCCGCGCCCGGTGGCGCGCCCCCCTACCTCCCGCCCCCCAAGCGCCCCGAGGGCCCCCCGACACCCCCCTCGCACTAGCACCTCGCCGCAGGGGTCTTGATCTGCAACATCATCGTCACTCCAGCTCCGTTAGCGAGGCCCGCCGAACCAGAACCCGAAGGCGTCGCGCGGCACCCGGAGTTTTCGCCAGGGGGCCGCGCTCTACGAGCTCCACCATGGAGCAGCTCGAAGCCCTCGACAGCGGATGCACGGTCACCGTTCGTCGGATCAAGCGGGCGGACGTCGAGCGGGGACCTGTCCGTCAGGGGTGCCCTCGGCGGCCGCCGCCTTCAGCAGGCCCTCGACTCGGCGCCGCTGTTCGGCGGATCAATGCCCGCTCACTTCCGGCTCGTCGTAAGCGAATATCTGTATCCGGCCCACGCCCAACCGGTCAGATTCCTTGACGTGAGGTACTAGCCCCGCCCGCGCCGACGCCAGCTACCGCGCCGAAAC
>JAKFCH010000105.1:0-3519 GCA_036676765.1 Deltaproteobacteria bacterium
CGCGTGAGGCGCCTGGAGGGCGGACGCGCGCTCGGGCGCGGCCGGTCCCGCCCCCGCTCGCTCGGGAGCGGGGGCGGACCGAGGCGCTCGCGCCGAGCCCGGAAGGTGCCGACCCCCGGGCCCGGCCCGGGGGGCACGCCCGCACGATCTACTCGCCGGCCGCCCACGCCCGGATCTCGTCGGGGCGCTGGGCCACCCACGCGCGCACGCACGCGACGTGGCGCTCGAAGGCCTCGTAGCCGTAGTACGTGCGGTGGTCGCTCCGGACCTCGTCCGCGATGAGGGCCGTCAGCGTGTCCACGCGTGCCACCGGGTCGGAGGCCTCCCAGGCGTCGTTGAGGGACAACAGCTCGGTGACGAAGTCGTCCCGACACGTGTCACTTGCGAGGCACTTCCGGGCGAGGATGCCCTCGGTGTAGTCGTCGGGATCGACGCCGTGGCGCCCGCAGGTGTCGTAGCTCCAGGGGCGCCAACCGTAGTCGAGGTCCATGGACTGCGGGATGAACGTCCACTTGTCCGCCGTCGGCTCGTGGTAGACGTGGTAGTTGGATCGGTCGTAGCCGTAGCCGTCCCAATGGGCGATGAGCGCGTCCATCGCGAGGCTGCGCACGAACAGGTCCCAATCCAGGCGCGCGCGCGCGGCGGGCTCCCAGGCCTCGCCCTCGAGCAGGGCGTCGGCCACGAGGGCGTCGAAGGCGTCGTCGCTCCCCTCGTCCACCTCCTCGCGCTCGAAGCACCGGGCGTCGGTGAAGTCGCAATCCTCCCCGCCGTTCTCGTAGAGGTTGCCGTCCGGATCGGCGAACCAGGCCTCGAGGAAGTCGTCGTTGATGGCCTCGACGGCGGTGTAGAGCCCGTAGTCCTCGTCGTCGAGGGTGAGGCGCACGTAGCCGGCGCGGGAGGCGGGCAGCCCCGCGGCGCGGAGGGTGCGGTACGACATCACCTCCGACATCATCGAGGGGTCGATGCGCTGGTTGTGGAGGTTGAACTTCTTGTGGCCCATGAATTCCTGGTCGGGCACGACGCGGTCCACGTCGACCGTCAGGGAGGGCTTGTCGTAGAGGCTGGTGTAGGTGCTCGACCCCTTGATCTTGACCGCCACGGCCCACGTCCGGCCGGCGTAGCCGAGCGTGGCGGGCGCGTAGGCGAACGGGTCGGTGCGGAGCGCGTTCTCGGCGTCGCGATCGAGAGAAAGGGACAGCGGCGTGACGGCGTCGTCGGAGAACAACACGTCGTCGAGGGCGTCGGGGTCACCCGGGGCATCGCCCAATGCTTCGACGGGCTGGGCGGGCTGCTCGCGCGGGGGGGCGTCGACCTCGGCGACGGGGGCGCCGACGGTGACCTGGCCGCTGACACACGCGAGGGGGAGGAGGAGGAGCATCGGTGCCTACCACCCTACTCTCGTCCCCGCGGTTCGGCTCCGTGGTCGGACGGGAATGTCGCGCCGTACGAGTTTGGCACGGCGCTTGCTTTCGTTGCTGCCGAGGTCCCCGATGAAAGCCCACCTCTCCACCCTCGCCCTCCTCGCCGGATGTCTGCTGTCGATCGCGACCTCTGGCACCAGTGTGTGGGGCGACTCGGTGACCGTCGAGGGCGACGACTTCATGCTCGAGCCGGGCGAGACGGCGTTCGTGACGGTGCGCGTTGGCGCGACGACCGGCACCTTCCACGCTGCGACGGTACAAGCGGGCGTGCAGTGGCACGACGGGGGACCGATCGAGGTCACCGTCACCGGGACGGAGCTCTCTTCGACCACCTCGGTAAAGACGGTTCCCGCTGACGGCACGCCCCCGTTTTTCGGCACCATCCTCGACGACGCGTTCGCCGCGTGCGTCGCGTTCGACGCGGCTGACGTGTGTTGGATCGAGCTGGACGTCGAGGTCACCGCTGTGGGGGACACTCCCGCGCTGGGCGCGTTCCACGGCCTCATCTCGGCTCACATCACCAGTGGGAACGAGCTCGGGCCGAGCCCCGACCATCACCTCGAGATCGAACTTGTCCCCTTCGAGTAGCGCCACGCCGGGCCAAGGCCTGCTCCACCCGGTCCCGCTCGCCTGCATGATCCTGCTCGCGCTCAACGACCACGGGTGGAAGGACGCCTTCCCCGGCCTCGTCACCGGGAAGGTGTCCGACTTCGCGGGGCTGGCCTTCTTCCCACTGCTGCTCCAGGGCCTCGTCGAGACCGTCACCCGGCGGGCGGACCGCCGCGTCCTGCTCGCCTGTGGCATCGCGACCGGCCTCGTGTTCGCCGCCGTGAAGACGACGACCCTCGGCGGCCTCGCCTACCAATGGGGCCTGGGCCTCCTGCAAGCGCCGTGGAACGGGTCCTGGCGGCCGGTCTCCCTCGTCCAGGACGCCACCGACCTCATCGCGCTGCCGGCGATCGGGTTGGGGCTCGTCGTGGGGTGGCGGCGGCACGGTGCGGCGTGAACGTCGTGGTAGACGTGGGGGATGCGTATCGGGACCTGGAACCTGGCGGGAAGCTGGAGCGACGCGCACGCGGCGTTGATCGACGGCGAGGACTGCGACGTCTGGCTGCTCACCGAGGTTCCTGACAAGACCGTGCTCGACGGCTTCGACGTTCATCGGTCCGCCAGCCCGATGCGCCCGTGGAAGAGCTGGGCCGCGGTGGCGAGTAGGCGGTCGCTGTGCGCGCTGGCGGACCCCCACCCGGCGAGCGCGGCCGCTGTCGTCGACGGGGTGACGTTCGTGAGCTCCATCCTGCCGTGGAAGGGGTGCGGCGGGAGCGCGCCCTGGGTCGGCGAGACGCATGCGGACCGGACCCTCGCGGCCGTGACGGCGTTGCGGGGCCGCTTCGACGAGATCAGCGGCAGCGCGCTGATCTGGGGCGGCGACTGGAACCACGCCCTGGCGGGGAGGGAGACGGCCGGGTCCATGGCCGGTCGCCACCACATCGAACGGGTGCTCGCCGGCGTCGGGTTGCACGTCCCCACCGCCCTGCTCGCGCACGGCATCCCGGGCCTGCTGAGCATCGACCACATCGCGGTGCCCCGCTCGATGCACGTCGAGGGCGCGCACCGGGTCGGCGCCGCGGTCGCGGGCAAGCGGTTGTCCGACCACGACGCGTACGTGGTGTCGGTGAGCGCTACTCGACCGTGATGTCGATCGTGGCGGTCGCGGGGGGCTCGAGCGCGTCGCCGTCCTCGAAGTGGAGCTCGGCGGTCAGCGTGTGCGCGCCCGCGACGAGCGGCAGGGTGAACTGGGTCTCGCCCGTCGTCAGGACCTCCGCTCCGTCGACAGAGACGGCGACATAGCCGGCGGCCTCGCCCTCGTTGTGCTTGGCGGGGGCGTGGAGGGTGAACCCGTCCACGACGATGGAGACCGCGACATCCCCGGCGGTCACGGTGTCGCCGTCGGCGGGCGACAGGAACGAGACGGAGGCCCCGAGGCCCTCGCCGGAGTCGTCGGGGGCGCCGGTGCAGGCGAGGAGGAGGGCGAGCAGCATGGGGGGGTCCGAGGTGACGCGGGAGGGGTAACGACGTCGGCGGGGGATGTCCGCAG
>JAKFCH010000106.1:0-8024 GCA_036676765.1 Deltaproteobacteria bacterium
GCGGCGGCGGCTTGACCGGGAACGGAGCATCTCTGGGGTCGCGCCTCCGCGCTCCGCTGGCGCGGTCGCCGCCCGCGGCGAGGCGCCATCCGGCCGGCCCAGCCGGCCGCCCGCCGGTCACCTGCCGCGCGTGCTCTCGCGCCTTTCCCGTGCCCCGGCAACCCAGGCGTTGACGCGCCAAGGTCGCCCCCGACCGCCTTCCGCGATTCTCCGCGCCGGACCACGTGGACGCCCCATCCGCGCGGCCCTGGCGTGCTATATCGGCCCTCCCCGCCCGACCCCCCTCACGTCGTCCCCAGCATCCCCAAGCGATCCCCAGAGCCGCGAATGGACACCACCTCCACCCCCGTCGCGCTGCGCGAAGCCGCGCGCCGCCGGTACCTGAACTACGCGGTCTCGGTCATCACCTCCCGCGCGTTGCCCGACGTGCGTGATGGGCTGAAGCCCGTTCAACGTCGCATCCTCTATGCGATGTTCCACAACCTCCACCTCACGCCCGAGGCCCGCTACAAGAAGTGCGCGGCCATCGTCGGCGAGGTGCTGGGGAAGTACCACCCCCACGGCGACAGCTCGGTCTACGAGGCGCTCGTGCGCATGGCGCAGGACTTCTCGCTCCTGCACCCGCTGGTGGACGGCCAGGGCAACTTCGGCAGCATCGACGGGGACAACGCGGCGGCCTACCGCTACACCGAGGCCCGGCTCACGCCCATCGCGATGGAGCTCCTCACCGAGATCAAGCAGAAGACGGTCGACTTCCGCCCCAACTTCGACGGGCAGCACTTCGAGCCCATCGTCATGCCGGCGCAATTCCCGCACCTGCTGGTCAACGGCACGGAGGGCATCGCCGTCGGCATGGCCACGCGCATCCCGCCGCACAACCTGCGCGAGATCATCGACGCGTGCCTCGTGCTCGTCACGAAGCCCGACGCGACCATCGCCGACCTCTGCAAGAAGGTCCGGGCGCCCGACTTCCCCACCGGCGGCGAGATCGTGTCGGGTGCCGACGAGATCCGGCAGGTCTACGAGGACGGCCAGGGGCCGATCCGCGTGCGCGGCACCTGGGAGACCGAGCAGAAGGGCCGCAAGCACTACGCAATCATCACCAGCGTGCCCTACGCGGTGGTGAAGGCGCAGCTCGTCGAGAAGATCGGCGAGATCATCCGCGAGCGGAAGTGCCCGCAGCTCGTCGACGTGCGGGACGAGTCGACGACCGACGTGCGCGTCGTCCTCGAGCTCCGCGCCGCGGAGGACGCGCCGGCCGCCATGGCGTTCCTCTACAAGCACACCGCGCTGCAGACCCAGTTCAACGTCAACCTCACGTGCCTCGTCCCGACGGACAACCCCGAGGTGGGCGCGCCGCGGCGGCTCAACCTCAAGGAGATCCTCGAGGAGTGGCTGAAGTTCCGCCAGGCGACCGTGCGGCGGCGGCTCGATCACGAGCTCTCGCAGCTCCGCGAGCGCATCCACGTGCTCGAAGGCTTCGCGAAGGTCTTCGACATCCTGGACGAGTGCATCCGCATCATCCGGGCGTCCGAGGGCAAGCGGGACGCCGCCGAGAAGCTCATGGATCGCTTCGGGCTGGACGATCTCCAGGCCGACGCCATCCTCGAGCTCAAGCTCTACCGGCTCGCGCGGCTCGAGATCAACATCATCCTCGAGGAGCTCGCGGAGAAGCGCGCCGCCGCCGAGCGCATCGAGGCCGTCCTCGCGAGCAGCGAGGCGCTGTGGGCCGTCGTGGAGCGCGAGCTCCAGGACATCCGCAAGCAGCACGGGCAGGCGCGGCGCACCGCCCTCGCCTCGGAGGCCCCGGCGATCACCTACGACGAGAAGAGCTACGTCGTCGCGGAGGACACCATCGTGGTCGTGACCCGCGGCGGCTGGATCAAGCGCCAGGGCACCGTCACCGGCATCGACAAGGTGCGCGTCCGCGAGGGGGACAGCATCGGGTGGATCTTCCGAGCCACCACCGTCTCGACCGTCACGCTGCTCTCCAACCAGGGCACGGCCTACGTGCTGCGGGTCGACGCCATCACCCCCACCACCGGGCACGGCGAGCCGGTCCAGCGGCACTTCACGTTCGCGGACAACGAGCAGATCGTCGGCGTCGTGAGCAACGACCCGCGCAACCTCCCGCCGGTCGCCCCCGAGCTCATCGCCGACGCGACGGACGAGGCCCCCGCGCCCCCGCACCTCGTCGCGATGAGCCGCCAGGGGCGGATCGTGCGCACACCGCTGGCGCTCCACGCGGAGCAGTCGAACAAGAACGGCCGCCGCTTCATGCGCCTCGAGGAGGATTGCGCCGACGAGGTGGTCGCGGCCTACGCCTCCGGCGGAAACGAAGATGTGTGCATCGCGTCCTTCGAGGGCAGCGTGCTCACCTTCGGCGTGTGGGAGGTCCCGGTCATCCGCGCCGCGGGCAAGGGCGTCATCGGCATCAAGCTGAAGGAGACCGACCGCGTGTTCGCCTGGGAGCTCACGACGGACGCCATGAGCGGCCCCACGGTCGTGACGGCGCTCGGCCGCGAGGAGATCGTGCGGCCCAACAAGTTCGAGGGCCCGCGCGCCGGCCGGGGGCACCCCGTGTTCAAGCGCGGCAACTTCGCGATGTGGAAGCGAGGGCCCGAGGTCAAGCTCGACACCCCCCGCGTCACCGAAGGCGAGGCGTAGATGGCGACCCCCACTCCCCCGACCCCCGCCACCTACGACGACAAGTCGATCAAGCTCCTCCAGGGCATCGACCACGTCCGCAAGCGGCCGGCGATGTACATCGGCGGCACCGACTCGGGCGGCTACCACCACCTCCTCTGGGAGATCGTGGACAACGCCGTCGACGAGGCGATGAACGGCCATGCGACCACCATCCAGGTGATCCTGCATGCCGACGGCCGCTCCGCCACCGTGTCCGACAACGGCCGCGGCATCCCCGTCGGCATGCACGCCACCGGGCGCTCCACGCTCGAGGTCGTGCTCACCGAGCTCGGCGCCGGCGGCAAGTTCGACAACGCCAGCTACAAGGCCTCCGGCGGCCTGCACGGCGTCGGCAGCTCGGTCGTCAACGCGCTCACCGAGGAGCTCATCGCCACCGTCAAGCGCGACGGCGGCGAGTGGCGTCAGGCCTACCGCCGCGGCAAGCCGCGCGCCCCCGTGGCGCGGCTGGCGGACGCCCGCGGCAGCGGCACCACCATCAAGTTCCGGCCCGACCCCGAGATCTTCGGCGAGCTCGCGTTCGATCCCGAGGTCGTGCGCGAGCGGCTCGAGATCTCGTCGTACATCCACCGCGGGCTGCGCATCCTCTTCAAGGACGAGGGCCGCGGTACGAACGAGGAGTTCAAGGCCGAGGGCGGCATCAAGGACTACGTCGCCGCGCTCTGCAAGAAGAACGCGCGCGTGCCGATGATGCAGACCTTCTGGTTCGAGAAGGAGACCCACATCGACGGGGCCAAGGGTCCCACCGTCAAGTTCGAGGTCGCCCTCGCGTGGACCGACGCGAACCGCGAGCTCTTCGCGAGCTTCGCCAACGGCATCCCCACCGGCGGCGGCGGCACCCACGAGGCCGCCACGCGGGACGCCGTCACCAAGGCGCTCCGCACCTACATCGACACCCACGAGCTCTGCCCGCGCGGCATCACCCTCACCGCGGACGACATCCGCGAGGGCCTCGTCGCGGTCACGTCCATCTTCATCGCCGAGCCCCAGTTCCAGGGCCAGACGAAGGACAAGCTCAACAACCCCGAGATCAAGGCCCCGATCGAGGGGGCGATCCGCACGTCGCTCGAGCAGTACCTCAACACGAACCGCACCATCGCCGACGTCGTCGTCACCCGCGTCATCCAGGCCGCGAAGGCCCGCATGGCCGCGCGGGGCGCCGAGGACCAGGTCCGTCGCAAGTCCGCGGTGAACAACCGGCTCAACCTCCCGGGCAAGCTCTCGGACTGCTCCAGCTCCGACCCCAGCAAGGGCGAGCTGTTCATCGTCGAGGGAGACTCCGCCGGTGGCTCCGCGAAGCAGGGCCGCGATCGCGAGAACCAGGCCATCCTCCCGCTCCGCGGCAAGGTGCTCAACGCCGAGCAGGCCTCGCTCTCGAAGGTGCTGGAGAACCAGGAGCTCTCGAACATCGTGAGCGCGCTCGGCACGGGCATCGGCAAGGACTTCGACGCCTCGCGCCTGCGCTACCACAAGATCATCCTGCTGATGGACGCCGACAGCGACGGCCACCACATCACCACGCTGATGCTGACGTTCTTCTACCGCTACATGCCGAAGCTCATCGACGGCGGCTGGCTCTACATCGCCCAGCCCCCGCTGTTCCGCATCGACGTGGGCCAGCAGACCTGGTGGGCGCGTGACGAGGCCGATCGCGCCCGCATCCTCAAGAAGCTCCCCCCGCGCGCAAACCCCGAGATCACCCGCTTCAAGGGCCTCGGCGAGATGTCGGCCAAGATGCTCTACGAGACCACCCTCGACCCCAAGAAGCGTCGCCTCCTCCAGGTGACCATCCCCGACGGCGAGCGCGTGAGCACCGAGCAGACCATCTCCGACCTCATGGGTCGTGACGCGGCGCCGCGCTTCCGCGAGATCATGGAGAACGCGAACGAGGTCGAGGACGTGGACGTCTAGGCGTTCTCGGGCCGCTCACCGCGAGCCCGTCGGCGCTATACTCCCGGCCGATGCTCCTCCTCCTCTCCCTGCTCGGATGCAGCGAGTCCTTCGTGGATCCCGACGGCGACGTGCCGAAGGGCTCCGACACGGCCGGCCCCGACACGGCCGCAGACACCGGTCCCGAGGGCGACACCGACCGGCCGGACACCGACCGGGACACCGACCGTGACACGGATCGCGACACCGATCGGGACACGGACCGCCCCGACACCGACGAGGACACGGACGAGGACACCGACCGCCCGGACACCGGCCCCTTCGACGCCGATCGCGACGGGTCGTGGGACGCCGACGATTGTGACGACACCGACGCCACCGTGTTTCCCGGGGCGGAGGAGGTCTGGTACGACGGCGTCGACCAGGACTGTGACGGCAACGATGTCGACGCCGACGGGGACGGCTTCGCCGCCGAGGCTGCGGGTGGGGACGACTGCGACGACACCGACCGCGCCAGCTTCCCCGGGGCCTCCGAGGTCTGGTACGACGATGTCGACCAGGGCTGCAACGGCGGGGACGACCACGATCAGGACGGCGACGGCGAGCGCGCCGCCTCCGGTGGCGGCCTCGACTGTGACGACACCGACCCCACCGCGCACACGAGCGGCATCGAGACCCTCGACGACGCCGTCGACGGCGACTGTGACGGGGGTGTCGACACGCCCCGCTTCGGGGCCGTCGACACCTTCGGGAGCATCGGCACGCAGGGCCCGCGCATCGCGGAGATGACCGGGTACGTCCTCCTCACCTGGCTGGGGGACGGCATGCGCTACGACGGCACGTCGCTCACGACGGCCTCGGGGCTCTCGACCTTCGCGGTGGGCGATCTCCGCGGGGATCCCGAGCTGGACTACTGGTGGGAGTGGGGCACCGGCTTCACCTTCGACGATGGCGTGGACTTCTACGCCAACGACGACCACTGGATGTGGGCCTACGGGCTCCGCACCACCGGCATCCGCTACCTCGTGGCGGATGGCTACGCGCTCGCCACGGGCACCTTTGACAACACGGCGCTGTCGCGGACCACGTCGCAGACCTACGACGACGTCGAGCTGGTCGCCGACACCGACGGCACCTTGCACGTCGTCGGGTGCGACATCGAGGGGGGCTACCTCGGCTGGCTCCACGG
Source organism: Deltaproteobacteria bacterium (assembly GCA_036676765.1). GTDB lineage: Bacteria > Myxococcota_A > UBA796 > UBA796 > SXON01 > CAJBVW01. Next base: position 5,786 of record JAKFCH010000106.1, read on the forward strand.
CGCGCCGGCGGAGCTCGCGAACGGCCGCGGCGTCGGCTTCGATCGCTCGGGGGTGCTCTCGGACACCTGCGGTGCCTCCCCCTCGTCGGGCTGGCTGCTCGCCGCCAACCGGTCCGCCGGAACGCTCGGCAAGTACCCGTACGACGACACGGCGGGCCTCTCCGCGAGCGGATCCCTCGCCGGCCGGACCAGCTACGACATCGAGACCGTCGAGCAGGACGGCGTGACCCTCTTCGCCTCCGCCGAGGGCGCGGCGGGCGTCTACACCTCCAAGGGGTCCCGCACCGCCGTGATCACCGCCCGCGACGCCTCCCAGGTCGACATCGCCATGGACAGCGCCGGCCGCCTCTACGTCCTCTACATCGACGGCATCACCGTCTGGCTCGCCTGGGGCGATCCGTCCTCCGGCTACACCACCGTCGAGCTCGACACGACCCTCGCCACCCCCGACGATCTCGACGTCCACGTGTCCGTCGACGACGAGGTCGTGCTCGCCGTGCGGGGCGGGGACGACATCGTGTATGCGGTGGTGACGGCGTACTGAGGGCTTTGGAGTGGGTGAAGGATACCGGAGTCCGGAGGTTCACCACAGAGGCACAGAGGACACAGAGAAGAGGGACGAGGAATTGGAAAGAGGAGTGCCCTCTGCCTTTCCCCCTCTACCTCTCCCCTTTGCCTTTCCCGCTTTGCCTTTTCCGACTCTGTGAACTCTGTGCCTCTGTGGTGAACTTCCCCGTCGGAAGCCCACAATCACAGGAAGGTCACAGCAACAGAGGAGAGGGAGCCGGCGCCTCCGACGGACGCCACGCGGGGGTCGGGCCGCGGATGGAGAGGCGGAAGTCCTCGGAGAGCACGACCATGTGGCCCTCGGGGACGGCCTCCCAGCGGTCCTCGTCTCCGATGCGCTCGCTCGCGACGAGGAGGTGGTTCACCCGTTCGCCGCCCGCGTCGTCCGGCGTGCGCAAGGGCCGCATGCAGAGCTTCTCCGCGGGGCACGTCGCGAAGTCGCGGCAGCTGTGCTTCTGCGTCGCCATGAACAGCTCGCGCCCGGAGCGGTTCGCCACGAACACCGACCCGTTCGTGAGGATGAAGTTCGCGATCGGCGGCGGCACGTCCGCCTCCACCGTGATGCGGTAGAGGTCGTCCATCGCCTCCTGCAGCGCGTCCCCCAGCCGGCGCCCGCAGGTCACGCCCGAGCCGCACGTCGCGAGCCCCGCCTCCTGGAGGTGGGCGAGCAGGTAGAAGAAGAAGGTCTCCGTGTCGGTGTTTCCGAGGATGCGATCCTGGAGCGCGAGCGGGATCCGCGCGAGGAGCCGATCGCGGATCCGGTCGAAGCCATGAATCGTCCCGTTGTGCGCGAACAGCCACCGACCGTGCCGGAACGGGTGGACGTTGAAGGGCCCGACGCCCCCCACGGTGGCCCGCCGGACGTGCACCACGAAGGTCTGGGACGACAGTCGCGAGGAGGCCCGGCGGAAGCTGTCGTTCCCCGACGCGCCCTCCTGGGATTTGAGGACGTACGCCTCCCCGGCGTGAAAATAGCCGATGCCCCAGCCATCTTGATGATGTCGGGCCTGCTCGTGAAGGGCGTTCTCTGCTTCGACGAGGGAGCGGTGCGCACGGGAGACGACGGAGCTGCGGAAGCCGAACAGTCGGCACATGGGCCTGGCACCTGGGAAGGCCCCTCCAATATAGCCGTGTACCGGCCCGTGTAGACCGGCTACATGGGCCGGGTCGGAGCGTGGTGTGTTCGATCTCGGGCTTGGCGAGATGCTGGTGATCGCGGTGCTCGTCATCGTGTTCGTCGGCCCCGACGGGCTCCCGGACCTCATGCGCGTCCTCGGGCGCTTCTATGGGCAGATGCGACGGGCGAGCGATGATCTGCGGCGAACCTTCAATGCCGAGGTCGCCCGGGTCGACTCCGATCGCCGCCGGGACGAGCTGCGGCAGCGCCGCCTCGAGCGCGAACGGGCCCGCGCCGCCGCGGCGGAGGCCGACGGTACGCCCCTGGACGGCGCCGCCGCCCCCCACGGCGCCTCCCTTACGGACCCCTTGCCCGACCCCGAATTCGAGCCGAGCGGTCCTCCCCTGCTCCCCCCCGACCCCCGCCTCCCGCCCGACGCCGCGCCGCGCGCCCTCCCCGGGCACCTCCCCGGCAGCATGGCGGGGTCCGTGCCGCGCCCCACCCTCGCCCCCGTGCGCCCCGAGGCCCCCGTCCGCCCTGCGGCCACGCCGGCTC
>JAKFCH010000107.1:0-6287 GCA_036676765.1 Deltaproteobacteria bacterium
CGGACCGCGTGGGCGAGCGCGGGCCGGGCGGGGCCGAGGTCGACGGCGCGCGCGGCGGTGGCGAGCGCGTCGAGGGGCACCATCCCCACCGCCTCGACGGCGGCGGCGCGTTCCAGCGCCCACCCCCCTTCGAGCAGCGCCTCGAGGAAGGCGTCCCCCACGGGCTCGACGAACACCCGCACCAGGAAGCGGTCGGCGAAGGCGGCGAGCGACTCGTCCTCGGGCAGGGCGTTCGACGCGCCGACGCAGACCCGCAGCGGGCAGCGGACGACCGTGCTCCCGCGCCGGAACGTACGCTCGTTCAGGATGCCGAGCAGGGTGTTGAGGATGGCCGTCGACCCGAGGAACACCTCGTCGAGGAAGGCGAGCTCGGCCTCGGGGAGCATGCCCGTCGTGACCGTCTCGACCGTGCCCTCCCGCAGGCGGCGCAGGTCGATCGGGCCGAAGATCTCGTTGGGCTCGGTGAAGCGCCCGAGGAGGTACTCGAAGTAGGCGCCGCCGAGGCCCCGCGCGACGCGACGCACGGCCTCGCTCTTGGCGGTGCCCGGCGGGCCGATGACGAGCACGTGCTCCCCGGCCACGGCGGCGAGCAGGATGGCCTCGACGAGGCTCTCCCTCTCCACGAGGCCCGCGCGGGCCGTCTCCACGACGCGCCGGAGGGCGTTCACCGAAGGTTCGAGCGACATGCCGGCGCTAGTATGGGTGGCTAGCACCGCCGGCAAGGCGACGAATCAGAAGGGCTTGCTGAGCGCCAGCCACGCGCCGAGGCCGGCGAACAGCGGCATCGCGAACCAGAGCGGCTTCGCGAGGGAGGGGACGCGCAGCGGCACCGCGAGGAGCGCGCCGACCACGAGCCAGAGCACGACCTTCGCGATCGCCCACCCGGGGAGGCCCTGCGTGAGGCCGAGCCGCGCGAGCATGCCGAAGCCGCCGAGGAGCATCAGGAAGAGCCCGATCCCGTGGGTGGCCGCGACGAGCTTGCGCGACGGGTTGGTGGCCTTGGTGCCGCCGTTCATCGCGTGGAGCGTGGCGCCGCCGAGGGCCGCCCAGATCGACACGAGGCCGATGATGTGGAGGATCTTGTAGACTTCGTAGGGCAAGACGACCTCTGGGGGGGGGCGACCTAACCCGTCGTCACCGACGGGGCGCCCTCCGGGCCGTGGCCCCGCCCGTCACGGATCGCAGTCGGCCTCGATGTCGTACCAGGCGCGCACCTTCACGCCCGGCTCGGGCATGGACAGCCGTTCGAAGTGGATGGCGTTCCACGTCGGCTCGTAGGCCCACCCGGTCGTGGCCAGCTCGCCGTCGACCTCCACCACGAGGGTCTCGGGGTCGGGGATCGAGGTGAGCACGAACGTGTCGGTCTGCCCGAGCGCGGAGAGGGTCGCGATGGTCTCGAAGTAGCTCGACCAGTCCTCGTTGCAGATCGACAGGACCGCGCCGCCGGTGGCGAGGCTCGCCTCGACGTAGCCGGTGCCGGGCTCGGCGGTCGCGCAGCCGCTCGGGAGATCGCCGACGATGGACGTGATGCTGATCGAGGGCGCGACGGCGCGCATGCGGGACACGTAGACGTCCCACGCCTGGCGCGACTGCTCGGGCTCGTCGGACACCATTACCGCGGTCGTCTTCGCGTCCTCGCGGAGGAAGCCGGCGTTGCAGCCGCCGTCGGCGGTCTCGTCGAGGGCCCGGGCGACGAGCGCGAGCCCGGCCTCGGTCCGCGTGCCGAACGGCCCGTCCACCGCGCGGGAGAACACCTCGGAGGCGTCGGCGGTGTCGCGATCGAGGATGGCCTCGTTGTGGCAGCCGTCCTCGTCGGTCACGACCATGATCTGCCAGTCGAGATCGAGGTCCTCGAGGATGTCGATGAACCGGACGAAGTTCGCGCGGAGGCGATCCTGGTCGTCGACCATCGAGCCCGACTGGTCGACGTAGAAGACGATGTCCGTCTGCGCCCAGGGCCCGTTGCCCTGCCACCACTCGTCGGCGACCGAGCTGTCCTTCGTGCCGCTGCCCCGCTGCTTCGCGACGGTGAGGGGCACGATGGCGTCACTCGTGATCCACACCTCTCCCTCGTCGCGCTCCAGATCTCCGGGGAGGTAGGTCAGGGGCACCTCGAGCTGCTCGCCGGCGGGCAGGACGAGCGGGAGGGTGAAGTCCCAGGTGGCGCCGAAGTCATCCCCCAGCGGCACGATGGTGTCGATGGTGAGATCGACGGTGCCGACGTTCCGGAGGTACACCGTGCTGCTCTGCGAGCAGCCGAGCGGCACCTCGCCGAAGTCGAGCGGGTTCGGGAGCACGAGGAGCTCACCCACGAGTGCCGTGCCGGTGAGGGGCACGCCGACGCTCGGCACCACGGGATCGTCCGAGAGGACGGAGAGGGTGCCGAGGTCCTCGGTGTTGACGGGGCTGAACACCACGTCGAAGGTGGTCTCGGCGCCGGGTTCGAGCGTCAGATCGGGCTCGACGGGGAGGGTGTACGCGCTGGTGCCGGCGATCTGGACGCCCACGACCGAGAGCGGGGCGAGGCCGAGGTTGCGCACGGTCAGCGTCTGGATCGCGCTCTCGCCGAGGGGGAGGGCGTCGAAGGTCAGGGCGGTCGGGAACACGTCGATGGCGGGAACGTCGTCTTCGCCGCTGCCCTTGCCCGGAGGGTTGAGCCCGGTCTCGATGCAAGCGGACAGGAACAGCAACCAGGACAACCGCATGAACCACCGGGGACGGTGCAGCGTACTCGCGGGAGCGGGAGGTCGCCACCGGGACGGGGAAGTCGCGGTTGCCCGCGGCACGGTGCCGCGTCGGGTGGGGGGTGCTAGGGAGGCCGGGCATGACGCCGACCGTCCTCCAGCGCCTCCATCCCTGGGCCGGCGTCCTCGTGGCCGCCGCCGCCGTCCTGGCCGCGGCGCTCGTGCAGCCGGTCGCGGGCCACGGCGATCAGCTCACCCTGTTCGGGCGGCCGTTCGGGCCGGTGTGCACCTTCCTCGACCTCACGGGCCTGCCCTGCCCCTCGTGCGGGATGACGCGCTCCTGGGTGTGGGCCGTGCGGGGCGAGCTCGCGCTTGCGCTCCGCTACAACGTCGCCGGCGTCGCCCTCCTCGCGATCCTCGTCGCCTACGCGCCCGTCCGCGTCTGGGGAGGGGGGCGGCTGGGCCGCCGGGGCGCCCAGATGGTCCTCGTGCTCGCGATGACCTGGGGCTTCGTGTGGATGATCGGGTGGGCGGTGCGCCTCGCGGGCGGCTGGCCCATCCCGTGACGGCCTCGGGCGCGTCGTTACGGCGCGCGGCCCGAGGGGGCGGCGGCCTCGGTGGACGCCCCCGCGGTCGTCGGGCGCACCTTCCGCGCGCGCGCCTCCGCGATCTCGGGGGCGCAGAGCTCGTCCAGGCCCCATTCGTCCACCCGGGGGGGCGCGTCGGGGGAGGCATGGGCCCGCTCGCGCTCGATGATCTCCGCGCGGCGGCTGGCGAGCCCGGGCGCCCAGACGGCGTAGTCGGCGCAGACGGCGCTCCGGTTCTCCTGGAACCGCAGCCGCACGGCCTCCCCGACGTCCTTGGTGTAGATCGGCGGGTTCAGCGCCTCGTCCGCGGCGTCGTCCAGCCACTCGGCCCAGCTCCAGGGGCGGGCCTGGGTGACGCACCCGTCCTCCCCGCGCTCGAACGCGCTCCCCTCTTCGAGGAGGGCCTCGTAGAACGAGAAGCCCTGCCAGTTCGCGTAGAGGTCGGCCCAGCTGAAGGTGTTCGAGGTGAGGAGGCCGAAGGCGCTCACCTCGGTGCGCGTGCCCCAGCGGATCGCGCGTTCGGCGTTCTTTCCGAAGCGGGAGACCTTGAGGTAGTCGTACCCCTGGGCCAGGAAGTGGTCCGGCTTGTCGGTGCCCATCAGCACGCCCGCGATGTTCACCGTACTGCACACCCCGGCGGTGCCGAGCACCAGGGCCTGGCGCGGGCGGAGGTGCCCGTAGATGTCGGTCCGGTCGAGGAACGCGCGGCGGTCGACCTCGGGCGCCGACTCCAGCCACGCGGCGTAGGCGCCGTGGCCGAGCTCGGAGAGCCCCTCGCGGGACTCGACGCGCTCCGGGTGCGCCGTCACCTTGTAGATCTCGTGCGCGAGGCGGCGCCTGGTGGCCTTCTCGGACGCCTCGCAGCGCGTCGCCTCGTTCGTGTTCCGGACGGCCTCGGCGAGCAGGCGGTCCATCTCGGCGTTCGCGACCTCGGCGGCGTCCTCGAGCGGAACGAGCCGCTCGGTGATCTGATCGGTCTCGTAGGCGAGGGCGGCGGCGGCAGCGAAGAACCACATCTGTGCCTCAGCTATGACGTCGACCTCGGGCGCGACAACGCAACGTGTGTCTCGAAGTCTCGCCGAACGTAGCTGTGCGTATTATCGTACATCGACGATGAACGAACTCCCGCCCGCCTGTTGCCCGCCCCCGCGCGCCGCGCCCGACCTCCACCCCCTCGAGGGCGCTGAGGCCGACGAGGAGCTCGCGACCCTCGCCAAGGCCCTCGGTCACCCCGCCCGCGTGCAGATCGTCCGCCTCCTCGTGCGGCGGACCGCCTGCGTGTGCGGCGACATCGTGGACGAGCTCCCGCTCGCCCAGTCGACCGTGTCGCAGCACCTCAAGGTGTTGAAGGACGCGGGGCTCATCCGCGGCGAGGTGGACGGTCCGCGGGTCTGCTACTGCGTCGAGCCCGGGACGTTGGCGCGCCTCAAGGCGCTCGTGGCGGGGTTGTGAGCGTGCCGCCCGCCCCCATCGTGCCGCCTGCCCCCGGCATCGCCGGCAAGCTCTCCTTCCTCGACCGCTGGCTAACCCTCTGGATCTTCCTCGCGATGGCCGTCGGCGTCGCGATCGGGGCGCTCGCGCCGGGGGTGCCCGCCGCGCTCGACCGCATGAGCGTCGGCACCACGTCGATCCCCATCGCCGTCGGGCTCGTCCTGATGATGTACCCGCCGTTCACCAAGGTCCGGTACGACCGCCTCGGCGAGGTGTTCCGGAACAAGCGGGTGCTCGCGCTCTCCCTCGTCCAGAACTGGGTCGTCGGGCCGATCCTGATGTTCGGCCTGGCGGTCGTGTTCCTCCACGACATGCCCGAGTACATGATCGGGCTCATCCTCATCGGGCTGGCGCGCTGCATCGCGATGGTCATCGTCTGGAACGACCTCGCGAAGGGGGACAACGAGTACTGCGCCGGCCTCGTCGCGTTCAACTCGATCTTCCAGGTGCTCTTCTTCTCCGTGTACGCGTGGTTCTTCGCCACGCTGCTCCCCGAGTGGCTCGGGCTCGAGGGCGCGGTGGTCGACATCACCATGGGGGAGATCGCGCGGAGCGTCGCCCTCTACCTGGGCGTGCCGTTCGTGGCGGGCTTCGTCACCCGCATGCTCCTCGTCCGGGCGAAGGGCCTCGCCTGGTACCAGGCGAGCTTCGTGCCGCGCGTGGGGCCGATCACGCTCGTCGCGCTGCTGTTCACGATCGTGGTGATGTTCTCGCTCAAGGGCGAGGCCATCCTCCAGCTCCCGCTCGACGTCGTGCGCATCGCCATCCCGCTGTTCGTCTACTTCGTGCTGATGTTCTTCGTGTCGTTCTTCATGAGCCGCGCGGTGGGCGCCACCTACGGGCAGACGGCCACGCTCTCGCTCACCGCCGCGTCGAACAACTTCGAGCTCGCCATCGCCGTCGCGGTGGCGACGTTCGGCATCCACAGCGGCGCCGCCTTCGCCGCGGTCATCGGGCCGCTCGTCGAGGTGCCCGTGCTCATCGGGCTCGTGAACGTCTCGCTCCGGCTCCAGCGCCGGTACTTCCCCGCAACCCCCGTCGTCGTCGTGGCGCCGCCGTGCCGCGCCACCGAGGAGGCCACGTGATCCCGACCCCGTCCGGACTGCTGCTGATGTGCGTGGCGAACTCGGCCCGGAGCCAGATGGCCGAGGGGTGGGCCCGCGCTCTCCTCGGCGATCGTGTGCGCGTCCAGAGCGCGGGGACCCACCCGTCGCGCGTGAACCCCTACGCCGTCGAGGTGATGGCCGAGGTGGGGATCGACCTGACCACCCAGCACTCGAAGTCGGTGGAGACCATCGACCCCGCCACCGTCGACACCGTGATCACCCTGTGCGCCGAGGAGGTGTGCCCGGTGTTCCTCGGGCGCGTGCGTCGGCTCCACTGGCCCATCCCGGACCCGGCGAGCGCCGATCCGACGCTCGGCCGCGAGGAGATGCTGGCGCGGTTCCGCAGCGCGCGGGACCAGATCCGGGCGCGGATGGAGGTCTACGCGGCGGGGCCGGGGCGCCCGGACCCTGCCCTCAGC
>JAKFCH010000108.1:0-3372 GCA_036676765.1 Deltaproteobacteria bacterium
AGCGCGGGGCCGGGCCGCTTCCGGGGGGCGGCCTCCGGCCTTCGTTGGGGCGTCCGGCGCCCGCGCCGGGGCCCCGAACCGCGCGGTCGCACCGCGCCCGCGCGCCCTCCGCGTCCCTTCGCGAGGGCGCCGAGGCGCCAGGAACCGCGGGCTGCCACCCACCCTTGACCCATGATACGTGCGCACATATCCTGTGTTCCATGAACATCACCCTCTCCATCGACGAAGCCCTCGCGGAACGCGCGCGCGCGGTCGCCGCCGGCCGGGGCAAGAGCCTGAACCAGCTCGTTCGCGAGCTCCTGGAGAACGAGACCGGTCGCCACGACGGCGAGGGCCGCGCCCGGGCGCTCGACCAGCTCTGGGAGACCTCGGCCGGCCACTCCGGGGGCGAACGTTTCGACCGCGAGGACACCTACGCCGAGCGCATGCGGTGAGCGCCTTCCTCGACACCAACGTCCTGTTGTACGCCGACGATCTCGACGGCGGCGCGAAGATGTACACCGCCCGGGACCTCCTCCGGACGTGCGTCCGCGAGCGGAGCGGGGTCGTCTCGACACAGGTGCTGCAGGAGTACTACGTCAACGCCCGCAAGAAGCTGAAGATGGACGGCGCCGCAACCCGCGCGCGCGTCGAGATCTACGGCGCGCTCGAGGTGGTCACGGTCACGCCCGAGCTGATCCTCGACGCGATCGACCTGCACCGCCTCGACACCGTGTCGTTCTGGGACGCGCTCGTCATCCGGTCCGCCGAGCACGCGGGCTGCGACCGGCTCTACTCCGAGGACCTCCAGCACGGGCGCCGCTACGGCAACGTCCAGATCGTGAACCCGTTCGTGTAGCGCGGGTTCCGGCGGCCTCGATCGACCGCCCGACGGCCGCTCGGCCACCGAGGCACTGCCTCCCCGCGCCAGGCCTCCGGAGGGCGGCCGGCCCCGCCGGCCGGTCCCGCCCCCGCTCGCCCGGGAGCGGGGGCGGACCAAGGCCGCAGGCCGCGCCCGGAGGAGGCCGACCCAGGCGTCCTCGCCTGGGGGCGCCCCCCCGTGCCCCCTACGCCGGTGCCTTCACCGGCGTGAGCGAGATGTGCGTGCGCGCGTTCCCCTTCTTGCGGAGCTCCTCGGTCATCGTGTCGAGCTTGCCGCGGATGTCCTCGAGCTCCTTCTTGTCGAGGAGCTTCTTCACCTTGGGGAACAGGTTGGTCTCCTCCTCGTGGATGTGGTGCTCCAGCCCGCCGCGGATGGCGGCGACGAGGCCGTCGAAGCCGGGCGCGGAGGTGGACTTCATCGCGTGGAGGAGCAGCTTCTTGACCTCCTTGTGCTCGTCGTAGGCCTCGGCGAGGTCCTCGCGCGTGCCCTTCGACCGGGCCGCCGGGTAGAAGTGCTTCTCCTCGATCATCGTGTGGATCGCCAGCATGTCGGCGATCTGCTCGAAGAGCCGGAGCTTCTCGGACTGCTGGTCGCTGTTCTCGAACCGGTCGAACAGCGCGTTGATTTCCTTGTGTTGGCCCTTCAGCAGATCCAGCGCGTCCATCATTCCTTTCTTCCCCTTCCTCGGAATGGGGTAGGCACCGGCGGGGGGGCAGGCCAGCCGGCCGAGCGGCGCGCGGGGCGGCTCGCCGACGTGGCCGCCCGACGCCACCCACGCTCCCACGACGGTCAGAGCGGGGCCCCGCAGAACTTGCAGTGCCGGGCGTCGAAGTCGTGCCCCTCCCGCCCGCACGCGGGGCAGGCCTGCGTCGAGATGGCGCTCGCGCGCGCGGCCTGCGCCAGCTCGACCGTCACGATGCCCGTCGGCACGGCGATGATGCCGTAGCCGAGCGCCATGACGAACGATGCGAGGAGCTTTCCCAGCGGGGTGACCGGGGCGATGTCGCCGTAGCCGACGGTCGAGAGCGTCACGATCGCCCAGTACATGGACTCGGGGATGTTGACGAAGCCGTGCTCCGGCCCCTCGATCACGTACATGAGCGAGCCGACGATCACGACGATGGTGAGCACCGCGCCGAGGAACACGGCGATCTTGCGGCCGCTGGCCGTCACCGCGGCGCCGAGCACGCGCGCCTCGCGGAGGTAGCCGACCATCTTGAGCACGCGGAACACCCGCAGGAGGCGGAGCGCGCGGATGACGAGGAGCGTATGGGCCCCCGGCACGAACAGTCCGAGCCATGTCGGCAGGATGGCGAGGAGGTCCACGACGCCGAAGAAGCTGACCATGTACCGATCGCGACGGAGCCCGCGTCAGAACCGGTAGCGCGCCCCGACGCTCACCATGGGCCCGTAGAGCTGGACCGTCTCGTCCGTCGGGTTGCCGAGCACGGAGGCGTAGCCGGCCCCGACGCGCAGGCCGACGCTCCCGATGTCCCCGTTGCCGCGGATCCACGTGCTGACCCCGCCCTCGACCCAGGTGGCGCCGGCGCGACCGGTGCCCCAGTCCACGAAGAGGTCCGTGCGGTCGCCGGTCGGGACGGCGAGGTCCATGGCGATGCCGCCGAACACGAAGCCGTCGCCCTCTTCGACGAGCCGCGCGGTCGCCTGCTTCCCCTCCTCGTCCCAGGTGTACTCGTAGCGCCAGGTCGGCGTGAGCAGGAGGGTGTTGCGCACGGCGAGCCGCAGGCCGTCGCGCGCGCCGAGCCGCGCCTCCTGCACGAACGCGAACACGCTGTCGACGTCGGGCACGTCGTGGAGATCGACCTCCTCGCCGACGTAGCCGGACGCGCCGGGATCGCTGTTGAGCATCGACCACCCGGCCCCGAGCCCCACGGAGAAGGCGCGGCTGTCGAAGCCGGCGGTGCCGAGGGCCGCGACGGTGAGCGGGTTTCCGTCCTTGCTCCACCCGACGCCGATCGGGGCCAGGCGGACCTGGACGTACCAGGGCGACTGGAACGCCACGCCGAGCCAGGCCTCGCCGACCATGGCCACGCCGAGGGTCTGGAGGGCGAGCAGCGGCCGGATGACGACGCCGACCTCGCGGATGCCGCCGAGCCGCTCGGGCGCGACGGGGTAGACGCGGGCGCCGGGGTCGACCTCCGCGCGGTCGCCGACCACCACGCGGCCGCCGCGGGCGATGTCGACCACCGCCTGGCGCCCGTCGGTGAACCGCACCCGGCCGGTCGCGACGATGCGCTCGCCCGCGCGCCGCTCGGAGCCGCGCCCCGACAGGGAGGGCACCACCGCGGTCCGTGCGCCGGAGAACCGGACCGTCGCGCCGAGGACAAGCCCGTCGTCGCCCCCGCGGTCCAGCACCGCGACGCCGCGGTCGACCCGCGCCACGGTCGCCGTGGGCCGGCCCGCCTCGGGGGCGACGGGCGCCGCTCCGGGCGCCACCTCGGGGGCCGCACCGGGCGCCACCTCGGCTTCTACCGAGGGGGCCGCGACCC
>JAKFCH010000109.1:0-23693 GCA_036676765.1 Deltaproteobacteria bacterium
GGCGCGCCGCGCCTCCGCCGCGGCCTCGCGGACGGCGGCGGCCGCCTCCCGGAGCTGCTCGGCGACCGGATCGGCCGCGCGCTCGTTCGCGCGCGCCTGCGCCTCGTCCCGCCGCCGACCCTCCCGCGCGGCGAGCCGGTCTGCATCGCGACGTCGAACACCGCGCTCGCGCATCGCCGTGAGCCGGGCCACGTCGTCCCGCGTCGACCCCGCGCTCTGGAGCGCGCGATCCCGTGCCACCGCTTCGAGCTGGAAGTCGAGGCTGTCCTCGACCGCCGGCCGCGCCGGGTCGTGGTCGTCGCTCCGATCGCCGAACACCGCCCGCCCGATCGATCGGAGCTGCCCGCCCGCGGCGACCACCCCCGCGACGACCTGCGGGATCACGCTCGGCGTGGTCGCGGGGGGCCGCTCCAGCTCCGCGGGGCCCGCCCCGGCGATCGGCCGGGATGCGGCGTCCCCGAGCCCCACCCCCTTCCGATTGGGATCCGCGGCGACCTCGGCCCCCCGCTCCACCGCGCCCCGCCGCGACTCGGCGCGACGCGCGGCCGCCTCGACCTTCCGCTCCGCCGCCAACCTCCGGATCTCGGCGCGCCGCGCCGACGCCTCGCGCGCCCACTCCTGGACCGCCCGGACCGGCGCGCCGGCGCCGATCGCGAGATCGCCCGCGAGCAGCGCGAGCCGGGTGGAGGGCGCAGGGAGCCAGCCGAGCGCGGCCAGGCGCTCCCGCTGTGCGCGCGCGTCCACCACGGAGAGCCTCGCCCCGTCGAGCACCACGCGATCGGGCAGCCAGTGCGCGAGCGCCACCCGACGCAGGTCGGCGCGCCGCAGATCGGCGTCCAGGAGGCGGGGCCGGCCGCGGGCGCCCGCGAACGCGACGTTGACCAGCTGCGCGCCGCCGAAGTCCGTACCGTCGAGATCCGTGTCGTCGAGGACCGCCCGGGGGAGCGACGCGCCAACGAGCGAGGCGCCGGCGAGGTTGGCGCGGTCGAGCCGCAGCCCGGGCCCCCGAACGCCGGTGAGCTGCGCGCCCGCCAGCATGGCCTCCCGCCACTCCCCGCCGTCCATCCGGGCGCCCTCCGCGCGGAGGCCCCCGGCCGAGATCCCGAAGCCCCGCGTGCGCCGGAGATCGGCGTCGGTGGCGTCGGCCTCGTCGAGGCGCGCGCCGTCGAGCTCGGCGTCCCGCAGGTCGGCGCCGACGAGGCGCGCCCCCCGGAGGTCCGCCCCGCGAAGGTCGGCCTCGCGCAGATTTCGTCGCGCGAGATCCACACCTCGTAGATCTGCCCCGCGCAGATCGGCGCCCGCGAGCGACAAGTCCCCCAGGGAGACGTCTCGCAAGTCCGCCCCGCGGAGGGTCGATCGAGGGGTGTGGAGGGCCACGGCCGCATCGTAGCGCAGGCGGAGCCGACCCCGCGCCGATCCGGCACGGTTCCTGCACTGGATGGGGGTACGCGAGGCGTATAGTCAGGCTCCTCCGCACGCCGCTCCCCCCTCCCTTCCCCTCTTCTCCCCGGTCTCCCCGCATGGACAAGCTCATCATCTCCGGTGGTCACGCCCTCTCCGGCACCGTGCCCGTCTCCGGCGCCAAGAACGCCGCGCTCCCCATCCTCATCGCCACGCTGGTGGCCCCCGGCGAACACCGTCTCGCCAACGTCCCCGACCTCGTGGACGTCTCGTCCATGCTGTCGCTGCTCGGGCGCATCGGCTGCCCCTCGCTCGTCGGGCCCGTGAACCGCATCGACACCTCCCGCGTCACGTTCTGCGAGGCGCCCTACGACCTCGTGCGCAAGATGCGCGCGTCGGTGCTCGCGCTCGGCCCGCTGTTGGCGCGCTGCGGCGAGGCCCACGTCTCGCTGCCGGGCGGCTGCGCGATCGGCATGCGCCCGATCGACCAGCACCTGAAGGGCCTCGAGGCGCTCGGGTGCACCTTCGAGCTCGACGGCGGCTACGTCCACGGCAAGGTCGACCGCCTGCGCGGCGCGCACATCGTGTTCGACATGGCCACGGTCACCGGCACGGAGAACGTGCTGATGGCCGCCGTGCTCGCCGAAGGCGAGACCATCCTCGAGAACGCCGCGGCCGAGCCGGAGGTCGAGGATCTCGCCCGCTTCCTGCAGGGCATGGGCGCGAAGATCGAGGGCGCGGGCACCTCCCGCATCGTGATCCAGGGCGTCACCTCGCTGAAGCCCGCCGCAACGCCGTACTCCATCCTCCCCGATCGGATCGAGGCCGGCACCTACCTCGTTGCCGGCGCGATCACCGGCGGAGATGTCCGGTGCGAGGGCGCCAACGCCGACGATCTCGCGCCGGTGCTCACCGCGCTCGAGGCCGCGGGCTGCGGCGTCGAGCGCGGGGACAACTGGGTGCGCGCCTGGCGCGACGGCCCCGTGCGCGCCATCGACCTCGAGACCCGCCCGCATCCCGGGTTCCCCACCGACATGCAGGCGCAGTTCATGGCGCTCCTCTCCCTGGCGGAGGGGAGCTCCCGCGTGCGCGAGACGATCTTCGAGAACCGCTTCATGCACGCGGCCGAGCTCCTCCGCCTCGGCGCGCGCATCGACATCGACGGCAACCTCGCCACCGTCCACGGCGTGGAGCACCTCTCCGGCGCCACCGTCATGGCCACCGATCTTCGCGCGTCCGCTTCGCTCGTGCTCGCCGGGCTCGCCGCGCGCGGCACCACCGAGGTCCTGCGGCTCTACCACCTCGATCGCGGCTACGAGCGCCTCGAGGAGAAGCTCGGCGCCATCGGGGCACGCGTCGAGCGCGCGAGCGAGGGGCGTCCCGCCGCCGCGCCCCGCGCCGTGGGGTAACGCGGGGAGGTAGCTCCTTCGGGGCGGTGCACGTTAGGAGGGAGCCATGGAAATCAGGCGCTCCGAACCGCGTGTCGCCGTCCTGACCGCCGCCGATCTCGTGGCGCGCGACACCTTCATCTACCGCCTCGAGCTCGACGCGCCGCTGCCCTTCACCGCGGGCCAGTTCGTCAACCTCACCGTGCCGGACGCCAAGCCGCGCGGTGAGCGCTCCTACAGCGTGTGGTCGGGCCCGGCGGATCCGTCGGTGCTGGAGCTCTGCATCAAGCTCTTCGAGGGCGGCGCCGCGAGCGAATACCTCCGGGCCTCCAAGGTGGGCGACCAGATGCACGTCCGCGGTCCCTACGGCATCTTCTCCACCAAGCCGGAGCACGATCCGCTGGTGTTCGTCGCCACCGCCACGGGGCTCGCGCCGTTCCGGAGCATGCTCGAGGTCGCGGCGGCCGTGAAGGATCCGAGGCGCTACCGCCTCTACTTCGGGGTGCGCTCCGAGGAGGATCTCTTCGCAATCGACGACCTGCAGCGCTATGCCCGCACCCTGCCCGACTTCTCCTACCGCGTGTGCCTCTCCCGCCCGACCGCGGTGTGGACCGGCTTCACCGGGCGCGTCACCCACGCGCTCGCGGCCGACTTCCCGGCGCCCACCGAGCACTTCTACCTGTGCGGGAACGGCGCGATGATCGAGGAGGTACGCGACCTGTTGAAGGGGCGCGGTCTCGAGCGCAAGCACATCCACGTCGAGAAGTACTACTAGAGCTCCGTTCGCCGTCCGCATCGGGGAGATGCCCGCCCTCACGCTCCTGGGGCGGGGGTGCCCCCCGCAACGCCCCCCTCGACCCAAGGGTCCCATGGCCATCCCCCGTCACATCGTGGACGAGGTGCGCGCACGCACCGACATCGCCGAGCTGATCGGCCGGACCGTCACCCTCCGCCGCGCCGGCCGCAGCTACACGGGGCTCTGTCCGTTCCACAACGAGAAGTCGCCGTCGTTCAACGTCGTGCCCGACAAGGGCATCTTCCACTGCTTCGGCTGTGGCGAGGGCGGTGACGCGTTCGCGTTCCTCATGAAGTCGCGCGGCGTGAGCTTCTACGAGGCGGTCAAGGAGCTGGGGGACGCCGCGGGGGTCGTCGTCGAGGAGAAGGAGCTCTCCCGCGAGGAGCGGCAGCGGCTCGAACACCGGGCCGATCTCTACGACGTCACCGAGGAGTCCGCGCGCTTCTTCACGAGCACCCTGCTCACGGCACCCGAGGGTGCGCCGGGCCGGGAGTACCTCCTGAAGCGCGGCATCACGCTGGAGACCGCGCAGAAGTACCGCCTCGGCTTCGCCCCCGACGCCTGGGACCGCCTGACCGGGCACCTCCAGCGCAAGCGCATCCCGATGCAGATGGCGAAGGGCGCCCGCGTCGTCGGCCAGCGGGAGGGCTCCGACCGCGTCTACGACCTGTTCCGCAACCGCCTGATGTTCCCGATCCTCGACGACCGGGGGCGCGTGGTCGCGTTCGGCGGGCGCCTCCTGCCCGGCGCGCCGGACGCCCCGAAGGGCGACGGCACGAAGAGCGAGGGCCCGAAGTACCTCAACAGCCCCGAGTCCGAGATCTACAACAAGTCCCGCACGCTCTACGGCTTGTCGTGGGCGCGCATGGCGACCCAGCGGCGGGACCGCGTGCTGGTGGTGGAGGGCTACTTCGACGCCGTGTCGCTCTGGCAGGCGGGCTTCGAGGAGGTCATGGCCACCTGCGGCACCGCGCTCACCCCCGCGCACCTCGAGGTCATCTCCCGACTCACCCGCAAGGTGGTGGCGCTGTTCGACTCCGACGAGGCGGGGCTGAAGGCGGCGACGAAGTCCATGGAGCTGTTCCTCGACGCGAACGTCGAGGCCAAGCGCCTCGACCTGAAGCCCGCGAAGGACCCCGACGAGTTCATCCAGCAGTTCGGCGCCGAGGCCTTCGAGGCGCGCCTCCTCACCGCGCAGCCGCTCCTCGACCTCGTGTTCGACCGCACGATCAAGAAGGAGGGCTCCTCCTCGGAGGGCCGCGCGCGCGCAGAGGAGGCCGTCATCCCCCTGCTGCGCCGCCTGCCGCGCAACGTGCGCGATCAGATGCTGGCGAAGGCCGCCGACGTGCTCGGCATCCGCCCGAACGAGCTCATCGAGAAGGTCGGCCGGGTGGACAACACCGATGCTCGCCCGCCCGTGTCCTCCGCGCCGCCCGCGCGCTGGGTGCCCTCGCGTGAGCTCGCGCACGTGTTCTGGCTGCTTCTCCACTTCCCCGCGCAGGTCGCGCCCGTGCTTGCCGAGGCGGATCCCTCGATCCTCACCGACCGGAGGAGCGTGCTAGAGGCCATTGTCGCGCTCGCGGGTGGCGCGCCGCTCGCCGAGGTGGCCGATGCGGGTCGGGATGCGGACCTCGCGCGCGCCCTCCGCGCCATCGCCGCGCGGCCCGCCGAGTACCAGGAAGAACAGGCCCAATCCGCTACCCGATCGCTGGTCGCCCGTCTTGAGCTGACGCGTATCGAGTCGGAGATCCTTACCATCAACGCGAAGATAGCGGCTTGCGAGACAAGCGGAGACAAGTCAAGTTACGTCTCCCTCGCGAAAGAGATCTCTGCGCTTTACTCGCGTCAGCGCCTCTTGAAGTCGGTCGTCTCTACGCGCGCGGCTCGTGGCCCGGCCACGTCATCCCCCTAAATCCTGCCGAGGATCGGACCCATATGATGCAGAAGGACAAGGATCTCAAGGAGGTTCAAGCGCTCATCGACATGGGGAAGAAGCGGGGCTTCGTGACCACCGAGGAAATGAGCAATTTCCTTCCCATGCACCTCATCTCGTCCGACGATTTCGAGGGCGTGATGATCATGTTCTCCGAGCTCGACATCGAGGTCGTGAACCAGGCCAAGAAGCGCGCCGAGGCCGAGCGCCGCGGCAACGGGCCCGACGACAAGAAGGTCAGCGAGACCACACCGTCGGGCCGCAGCAACGATCCGGTCCGGATGTACCTGCGCAAGATGGGGTCCGTCAGCCTGCTCTCTCGCGAGGGCGAAATCGAGATCGCCAAGCGCATCGAGGAGGGTGAGCAGCTCACCAAGCGGCTGACGCTCACCTCCCCCCTCGCGATCGGGATCGTCAAGGCGCTGGTCGCCGAGGACGAGGATCGCATGCAGAAGGCGATCCGCTCGGGCAAGAAGCCCCGCAAGACCAAGACGAAGGCCGGCAAGACGCTCGACGCCGTGCTCGCCGAGATGGAGGGCTTCCACGAGCAGCGCCGCACGCTCCGCAAGGAGGTCGAGCGCCTCAAGAGCAGCCCCGCGGAGAAGGCCGAGCCCGTCCAGCTCGCGCTCACCGAGGTGGAGGACGCGATCCTCGCCACGCTCGACACCCTCGAGCTCGAGAAGCGGCACGCCGCCGACATCTCCCGCCAGATCCACGAAGGGTGGAGCGTGGTCGGGGCCTGCGAGCGCGAGATCGAGCGCGTGGCGAAGGAGGCCGGGCTCCCCGTCCGCGAGCTGCGGCGGTCCATCCGCCGGGTGCGGCGCACCCCCGATCGGGGCGGCGCCGACCTCGTGGAGACCAGCGGGATCGAGGAGATGCGCTGGGCCGAGTTCGACAGCCGCGTGCGTCGCGAGCTGCGGAAGGTCCGCAAGGTCGAGGAGGACCTCAACGTCGAGCGGGAGGAGCTCAAGCAGCTGGCGCGGGAGCTGAAGCGCGGCGAGGCGCTCGCCGAGCATGCGAAGTGTGAGCTCATCGAGGCCAATCTTAGGCTCGTGGTGTCGATCGCCAAGAAGTACACCAATCGCGGCCTGCAATTCCTGGATCTGATCCAGGAGGGCAACATCGGCCTGATGAAGGCGGTCGAGAAGTTCGAGTACCGCCGCGGCTACAAGTTCTCGACCTACGCCACGTGGTGGATCCGGCAGGCGATCACCCGCGCGATCGCCGACCAGGCGCGCACGATCCGCATCCCGGTCCACATGATCGAGACCATCAACAAGCTCATCCGCACCCAGCGCTACCTGGTGCAGGAGCTCGGCCGCGAGCCCGCGCCCGAAGAGATCGCGGTGAAGATGGAGCTCCCCGTCGAGAAGGTCCTCAAGATCCTCAAGATCGCGAAGGAGCCCATCTCGCTCGAGACCCCCATCGGCGAGGAGGAGGACAGCCACCTCGGTGACTTCATCGAGGACAAGAGCATCTCGTCACCCGGCGAGAACGTGATCAACCACTCCCTCTCCGAGCAGACCCGCAAGGTCCTCGCCACGCTCACCCCGCGCGAGGAGCGCGTGCTGCGCATGCGGTTCGGGATCGGGGAGCGGTCGGACCACACGCTCGAAGAGGTCGGTCAGGACTTCGACGTGACGCGGGAGCGGATCCGGCAGATCGAGGCGAAGGCGCTCCGCAAGCTCCGGCACCACAGCCGCTCGAAGCGCCTCCGCGCCTTCATGGAGACGTAGACGACGGAGGACCGGCCCCTCCCGGGGCCGGTCCTCTGTCGTCCACGTCGGTGCTTCCCGACATTGCGGTCGGGCGGCGGCGGGCCTTCGGCCGCCGGCCGCCCGACCGCAACGTCGGGGAAGCTCTCGATAAACGCCGTCGGCCGGCGGGAGCGCGCTCTGCGCGCTCCCGACCGGCCGATGGCGTTTATCGGACCGTCCGGATGCGCGGGGGGGGGGGCGGCCGGCGGCTGCGCCGCGGCCTGGGGGTAGCCTGCGGCTGCCCACCCCCGGGGCGCGGCCTCCGCGACAGGACTCGCGGCGCGACGCGCGGCCGGGGAGATCGTCGGTTAACCGGCCCCCGCGGGCCCGTAGCTCAGGGGTCAGAGCCGGTGGCTTATATCCACCTGGTCGCTGGTTCAAATCCAGCCGGGCCTACCACTCCGCCGCGGTCGACTCCCACGTCTCGGCCTCCATGACGGTGAGGGTCTCCTCGACCCCGCCCTGTCCCTCGCCCGTCGTGTCGCGGAACACCTTGCTCGCCGTGAACGTGTCGCCGTCGAGGAGGTCCTCGGAGCCGATGGTCCAGCCCGCGTAGTCGCCGTCGACGAACGTGGAGGTGGAGTGCCAGGCCGTCCACGCCCAGGTCTCTCCCGCGTCGAACGTGCCGCTGCCCTCAATGGTGCCGTCCGCGGTGGTGAACGAGAACGTCCAGGTCTGGGCATCGGGGTCGATCTGGCCCAGGACGGTGTATTCCTCCACCGCCCCGGCCGACTTCTCCATCACGAGCTCGTCGAGCGACACGTCCGCGGGGGTCACCGTGCGTCGTAAGAGCACGTTCGTCGCCCGCCCCTGCGCGGCGCCGGTGGTGTCGATGTACTGGGAGGTCCCGGCGAGGTGGAGCACCGCGGGCGGGACGGCCTCCGCGGCGGAGGTGTCGTGGTCGGCGGGGGGGACACAGGCGAGGAGGAGGAGCATCGCAACGACGTACCACCGTAGCCATGCCAACGTGCGCGGCGGGGCGCGGCTCCGTGTGAGGTCGCCTCCGCGAAGGCGCGAGTTATCCCTCTGGTCCCCGGAGCCCATTTGCACCCAGACCTCGTGGCGATCTCGAACCTCTGGCAGGCCGACGTGCGCGTCGACACCCTCCGTGCGGAGCACGAGCACCTCGTCGCCGCCGTGACCGGCGCGATCCAGGCCCACAAGGACGCGATCGCCGCGCGGGACGCCGCGAAGGCCGCCCTCGACGCCGCGAAGGCCGAGGAGCGGGTCAACAACCGCGAGCTCGACAGCTACGCGCAGAAGCGCGACGCGACGAAGCGGATGATCGACGACGGGTCGGCCCCCAACTACGCGGCCGCCGAGCGGCAGCTCGCGAATTGCATCGCGCTCGTCGACGAGCTCGAGACCAAGGGGCTCGAGCTGCTCGACCGCGTCGACGCCACCACGCGCGCGCTCGCCGAGGCCGAGAAGGTCCTGGTCGACGCCGTCGCCGCCGAGCGCGCCGCGCGCCAGGCCCTCGCCGCGCGGGATGCGCCCCTCCGCGTGGAGCTCACCGCCGCGCTCCAGGCGCGCGAGGGCGCCTGGGCGGAGCTGCCGTTCGACTACCAGACCCCCTACAGCGAGCTTCGCCGTCGCAAGCGCGTGGCGCTGGTGAACGTCGAGGAGGGCACGTGCACGGTGTGCCACATGCGCGTGGCGCCCCAGAAGCTCAACGAGGTCATGATGAAGAAGGCCGTGCACACCTGCGTCGGCTGCGGCGGGTACCTCCTCCCGGGTTGAGCGCGCCCCCCCCGGATGGACCGCCCGAACGCTCGCTCGCGCACCCCAAGCCGAGCTCAACGAGAATCGCCCGGACCCAAGCGGCACCGGACGAGAATCGCGGCGACGGCCGCGCGGTGGTGGCGCGGGCGCTGAACGGGCCAACGCCGCTTTTGTTGATGCGCGCCGCTGGCCCTTCCGCGAGAGCACGCCCGACCGGGCTCGGGAGTCCAGCTCGGTGCCGCTTGCCAAGGAACCGTTCCTGTTCGGGGTAGCTTGCCCCCCCCGCGGCAGCCCCCGATCCCCGCGGCAGCTGCCCGGAGCGCGGCCGGACCTCCCGCCGCCCCGCCGTCACCCCACGGTCACCGTCCGGCCGGTCCCCGCGTCCTCGCGGGACCGAGCATCAGGAGCCGGTAGGGCATAGCTCCCGTCGCCCGCTGGCCCCCGCTGGGCGCGGCCGCACGTCCTCCTCGGTTACAGGTCTCGACCTGCGCCCTCGTCGGCCGCGCAGCCGCGCCTCAGCGGGGACTCAGCGGGCTCGGTCCGCTTTGCCCTACAGGCTCCTTGCGAGCGCGCAGGGGAGCGACGGCGGCGCCGTCCGCGGCGGCGCCGGGCCGCCCACCCGATCTGGCCGATTGGACGCACCGGGATTAGAACGCGTGCGGGTCGAAGGGGCCCAGGAGGCCGCCGGTGGGCGCGCCCCGAAAGGGGTGTCGAACACGGGAGGAAAGTCGGAGCTCCACAGAGCAGGGGGCCGGGTAACGCCCGGTCAGCGCAAGCTGGAGGAAAGCGCAACAGAGAGAAGAACGCCCGGACGCGACTCGTGGAAACACGCGGCGCGCCGCCGAACTTGCCGGTCCCATCCCCGCGGTCGCGGGCCGGCGAGGCAGGGGGGTCGAAAGGTCCCGGTGAGATTGAAAGGGTGCGGTAAGAGCGCACCGGCGGTCCCGGTAACGGGGTCGGCCAGGTAAACCCCCTCCGGAGCAAGACCAAAGAGGGCCAGGACTGCTCGTCCGTTTGAGGTCCGGGTTGGTTGCTCGAGCCGTCCGGTAACGGCCGGCCTAGAGGAATGGTCTCCACCCCGGCGGGGGCGACTCCGCCGGGGAACAGAACTCCGCTTACGGGCCCCTTCGCCCCTCCCCCACCCCCACGGCCGCCCGTGGGGCGCGGGGCGCGGCACGCCCCCTCCGCACGCGCGTCGGAGGGCGGTTACCCGCTCCCGTGCTCGTCGTTCAGGGCCTGACCCGTACCTTCCGCGTATTCGACCGCAGCCGCGGCCTCGCGGGCTCGCTGCGCGACCTGTTCCGCTTCGATCACACCGTGCGCACCGCCGTCGCCGGGGTGGACTTCCGCGTGGAGCCCGGGGAGACCGTCGCGCTCATCGGCCCGAACGGCGCCGGCAAGAGCACGACCGTGAAGATGCTCACGGGCATCCTCAAGCCGACGGCCGGTACGGTCCGCGCCGCGGGGCTCGACCCGTGGGGCGATCGGCCGCGCCACGTGCGCCAGCTCGGCGTCGTGTTCGGCCAGCGCACGCAGCTCTGGTGGGATCTCGCGGTCATCGAGGCCTTCGACCTGCTCGCCGCGATGTTCGAGGTGCCCGACGGCGTCTACCGCGCCCGCCTCGCCCACTTCGACGAGGTGCTCGGCATCGGCCCGCTCCTCCGCACGCCCGTCCGCCAGCTCTCCCTCGGCGAACGCATGCGCTGCGAGCTCACCGCCGCGCTGCTCCACGCGCCGCGGTACCTCCTGCTCGACGAGCCCACCATCGGCCTCGACGTGGCCGTCAAGCTCCGTCTCCGCGCGTTCCTGGCCGACCTGCGCGACAAGGGCGACACGACGCTCCTGCTGACCACCCACGACCTCGCCGACGTCACCGCCTTGTGCCCCCGCGTGCTGCTGCTCGCCGACGGCAAGCTCCTCCACGACGGGCCCATCGACGCGCTCACCGCCCGCCTGGGAGGCCGCCGCTCGCTCCACGTGCAGCTCCGCGCGCCGACCTCCGATGACGACGCCGCCGCGCTGTTCGCCGGCCTCGCGCACCCGACGCGGGCCGCACCCGACACGTTCCACCTGCCGCTCGCGGCGGGTGAGTCCGCCCCCGCGCTCCTCCGCGCCGTGCTCGATCGCGCCGCGCGCGACCAGGACGACGGGGCCGCCAACGACATCGTCGACCTCCGGCTCGTCGAGCCCTCGCTGGAGGAGCTCGTCGCCGGCTTCTACGAGGCGCCCCGCGCCGCCACCCGGGCGTCGTGAGCACGTCGCGCCCGACGCGGTCGCGCTTCCCGACCGGCGCAACCGAGTGAGGGCCTTCGCCGCCGCGCTCCGCATCGGGTTCACCCACGTGTTCGCGTACCGCGCCGAGGTGGCGATCCAGCTCGTGTCCATCAGCATCGTGGCGGCGCTCAACGGCTCGTTGTGGACCGTCGCGACCCGCGGCAAGGAGGCCATCGCGGGGGTGCCCGGCGCCGAGCTCCGCGCCTACGTGCTCGTCGCGTGGGTGGCGGTGTCGTTCGTCGCCACGCGCGTCAACGAGGACATCGGCCGCCGCTTCCGGGACGGCCAGATCGGCGCCGACCTCCTCCGCCCGATGACGCTCCAGCGCTTCTGGTACGCCCGCGATCTCGGCCGCGCGCTCGCGACGCTCTTCGTGCAGAGCGTGCCGCTCTTCCTCGCGTGCCTCGTCTTCTTCGACGTGCCGCTCCCGACCCGCCCGTCGACCTGGGCGCTCACGTTCGTCTCGCTGCTGCTCGGCCACGCGACCAACTACGGGCTCTCGTTCCTCGTCGGCATCGCGGCCCTGCCGATGCAGAACATCTCGGGGCTCACCCACCTCAAGAGCACGCTGGTGTCGGTGTTCTCGGGGGCGCTCATCCCGCTCGAGCTCTTCGGCCCGACGCTCCGCCCGATCGTGTACGCCCTCCCCTTCCGCGCCATGGCCCACACCCCCGCGAGCATCTTCCTCGAGCGCGATCTGTCCGTCGCGGTGCTCCTCGCCGAGCAGGCCGCGTGGGCGGTCGGCCTCGGGCTGCTCGGGATCCTCGCGTGGCGGGCCGCCGCGAACACGCTCACCGTGCAGGGCGGATGACCCGGATCCTCCGCAAGTTCCTGGCCCAGCGGCTGAAGGTGCGCCTCGCCTACCGCCTGGACTTCGCCGTGAACGCCCTCGGGGACGTGCTCCTCGCCGGCGTCGGCCTCGTGTTCCTCCAGACCCTGTTCCGCCACGTCGAGGGCCTCGGCGCCTACACGCCCGCCGAGGTGCTGTTCTGCTGGGGCTTCGCGGAGGCGGTCGTCGGGTTGTTCTTCGTGTTGTTCCAGGGGCTCTGGTCGCTCAACCAGCGCTACATCGTCGGCGGGGATCTCGACCGGGTGCTCCTGCGTCCGGTCGATCCCTACCTCCAGGTGCTGCTCGACAACGTGTCGTTCGAGGACCTCCCCATCGCGCTGCTCGGTGGCGCCGTGATGATCGCGGCCGCCCCCGGCCTCGGCCCGGTGCCGATGTGGCACTGGGCGATGCTCCCCGTGCTCCTGCTCGGCGGCGCCTGCGTCCTCGGGGGCATCCTCACGGTCGTCTCGTCGGCGGGCTTCCACCTGCACCATCGCGGCACGGCCGTCGGGCTCGTGTTCCAGCTCTCGACGTTCACGCGCTACCCGATCGACCTGTTCGCCGCGCCCCTCCGGCTCCTGCTCACCTGGGGCCTGCCACTCGGATTCGCCGGCTTCTACCCTGCGAGCTTCCTGATGGACCGTCCGGAGTGGCACGCCTACGCGCTCGCCCAGCCCCTCGTCGGCGCCATGGCCCTCGCGCTCGGGTACGGCGCGTTCCGGTTCGGGCTCACGCGGTACACGTCCACGGGTACGTGACGGTTCCACGCAGGTTTTCATGGGGCGGGGGCTCCGCCCCCGCAACGCCCCGAAGGCACTACCGCAAGAAGATCGCGCCGATCGCCAACGCCCCCGCGATCACGATGGCCGGGTGTACCTTCAGCACGAGCGCCGCGAACGCCGCCGCCGCGAGGATGCCGCTGCTCAAGCCGCGGACGCCGTCCGGCGCGAGGCTCCACGCGGTGTAGGCGAGGAGGCCCACGACCGCAGGGCGGACGCCGTTCATCGCGCCCGCGACGCCCGGGGCATCCTTGTAGCGGGCGTAGACCGCGGCGAGGCCGAGCATCATCGCGATGCTCGGCAACGTGAGCGTGACCAGCGCCACGACGCAGCCGGGCGCGCCGCCGACGTGCATCCCGATGTAGGCAGCGAGCTTCACGGCGATCGGGCCGGGGAGCGCGTTGCCGAAGGCCAGCGCGTCGAGGAGCTCGCCGTCCGTCATCCAGCCGTACCGCTCGACGCACTCGTGCCGGATGAGCGGGATGACCGAGGGGCCGCCGCCGAACCCGAAGAGGCCGATGCGCAGCCACGCGGCGCCGAGGTCGACCCAGACGGGCACCCGCTGCTAATCCGGCCGGTCGGAAGACTGCACCGGGCGGCCGAGGAGGCGGTTGACCGCCGTGCCGGCCATCATCAGCCCGAACATCGAGGGCACCCACGACACCGTGCCCTGCACGACGTTGCGCTTGTCGCAGCTGTGGTGGTCGTTCTCGCCGGGGCAGATGCAGTGGAAGGCGTCCGCCACCTCGGCGTCGAGGGCGTTGGGCTCCTCGTCGGTCCAGACGGCCTCGATGCCGGTGGTGATGCCGCGCGCGCGGAGCTCCTTGCGGATCACCTTGGCGAGCGGGTCCTTGTTCGTCCGCGCGAGGTCGGTGACCCGGATGCGGGTCGGATCGGTGCGCCCGCCCGCGCCCATGCACGCGATTACCGGCTGGCTGCGCACCACGCAGGCCTCGAGGAGGTGGAGCTTGGCGGTGACGTTGTCGATCGCGTCGAGCACGTAGTCGTAGCCGGGCGCGAGCAGGCGCTCCGACGTGGCCGCCTCGTAGAACACCTGCTCGGCGACGATGGTGGCCTTCGGGTTGATGGTGCGGCACCGCTCCGCCATGATCCCGACCTTCGCGGCGCCGACGGTGCGGCGGGTGGCGTGGAGCTGGCGGTTCAGGTTGGTGAGGCAAACCTTGTCGAAGTCGACGAGGGTGAGGTGCCCGACGCCAGCGCGGATGAGCGCCTCCGCGGCGTAGCTGCCGACGCCGCCGAGGCCGACGACCATCATGCGTGCGCCGCCGAGGCGGTTCCACGCGGGCGTTCCGAGCAGTAGCTCGGTGCGTTGGAATGGATGCATCGCGCCCCTTTACCGCACCGGCGCGACGCTCGCTGTGCGTCCTCGCTACCGGGCCGCCTATTGGGCGGTGGCCGACCAGCTCCCCACGATGCGGACGCTGCCGTCGGAGGAGCGATGGGTGGTGTCGAACGAGGCCGTGAGCGGATCGCCGGCCGTACCGGGCCCCTCGTAGGGCGTCCGCGCCTCGCTCCCGTCGAAATTCATGATCAGGGCGCCGGAGATGGCGCCGCCGCGCACGCTGCCGGTCATCGTGAACGGCATGGGGTCGAAGTCGTACTCGTCGAACACCGCGCACGTGCCGCTGCCCGAGATCGTGCCGGCGTCCAGCGTGAAGGTGATGGGCGAGCTGCAGTGATCCTCGAAGTCCCCGAGGCCGTCGATGTCGGCCATCACGTCCGCGTCGAGCGTGCCGGCATAGGTGAACACCGTCTGGGCCGGCGCGAGCACGGTGATGTCGACCGACTCCCGGAAGGTGTCGCCGTCGACCTCGACCTCGACCTCGACCTCGTGCTCGCCCGCGGGGAGCCCGGTGGCCTCGGTGCTCGCGCCCTCGCCCGTCCAGTCGCCGATGGTCCAGGTGGCGCTCTCGATGTCTTGATCCCGGGAGCCGCGCTTCGCGGTGACCTCGAGCGTGACGGTGTCGCCGGTGGCGTACTCGGCGTCCTCGCGCGGGGAGACCAGGGTGAGGGTCACCTCGGGGCGGTCGTCGTCGTCGGTGTCCTCCGCGGCGGTGTCGTCGAGGGGGGGGCGGTCCTTCTTGGCGGCCGCGTCGTCACCCGAGCAGGCGGCGAGGAGCAGGAGGGACACGACGGAGACGCGGAGGGTTCCAGCACGCATGACGACCACCGAGGGGCACGGATGGTAGCACCAAGGAGCGCGCGCGCGAAATGCTCTAGCCCAGCGCGGCGCACAGGGCCGCGAGGGCGCGCCCCACGCGCGGATCGTGGAGGAGGTCGGCGGGGAGCACGCCGAGATCGACGGGGACCAGCGCGCGGCGGCCCGTGGGCGGCGTGGGCGGATCGGGGAGGCGCTGGGCCTCGGCGTCCGGGCCGGCGCGCAGCGTGAGGTACGGCACCTCGCGCACCACCTCCACGTCGAACGCCGGGTGGGTGAAGTTCGCGGCGAGCCACTCGGCGTCGAGCGCGGGGGCGACGAGGAGCACGGCGCGGAGCCGGTCACGGACGCCGGGCGCGTCGCGCAGCATGCGCAGGACGGCGTCGGCGCGCGTGTGGGCGGCCAGCACGAGGCGGACCTCGGGGCGCGCGAGGAGCGGCGCGAGCGCCTCGGCGTCGACGGTGTCGAGCACGACGACCTCGACCCCGTCGAGCGTGACGGCGGGCGGCTCGAACCACACGACCGGCACGCCCTGGAGGCGCCGCGCCAGCGCGGCACGGGTGGCGTCGGACCACCCCGCGACGTCGGGCCACGTCACCTCGGGGCCGAGCCGGACGCGCGGATCGTCGACGGCGTCGAGCTCCTCCGGCGTACCGACGAAGCCCTCGGCGGGTACGGGGCCCGCGGTGAGCGGCAGCTTGCCGGGCCCGAACAGCGCGGCGAGGACGGCGCCGAAGAAGGCCGCGGGATCCCAGGCGGGCGCCCCGCCGCGACCGAACCAGAGCGCCAACGCGAGCAGCGCGACGGCGATCGACCACAACGCCGCGTCGATGGGGAGGAAGGCGTCGGTCTCGGTCATCGGAGGGTGAAGGTCCAGGGGGGGATGGGCGTGCCGCCCGGCTTCCGCGCGCGGCGGGCGACGAGGTGGAGCGCGGTGTAGACCGCGAGCCACTCCCAGAAGGGCTTCTCGTCCAGGCTGAACTCCACGAAGCTCCACGCGAAGTAGCCGGCCATGCTCGCGGGCATCGCCCAGGCGAGCACCTCGGCCTCGGTACCCCGGGTATCCCGGATCGTCTGCGCCGCCATCCGCGCTATCACGACGACGAGCGCCACGTAGAGGCCCACGCCGACGAGCCCGCCGTGCGCGAGCTGCCCCCAGAAGATGCCGTGCGGGTAGCGGTAGACCGAGTGGTACAACCAGTCGCTGTACTTCTGGAGGTTGTCGATGTAGCCGCCGGGGCCAATGCCGAGCATGTTCGAGTCCCGGAACATGCCGATGCAGGCGGCCCAATTCAGCCCGCGGATGTCGCGGGTGAACAAGACGTCCACGTTGCTCGAGATGCGGTTGAGCCCCTTGCCGATGTCGCCGAGATCGCCGGCTGCGGCGAGCCCGAAGAACAACGTGCCGGCGACGGCGAAGCGGAGGAACCACTTGCGGAACAGGGGCTGCCCGAGCGCGACGAGCATGCCGCCGATGACGATGGAGTAGGCCCCGCCGCGCGAGCCGCTGGTCATCATCGAGAAGAAGATGAACAGCGTCGCCAGGAGGAGGCCCCACCGGAGCACCGCCCGCTTCTGGACGAGCGCGAACGCCGCGCACGTGTGCACGACGAACATGAGGTTCATCGCGAACCAGTTGGGCTGCTGCCCGAGGCCCGTCTCGCGGCCGCCGGAGGAGGACGCCTGCCACTGGCTGCCGTAGTCGGTGAGCCCGAAGGCATCCCCGAAGATGGCGAGGATGCCGATGGCCACGCACGCCCCGATCCACGCCCAGATGGCGGTCTTGATGTCGTCCCACGTGCGGAGGAACGCGAGGATGACGGTCGAGGTCGCGAGGATCACCCCGAGGGTCACGATCTCCTTCGCGCCGTCGGACATCTTCGTGCACCACGCGAGCCCGACGACGCTCCAGCCCATCAACGCGAGGAACACCGGCTGCCAGGGCCACGGGCGCCAGAGCGTCATGCGCGCGAACACCGCGCGCAGCCCGAGCGCGATGAGGGCCACGAGCAGCACCGGTTCGAACAGGCCGATGCTGATCTTCCCGATGGTGAAGAACGAGGTCGTGCCCGTGGAGAGGAGCCGGGCCGCGATCATGCCCCCCACCGCCCACACCGGCCGATCGAGCAGGACCGCGCCGATGAGGAAGCTCGCGGTCAGCAGGACGGGGATGCGCCAGTCCACCACGAAGAGCGCGAGCAGCACGACCTGCGCGCCCAGCACGACGGCGGGGACGCCGAGGCGCCCGAGGTTCATTCGCGCGTACAGCGCCCGCTCCGCAAGGGGTGCGGTTACCGCAACGTCGCGGGTGCGTCAACCTCCCCCGGGCACACCGGCTCCCTCGGGCACACCGGTCCGACACAGGTCCGAAGGGCGCATGTGTACGTGTCGCCATGCCCGGGTCTGGCTACGATGGCGCCATGAGCCTGCTCCTCCTGTTGACGACCGCGCACGCGGCCACCCTCGACGTGGGCCCCGGGTCCTACGCCACGATCAACGCCGCCCTCGCCGCCGCCTCGGACGGGGACACGATCCGGGTCCAGGCCGGCGTCTACGCGGAGGAGCTCGATCTCCGCGGCCGCACCCTCACCGTCGTCTCGGCGTCCGGACCCGCGGTCACCACGCTGTCGCCGACGCGCTCGATCATGCTCGATCGCGGCACGCTCGAGGGCTTCACCATCTCCCCCGCCCCCGACACGGCGGTGCTCGTCCCCACCGGCGCGCCGACCCTCCGCGAGCTCCACATCGAGGGCCCCGCGACCTACGGCGTGCTCGTGGCCGGCGGCACCCCCGTCATCGAGGAGGTGGGCGTCTGGGACGCCGGCATGATCGGGGTCATCGTGACCGGCGGGAGCCCGACGGTGCAGCGGTCGATGAGCTACGGCGCCGGGAACTACGGCTTCTCGTTCAAGTCGGCCTCGACGGTCCGCAACAGCATCGCCATCGGCGGCGCCTACGGCTTCATCTTCGAGACCGCCGCCTCCACCGCGACCAACCTCGTCGCCGTGGGCTCGACCACGAGCGCCACCGGCGCGCTGGGTCCCGCGTCCACGATCACCAACGGCGCGTTCCTCGACAACCCGCTCGCGATCCGCTGCTTCAGCGGGAACACCCTCGTCTTCCCGAACGGCATCGCCTACGACGCCGCGACCGCCTCGGGCTGCACCGGCTCGCCGCTCGCCGCCGTCACCGTGGCCGACCCCCAGTTCGCGAGCTGGAACCCCACGCTCCCCTTCGAGCAGATCGACCTCCGGCCGGCCTCCACCTCGCCCCTCCGGAACGCGGGCGTCGGCACCGATCCCGACGGGTCCGTCGCCGACCTGGGCGCGTTCGGCGGCGCCTCTGCCGGGTGGCGGGATCGCGACGCCGACGGCTACCCCGTGCTCTTCGACTGCGACGATCACGACGCCGCCTCCTACGTCTTCGCGCCCGAGCGCGAGGACGACAAGGACAACGACTGCGACGGCATCGTCGACGAGGACATCCCCGAGGACACCGACCCCGGCGACACCGACGTGATCGACACCGGCGACACCGGCACCGACCCGGCGCTCGCCGACCTCGACGGGGACGGCCACCTCGCCTCCGTGGACTGCGACGAGCACAACATCGCGACCTGGCCCGGCGCGTCCGAGCGGCGGGACGGCGCCGACAACGACTGTGACGGCCAGGTCGACGAGGGCACCGCCGCGGGGGACGACGACGCCGACGGCTGGTCCGAGCTCACGGGCGATTGCGACGACACGCGCCCCGACCGGTACCCCGACGCGCCCGACACCGACCAGGCGGACGGCGTCGACAACGACTGCGACGGCCTGCCCGACGACGCGACCGGGCTCGACCTCGATGGGGACGACCACTTCGACTCCGTCGACGACTGCGACGACACCGATCCCCTCGCGAACGTGGACCAGGCCGACCCCACGGACGGCGTGGACGACGATTGCGACGGCCTCGCCGACGACGACGAGCTGCGCGCCGACGCCGACGCCGACGGGCAGACCCCCGAGCAGGGGGACTGCGACGACGACAATCCGGCCCTCTTCTTCGGGAACATCGACACCCCCGACGACTTCATCGACCAGGACTGCAACGGCACCGACAACTACGACGCCGACCGCGACGGCGATCCGTCGTACACCTCGGGCGGGACCGACTGCGACGACACCCGCAGCACCGTCTACGTGGGGGCCGCGGAGCTGTGCGGCGACAACGCCGACAACGACTGTGACGGCACCTTCGACGAGGACTGCGCGGGGGACAACCCCGTGGAGGACGAGGGGTGCGGCTGCGCGACCCCCGGCCCGTCCGGATCGCTGGCGCTCTTGCTCGCGGTCGGAGCGCTGGTACGTCGCCGTCGTTTGTAAGTGTTTCTGAATGTACAGGAACACCAACTCTTGACTCATGGTGGAGAATCAGGCATAGTGTCCGGCGCCGCAAGGGGGCCCATGCATGCATGGATTCCCACGAGCGGTACGCCCCCGGTCCGATCCGGACTCACCGCAAGAGGAGATCATCATCATGTTCAAGCCCGCGCTCGTTTTCGCCTTCGTCTGCGCCCTCGCCGGTTCCCTCGTCGCTTGCTCCGGCGGTGACGACTCGGCCGACAACGCCGACAACGCCGACAACGCCGAGTAGTTCGGCCGCGGGCGCCAGCGATGGCACTCGCGAAGAGAGCCCCCGGGTACCGCGAGGTAGCCGGGGGTTCGCTTTTTTTGCGTGAGGCCCGCTGACCGACGGCTCGCCCCACGTGCGAGCCACCAACCCGGGCTGACCGCTCGCGGAAGCACCTCCGCTCGACCACACCCGTTCAGGGGCGTGGGAGCGGGCCTCCGCTCCTACCGACCCCTACCGACGGCGCCGCACCGGCACGGGCACGGGCATCGGGGGGTTCACCAACGTGTCGATCAACTCGGCGAGCCGGTCACGGAGCTGGTCGAGCCAGCTCGGCTCGGGGGGCCGCTTCGGTGCGCTCGGGTTGGATCGGTTGTCGCTCATCTCCGCTCCGCGCGCCACGAAGACGCTGTTCGAACTATAGCTGCCGGGTGTCGACCGTGCAGAGCCCACGTGGAATCAATCGGACAAGGCCTCGCGGGGGTCCGGCATTCCCCGGTTTCCGATGATCCTCTTCCCCAGCCGGCTCTCGCTCGCGTCGATCGGCGCGGTCCTCGCCTACTTCCTCCTCGCTTACGGCACGGTCAACGCGGTCGGCCTCGTGGGGGAGGTCGCCATCGGCTGGGCCCTCCCCACGCCGCCCACCGTGCTCGTGGCCCTCGATCCGCCCGTGAGCGGCGTCGAGGCGGAGGGCTTCGTCCGCGCCGCGCGCACCCGGCCCACCGAGCGGCTCGTGGTGGGCTCCGCGCAGCTCCCCCTGGCGATCAACGCCTACACGGGCGGGGTCGCGGACTGGCCCGCGCGCGCCGCCCGCGC
This sequence comes from Deltaproteobacteria bacterium, assembly GCA_036676765.1. GTDB lineage: Bacteria > Myxococcota_A > UBA796 > UBA796 > SXON01 > CAJBVW01. The sequence goes on from JAKFCH010000109.1 coordinate 20,489, forward strand.
GATCACCGGCTCCCTCGCGGCCGGCGTGGCCACCCACGTCGCCCTCGGCGCGGTGCTCCTCCTGCTCGCGCACCGCTTCCTCGCGTTCCACGGCACCCACATCGCCGCGGGCGCGGCCGCCTGGGTGCTCGCGACCGACTGGTGCTTCGTCTTCTACCGGAAGGTGCTCGGGGGCACCGAGATCCTCCTCCAGGCCGCCGCGCTGCTCGTCGTGTGGGCGCTCTGGAGCCGGCGCTGGAAGGGTGGTACGCACGGCACCGTCGCCATCGCCATCGGCGTGGGGCTCGGCCTCGCCGCGAAGGCCACCTTCGTCGCCACCCTCGTCGCGTACGGCATCGCCGTCCTCGTCACCCAGTGGGACCATCCGAACCTCAAGCCGCCCTCCCGGGTGCACCCCGGCAAGCTGCTCCTCATCCCGGCGCTCTGCGTGGCGCCCCTCGTGCTCGCGAACGTGCACCAGGCGCTCTCCACGCTCCCGGTCATCGCCTCGCACGACATGCTCGGCCTCCAATTCTCCCGGCTCTGGCACGGGTGGACAGGGCCCGCCCCCGCGCGGGAGGGGCTCGTCAACCTCCTCTACTTCCTCGGGAACCCCGTCGCGTTCTTCGCGCCCGCGTACGGCGCCGAGGCGGTGCCGCCCGTGTCGGCCCTCCGGGTCCTCGGCTTCGGCTTCACCACCGCCGGGGTGCTCCTCGAGTGGCGCTCGCCCGCCCGGAGCGCGTCGGGCGCCCTCCTCCGCTTCCTCTCCATCGCCGTGCCGCTGCAGATCGTGCTCGTGTCGGTGGCCAACCGCGATCTGCACCACCTCGCCCAGATCTCCGTGCCGCTCGCCCTGCTCGTGGGCCTCGCTGCCGACCGCCTCGCGGCGACCCTGGCGCCCCCCCGCTCGATCCTCCGCGGCGTCGCGGCCGGTGTCTTCGTGATGCCGTTCCTCGTCGCGGGCGTCCGACACCTCGCGGACACCGATCGGGTCGTGAACACCGTGCGCGCCCCGTCCTTCACCGAGGCAGGCCAGGCCGACCTCGTCGCGCTCCTCCGCACGCACGGCGTCACCCGGCTCGTGGCGTGCGACTACGAGCTCTACGGCATGCTGGAGGCGCGCGCGCCCGAGATCGCCGTGACCCACGCCTGGGGCGCCCGAGCGCGCGGCGAAGCCGACCCCGAAGCGGTGCTCCGCCTCGCCTCGAACGGGTGGTTCCTGGCGGTGCGGGCGAGCGCCCCGATGGTCTACAATTGGAGCCCCGACGAGAAGAAGGTCGCGGCCGCCGCGCGGACCGCCGGTGTGCTCGCCACGCCCGTGGCGCGGCTCTCCGAGGGGACCTCCAGCTGGGCCACGCTATATCGAGTGGACCCCGGGCCCTGATTCCGCGATGATGGGGGGTGATGCTCCTCCTCGCCACCGTCGCCCTCACCTCCGACGCGCTTGCTTTCGACCCCGTCGACAACGCGGTCGGCATCCACGTCTCCGCGCGCGGCTTCGACCGCCTGGGTCAGGCCATCGCCGACGTGATGCCCGTCGCCTTCCCCGTCGGCGCCATGTCCGGCGAGGTCGCGTGCGACGACGCCGATCCCGCGCAGGTCCTCACCTGGGCGCTCGACCCCATGGTGCTCGATCTGGACATCCAGGAGGTGGAGCTCGTCCCCACCGACGGCCGCCTCGATCTCACCATCTACGGCGCGCTCTCGTCGACCCCCTCGACGCTCTCCGCCACCGGTGACTGCGCCCCCCTCGCCGATCTCGACGAGTCGTGCAGCGTCGAGCTCCCGACGGTCGCGCTCGAAGTGCACCTCCCGCTCGGCATCACCTACACCGACGGCGTGTTCGACGCGACCGCCGGCACCGTGACCTTCGACCTCGCGCCCATCGGCAACCCCCTCGACGGCTGCATCCTCTCCGACGCGATCGGCACCCTCCTCGGCACCGATCCCGAGTTCATCACCCGGCTCCTCGAGGACGCCGTGGCCCCCTCGCTCGCCGACCTCGGCACGACCATCGAGCCCACCCTCGAGGACGCCCTCGGCTCCCTGATCATCGAGACCTCCCTCTCGCTCGGCGAGGGCGAGGTCGCGCTCTCTCTCGCGCCCTCCGCGTTCGACATCGCTGCCGACGGCCTGTTCATCGGCCTCGGAGCGACCGTGGCGCCCAGCGTCGTCTCCACCTGCGTGCCCGCCGGGGCGGCACCCGGCGGCGCCGCCGCGTGGCCCGTCCTCGACGGCCTCGCCCCCGACGACGCCCTCACCTACGACGCCGCGGCCGTCGTGAACAAGATCTTCGCCGACCAGGTGCTCTACGCGGCCTACCAGACCGGCGCGCTCTGCATCGACCTCGCGGATCTCGGCGGCGCCGCGCTCGACACCTCCCTGTTCGCGCCCGTGTTCGGCGAGCCCTGGGAGGCCCTGTTCCCCGAGGCCGTGCCGCTCGCGCTCGCCGTGCGCCCGCTCGCTCCGCCCACCGTCGGCTTCTCGGACGACGGCGCCCCCCTCCGCATCAACCTCGACGGCCTGAACCTCGCCGCCTACGCCGCCATCGACGGTCGCGAGGCCCGGGTGTTCGGCGTCACGCTGGCCGGCTCCATCGGCCTCGATCTGCCGCTCGCCGACGGCGTCCTCACCCCCGCCATCGTGGTCGACGACCAGCTCGGCTTCGTGGAGGACGACAACGAGCTGCTCCCCGAGGGCTTCTCCGACGGCCTCGCCGACTTCGTCCCCACCCTCCTGGGCTCCTTCCTCCCCGAGCTCCCGAGCGTCGCCATCCCCACCTTCCGCGGCATCGGCCTCGGCTGGATCTGGTGGCTGCCCGAGGAGAGCTGGCTCGGCGGCTACGCCGTGCTCGACATCGACCACGTCGAGCCCCTCGAGCTGTCGGGCTGCGCGGGCGGCGCCGTCGGCTGCGAGGACGGCGGCCTCTCGACCGGTGACATCGACCTCGGCGCCGAGCTCGGCTGCGACGAGGCCGGCGGCTGCGGCGCGGACAGCGGCTGCGGCGGCGACAGCGGCTCGGGCTGCGAGGGCGGCTCCGGCTGCACCCACACCCCGCTCGGCGTGCGGTTCTTCCCGTTCCTGGTCGCGTTCCTCGTGCCCGCGCTCCGTCGGCGTCGGTAGCTCGCTCGCTTCCGGGCGCGCCCTCGGCGAGGACGCCGAGGTCGGCGCGCTGCGGGGTCCCGTTGGCGCGGGGGCGGCCCGCCGCCCGGCGCCGAACCGCGGC
>JAKFCH010000110.1:0-9361 GCA_036676765.1 Deltaproteobacteria bacterium
CACCCTCGATCGCGAGCGCACCAAGAGCCGGCTCGTCCAGCGCCTTCAGAAGCTCGGGTACAACGTCCAGATTGGGGAGGCGGCGTAGCCGGCGCGAACCTGAGTTTCTATTGAGGCACAGAGTTCACAGAGGCAGGAAAATACAGGAAAGAGGGGGAAAAGGACGGAGGGCTTCGCCGGGACGCGTGCCTCGCTCCCTCTTCTCTGTGTCCTCTGTGCCTCTGTGGTGGAGACTCTTCCTCTTCTCCCCTGCCTTTACGGAGGGACAGGCTCCGTCGGTAGCCCAAGAGCAGCCGCTTCCTTCTCGGCCTTCTCTCGTGCCATGCGTTTCCAGAGGGACTCGTGGCCGGGCTTCACGACCTCGCCCTCGATGGGTTCGGGCGGGGGCGGGTGGTCGATGGGGCAGCCGGCCTTGGGGGCGGTGTTCGGGAGGAAGGGCGCGCTGATGCCGCGGCAGGTCGCGCCGGAGAGCTTGCCCGAGACGGTGCAGACGTAGCGCTTCGAGATCTTGGGGGTCTCCGCGAAGGTGGGCGCCTCGCCCTGGAACTTCGTCGAGCGGTTCATCCACCAGCCCCAGAGCGGCGCGGCGAGATCGGACGCCGCGGCCCCGAGCGGCGCGGGCACGTCGTAGCCGAGCCACACCGCCATCGCGAGGGTGGGGGTCGCGCCGACGAACCAGAGGTCCTTCTCGCTGTCGGTGGTGCCGGTCTTTCCGAGGGCCTGGCCCTGGTAGCCGCCCTCGCCCCCGGCGCCGCGCGAGGCGCCGCCGGTGCCGACGTCGATGACGAGCCGCATCAGCTCGCGGGTCAGCGCCGCGGCCTCGGGGGTGAGGACGGCCTCCCCCGCCGCGGGCGGGCCGATGCGCTCGACCCCGGCGGCGTCGACCGCGGAGCGCACGGGCGTGCCGGTCACGCGACGGCCGCCGTTCGAGATGATCGCGGTGAACTGGGCCATCTCGAGGGGCGTCACCTCGCCCTGGCCGAGCGCGAGGCCCATCTCCTCGGGGTACTTCGACGTGTCGAAGCCGAGCTTCGTCGCGAACGGGATCAGCACCTTCGGGCCGCCCACGTCCTCGAGGAGCGAGGCGGTGGCGATGTTCTGGGACCATGCGAGCCCCTGGGCGAGGCACGCGGTCGACGAGTATTCCCCGCCCACGTTGCGCGGGCGCCAATCCCCCTGGGGGGTCTTGAACGTGCGCGGCTCGTTGACCTCGGTGCTCGCCGCCGTGTACTTCGGCGTGCCGTCGGGGTTGGTCTGGGAGAACGCGAGGGCGTAGACCACCGGCTTGAAGCTCGAGCCCGCCTGCCGCCGCGCCTGGGTCGCGCGGTTGAAGCTGGTCGAGGTGACCTCGCTGCCGCCGTAGACGGCGCGGACGAGCCCGGTCTCCACGTCGAGGAGCACGCCCGCGGCCTGGAGCGGGCCGCCGCCCTTGCGGCCGACGAGCGACTCGAAGTACTTCGTCTTGGCCGGAAAGAGCTTGTCGGCCTCCTCCTGGGCGTGGACGTCGAGGCCGGTCGTCACGACCAGGCCGGCGCCGTAGAGGGTCTCCGGGGGGAGCGTGGCCTCGAGGTGCGCGCGGGTGGCGGAGAGGTAGGCCGGCCACCGCTCGACCACCGCCGCGGGCGGCACGGTCACGATGGGCGCCGCGAGGGCGGCGGTGACGTCGTAGCCCTTGACCTCGGCCATGGCGCGCAACACGCGGTCCCGCCGCTCCTTGGCGCGCTCCGGGAACCGATCCGGCGCGAACTTGCCGGGGGCGGGGAGGATGGCCGCGAGGGTGGCGGCCTCGTCGAGCGACAGGTCCCGCACGTCCTTGTCGTAGTAGTACCGGGCCGCCGCCGCGAACCCACAGATCGAGAGGCTGCCCTTCTGCCCGAGGTAGGGGGCGTCCAGGTACATCTGGAGGACGCCGTCCTTTCCGAGGTGGGCGTCGATCGCCCACGCGTACACCATCTCGCGGAGCTTACGATCGATGGTCTTCTCGCGGCGCTGCGCGAGGTTGCGGACCACCTGCATCGTGAGCGTGCTGCCGCCCTGCGCGTAGCCGCCCTCCTGGGCGTTGGCGACCACCGCGCGCCCCATCGCCTTGAGGTTGACGCCATGGTGCTCGTAGTAGGCGCGGTCCTCGGAGACGACGATGGCGTCGAGCAGGTGCTTGGGCGCGTCCGCGAGGGGGAGGTGCTCGCGCACTTCGCCGTCGGGGCCGATGAGCCAGCCCATCAGGACGGGCTCCAGGGCGTCCCCACCCGCGCGGGGGACCACCACGCTCGTCTTGCCACAGAATTCGCCCGGGCCGGTGTCCTTGCAGTCCTCGACGTAGCCGCGCGCCTTCGCTTCGGAGACGAGGCGCTTCGGCGGCTCGGTCATCGGGGTGGCGGGGGCGTAGACGCGCGCGGGGAAGCTCCACCCCGGGTGCGACGTCTCGTAGCGGGCATGCGCGTCCGCGAGCACCCGGCCCTCGGCGGCCCACTCCCGCGCGGCCAGACCGGCGGGAACGGCGGCCACGCCCAACGCGAGCGCGGAGGTCACGGCGGTCACGACGACGATCCGGCGGAGCTTGCCCATGTCCCGCCCCGGTTAACTCGCCCCGATGCCACACCCCTCGTTCCTCGCCCGTTGGCTCGCCGTCGACCCCGCCTCCCCGGGCCTCCAATTGGAGGGGCGGTGGTACACCCACGGCGAGCTCCGATCGCTGGGAGAGGGCGTCGCAGGCTGGTTGTCCACGTTGGGTGTCCGCGCGGGGGATGCCGTTTGCATCCAACTCGAGAACGGCCGTGACCTCGTGGCCGCGCACCTCGGTTGCATGGCGCTGGGCGCGGTCCGCGTGCCGCTGAACGCCCATTACCGGGCGGCCGAGGTGGGTCCCATCGTCGAGGACGCGGCGCCGCGGTTGGTCATTGCGCGGGATCCGTCGATCTACGTCGGCGTGCGCGTGGTCACCACGGTCGAGGAGGGCCCGCCGGGCGGCACCTGGCCCGTCCCACCGGGGGATGTGACGAGTTGGTTGTTCACCTCGGGCACCACCGGTCGTGCCAAGGGCGCGCCGCAGACCTTCGCGATGTGGGAGCACAACCTCGACGCGCTCGCCGCGCGGTGGGCGCTCACGCCCGAGGATCGCCTCTGGCTCTGCCTCCCGCTGTTCCACACCCACGGGCTCGTGCTCGGCCTCCACGGCACGCTGCTCCGCGGCGCGAGCGCGGTGGTCAGCGCCCGCTTCGACCCGATCCTGCCGCCCGAGGGCACCACCCACTTCTACGGCGTGCCGACGTTCTACCGACGCTGGATCGCGACGATGCTCCAGCATCCCGAGGCCTTCCGGGCCCTGAAGCTCCTGGTGAGCGGCTCCGACGGCCTGCCCGCCGAGCTCTCCGACGCCGTGTTCGCCGCGACCGGCCACCGGGTGCTCGAGCGCTACGGCATGACCGAGACGGTCATCATCGCGTCCAACCCCTACGACGGGGAGCGCCGCGCCGGCACGGTCGGCACCCCGCTCGACGGCGTGGACGTGCGGATCGTGGAGGGAGAGGTGCAGCTCCGCGGCCCCTCCGTGTTCGCGGGGTACCAACCCCGGCCGGACCCCGGCGCGTTCACCGAGGACGGCTGGTTCCGCACGGGGGACGCCGGCGAGCTCGACGAGAAGGGCTACCTCCGCATCATCGGCCGCAAGAAGGACCTCGTCATCGTCGGCGGAGTGAACGTGTCACCCGCCGAGGTGGAGGTCCACCTCGGCAAGGTGCCCGGCGTGGCCGAGGTCGGCTGCTGCGGGCTCCCGGACCTCGATCTCAACGAGATCGTGGCGTGCGCGGTCGTCCCCGACGGGACCGTCGACGACGTGACGCTCCGCGCCGCGCTCGAGGCCGCCGCGAAGGACCTCTCGGGGCTCAAGCGCCCGCGGCGGTGGGCCATCGTGGCATCGTTGCCACGGAACGCCATGGGGAAGCTGCAACGCGCGCGGCTTCCGGCTGAGGCCTTCGCGTAGCGGTTCGTGTCCGGGCTACCGAGGCGGCCTCGGGTGCCGGGCGGTCAGATCCCGCCCATGGGCTCGATGCGCTCGATGCCGTCGCGGGTGAGGACCACGGCGTACTTGTCGTAGCGCGGCTCGGCATCCCCCCGCGCGACGATCAGGATCACGCGGTAGGTCTTGGTCGCGGTCACGACGCCGATGCGGCCGTCCTCGGTGAGGTGGAGGAGCGCCCGCGCCGGATCGTCCATCCGCCGGAGCCACCGCGTGACGTTCATGCGGAGGATCTCGTCGATCGCGGTCATCTCGGGGGCCTGGGCGCGCGCGCGCTCGCCGTCCACCCGGAGCTTCCGGCGGTAGTGGATCACGTCCTCTTCGGCCCGCTGCTCGGCGAACAGCGGCGGCTCGCCCGCGTCGCGCAGGCGCGCCACGAGCGGCACGAGCTCGACCGCGCGCAGGAGCCGCACGGTCTCCTCGACGGAGCCCACGCTCGCCCCGCCCGCCTCGACGCGAAGCTCCTGGCGCCGGTCGTAGAGCCAGTAGGGGATGCCCGCCTGGAACCACACCTTCAGCCGCTCCTTGAGCCGGTCCTTGAGGATGTAGCCGCCGACGGCGAGCCCCACGAAGGTGAACAGCGTGGTGCCGCCGACCTGCGGGCTCGTAGGGGTGCCGACGGTCCAGAGCGCGACGAGCTGGAGCGTGACCGCCACGGCCATCGCGACCGCGGCCGCGATCCCGAACAGCAGGTCCTGCACGCGCTCCGTGCGCCGGCTCGACCGGACGCGGAGGTGCAGCACGGCGAGCACCCACTTCTTCAGGAAGTTCACGCGCGCCACGAAGCGCTCGTTGGTGTCCGAGTCCTCGGCGGGGGCGGGGAGATGCCCCGCGCTGGTCCGGTAGAGGGTCTCGGTGGAGATCGCGGCCCGGAGGGCGGGGGTGAGCTGCCCGGCCTGCCCGTTGCGCGGCGCGAAGACCTCAAGCAGCGCGAACCAGCCCTCGATCGCCTGGACCGAGAGGAAGTCGTCGATGGCGTCGAGCGCGTCGCGGAGCGCCGGGGGGGTGCGCGCCTCCAGGTAGTGCAGGCGCAGGACGCGGAAACGATCGAGGGCCTCCCGACAGTCCCGGAGGAACCGGCTGGACGCCTCGACGTATCGGGTCACGACGGCGGGGGGCGCGCCGCCCGCGAGCTCGGTCGCGACGAAGCGCGCATGGTCGCGCACGGACGCGCGGAAGACCGCCGCGCCGAGCCGGAGCTCCCGCAGCGCCATGGCGAAGTCCGCCTCGCTCGCGCTGCCCGACGTGAGGCGCGCCTCGTTCCGCGCGAGCCAGGCGAACGGAGAGGTGTGCAGGCTCTCCGCGAAGAGCTGCTCGAGGCTCATGCGCGGGGTCTGGAAGCGCACATACGACGTGAGCTCGTCGTAGAACGCCTCCTTCCGGAACGTCGGCTCGTCGATCCCGAGCGACGGTGGGAAGAAGAACCAGGCCTCGAACGTGCGCTCTTTCCGCGGCGGATCGAGCGTGTGCACCAGCTTCAGCTCGAGCTGGTAGTGGTGATGCAAGCTGACGCGGACGGCGGGCAAGCCCGCTGCTTATCCCGAGTGACGGTCTGGTGACGAGCTTCGGCGAATCACGACCACGCGCCCCACGAGCGCGTCGGGGACGAGCAGATCCCCGGGATGGGCGAGCTCGAGGCGGCGACCCACGCCCTGCACCACGCGCAAGCCCTCGCGCGTGGCGACGAAGCCCTTGGTACGAAGGCCCTTCCGAGCGTCGATCCAGGCGTGGGCCTCGGCCTCGGTGAGGTCGTCGGGGACCCGGAGCTCCTCGGTGACGAACTGCTCGTGGTCGTGCGCGTGGTCGTGGGCGTGCCCGTGCGCCGCGGTGGCGGCGCGGGCGCGCCGCGCCGCACCGACTGGAGCAGCGGCCCCCGGCGCCTCCTCGGGGCCGGTGGGGAAGAGCAGCGCGGGGTCGATGTCCCCGAACCGCGCGCGCAGCACGGGGGCGTCGGGATTTAGGGCCAGGAGCCGCGCCTCGAGCGCCTCGAGCGTGTCGACGTGGACGAGGTCGACCTTGTGGAGGAGCAGCAGGTCCGCGCTCGCCACCTGGTCCTCGAAGGTGCCGTCGAGCTCGTCACCCTCGGCGAGCTGCGCCGCGTTCACGACGACGACGCTCGCCTCGTCGCCCACCCAGGCGTTCACCGGGGGGCGGTAGAGGTTGAGCTGGGTCTCGAACGGGAGCGCGACCCCGCTGGTCTCGATGACGATGCGGTCGGGGTTCACCTTCTCCCGGAGCGCCTCCAGCGTGTCCACGAGCTCGTCGGAGAGCTGGCAGCAGACGCAGCCGCCCGCGAGCTCCACGAAGCGCTCCTCCCCGCCGCCGAGGAGGGCCTCGTCGATCCCGAGGGCGCCGAACTCGTTGGAGACGATGGCGACCCGCTCGCCGCGGGCCTGGGCGTCCTCGAGGAGCCGGCGCACGAGCGTGGTCTTGCCGCTCCCGAGGAAGCCCGAGACCACGAGGACCGGCACCCGGGCTCGGCGGACGGGCGGGCCTTCCGTCACAAGGACCCGAAGTAGTTGGTGACGGCGCGATCGAAGTCCGCCGCCGTCGCCACCTTCGGCCGGCGCTCGTACGCGCACTGGTTGTCCACCTGCAGGAGCAGATCGCGCGGGTGGCAGAACCGGAGCTTGCGCCCGGTGTCGCGGTAGTGCGTGGCCACGAGGTGGGCGGCCGCGCCCGGCGCCAGCCGGATCTCCATCTTGCCGGCGAGGAGCTCCAGAAGACGGATGAACTCGGCCTCGGTCGGGTCCGCGACCTGGATCTTGTAGGGGATGCGCCGGAGGAAGGCCTCGTCCACGAGGTCGCGCGGCTCGAGGTTGGTGGAGAAGATGAGCAGCGGGTCGAAGGGCGCGGAGATCTTGCGCCCGTCGGGCAGCCGCAGGAAGTCCGTGCGCCGCTCGAGCGGGAAGATCCAGCGGTTGAGGAGCACCTGCGGCTCGATCCGCTGGCGGCCGAAGTCGTCGATGACGAGGGTGCCGCAGTTGGCCTTGAGCTGGAGCGGCGCCTCGCCGATGTTGGTCTCGGACGAGAGCTGGATCTCGAGCATCTCGAGCGTGAGCTCGCCGCCCGCCACCACCGTCGGGCGCTTGATGCGGATCCAGCGGCGATCGAGCTTCTCGTTCGGCCGCACCGGGGCCTCGGAAGGCTCGTGCGTGGCGGGGTCGTAGAGCTTCACGAGGTGCCCGTCGATGAGCAGCGCGTGCGGGATCCAGATCTCGTCCCCGAAGCAGCGCGTGATGCGCTCGGCGATGCTCGTCTTGCCGTTGCCGGGATCCCCGTGGAGGAACATCGCGCGGCCGCTCGTGATCGCGGGGCCGAGGCGATCGATGATGTCCTCGGACACGACGAGATCGGCGAAGGCCCGGTGGAGGTCGTCGGGCGTCGGGGAGCGGCTCCGGAGCGCCTGGTCGCGCACGCTCTGGAGGTACTGTCCCCACGGGACCGGCGCGGGGCCGACGTAGGCGCAGAGCCGCTTGTAGTCGATCGCCTTGGTGCGGCCGGCCTCGGTCACCTCGTAGATGAAGTCCCCCATGGGGGTCGAGCCGCGGTGCTGGAGGAGCTTCGCCTGCTTGAGCTGCTCGAGCAGCTCCTTGATCAGCGGGAGCGCGAGGCAGAGCACCTGGGCGACCTGCCGCGCGGACTCGGTCCCGACGCCGACGAGGTAGCGGAGCACGAGCTGTTCGCCGAGCACGGGGTCGAGGCCCGTCTCCTCCCAGGTCCGCGGCTCCCGGGGCTGCGCGCGGGTGAGCTCGTCCGTCGTCTCGCGGGGGAGCTCGGCCGTGCGCCGCTCGTCGGTGCTCTCCCGGGGGATGTCGCGCGGCGGCGGCGGGGCGGGGCGCCGGATCTCGTCCGTCGGCTCCCGCGGGAGGGCGGCACGCGGAACGTAGTCCGACGGCTCCCGCGGGAGATCGCGCTGCGGGGGGCGCGGCGGGTCCCGCTTCGGCGGCGGCGGCGGCTCCTCCACCCGGGCCGTGCCGCTCTCCCACGGCGCCGGGCGCTGGGACTCGTCGGGGAGCTCGGGGCGCGGCGACATCGCGCCGATGCGCGCCACCGGCGACGGCCGGGGCACCCGCTCGATGTGCGACACGGTCTCGATGTCGTCCCGCGTGTCGTCCTGCGTGTCGTCCGGGGTCTCGTCCCGCGGCTCGTTCCGGGTCTCGACGCGTGGGTCCACCCGGGGCGGGCGCTCGCCGAGCGGGCGGGGCGGGCGCCGCCGGAACATCCCCGAGTCGAACGGGCGCGCGCTGTCCACGGGCCGGTCTGCCTCCGGTTCGGGCGGGTCGTTCGGGGACCGGGTCTCGGGGTCGTGCGGGTCGGTGGGCATGGCGTGAGAATAACCGCGCAGGGCATCCGCTCCTCCATCGCGGTAGAGGTCCGGCATGGGTCTCCTCACTCGCCTTCGCGCGCGGCTTCGCGGCGCTTCCCCCTCCTCCGGGATCGGTACCGACTTCACCCCCGCGATGGTCGAGGTGTGGAAGGAGCTCGAGGAGCAGATCGACGGCGAGCTCAAGAAACCGGGCTCGAGCATCGTCGGCGCGTGGGAGGTCGGCGCGGCGGAGCTGGGGCGCGCGGTGGTCGGCCTCGCCGACGACCGGTCGATCGTCGAGCGCTACAGCGACGCCGTCGTGCCCACCCTCCAGCCCTTCCAGGACCTCCACAAGGGGCTCGTCACCGCCATGCAGGCCGGCGCCCGCGCGGGCCTCGCCGAGCGCTCGCTCCCCGCGGCCACGGAGCCGCTCGCCCGGCTGTTGGAGGGTCTCGACGACAAGGCCGCGGACGGCTGGGCCCGCACGACCCGGCACCTCGAGCCGCTCTTCCTCCGGTGCGCGCGCCCGGACGACGCGCGGGATCACTTCGCGGCCGGGGGGCGCGCCCTCCGGCAGGCGTGCGCGGACGCCGACCTCGTGTGGCGCGCGCGCCTCGCCGCCCTGCCGGAGGCGCCCGGCCTCTGGGAGGGCCTCACCGGCGCCGCGGAGGCCTGGCAGCTCTCGGTGACCCGCGAGCTGGAGCTCGCCATCGTCCGACAGGTGAAGGGGCTCGTCGCCGCCGTCCGCGAGGGGCGCGGGTAGCCGACGGGGTCAGCGCAGCGCCCGCTCCACGTCCGCCAGCGACAGCTCGAGTGCTCGCGCGGCGTCGCGGGCGCTGGGTGGCGAACCCTTGGCCGTCGTCAGCGCGGAGATCGCGGTGTCCACGCTCGTCGCGAGCCGGCGGTCGGTCCGGGCGACCTGCTTCCGCTCGATCTTCCAGCGCGTCTCAAGGCGCGCGAGCGCGGCGGCGGCGCCGGCCTCGTCCGCCCCGGCGGCGTCGGCAGACAGCCACGCCCGCGCGTCCGCGCGCATCGCC
>JAKFCH010000111.1:0-9360 GCA_036676765.1 Deltaproteobacteria bacterium
TGGCCGACCGTGCCGGGCGGTGGAGCCCGCGGGGGCCTCGCGGCCCGGGGCGACGGCGCGCCCGGCACGCCCTCCGGCCTCCCTCGCGCGGATGCTGGTCGGACCGCGGCGCGCACGCGCTCGAGGCGAGCGCCCCCACCCGAGCCCACACCCCCGTCACTACCCCACCATCTCCTCCGCCGTGAGCTCCGGCGCCGCCCGCTCGTGCTCCCACGCGAGCAGCCCGAGCCGCGCGTACCGCGGCCGCACGCGGTCCGACAACAACCCGATCCGCTTGAGGTTCGGCACGATGCGGCGGAACATCGTGTCGCGGAAGTGGCGCATGTAGCCGCTCTCCAGCATCACGCGGTTCCACGATCGCCGGCTCATGCGGTGCGCCCAGTGCTCCTCGTAGAATTCGTGGGCGAGGAAGCGGTTGCGCAACAGCACGCACATCTCGTACGCCCAGTCCTCCCGCTCGTGCCGCTCGGGGTCGGGCAGATCCGCGTAGCTGCGCTGGAGCGCGAGCACCCCGAAGTGCACGTGGCGGGCCTCGTCGATGATCACCCGCCGCAGGAGCTCGCGGAGCAGCGGCTCGTGGGTGTGGCTCCGCAACGTGCCGAACGCGCCGAGCGCGAGCCCCTCGATGATGACCTGCATGCCGAGGAACTTGAGATCCCACCGCCGGTCGGACATGAGCGCGTCGAGCATGACGTAGAGGTTGTCGTTGATGGGGTAGCGCTTCTCCAGCTTGTCGGTGAGGTAGCGGTCGAAGACCTCGACGTGGCGGCCCTCGTCGACCACCTGGGTGGAGGCGTAGAGCTTGGCGTCGGTCCAGCTCACGGCCTCGGTGATCTGGCAGGCGACATAGAGGGCGCCCTGCTCGCCGTGGAGGAACTGGGAGAGGCTCCACGCCAGCAGGTCCCGCTGGTGCAGGCGCTGCGTGCGGAGGTCGAGCCCGCCGAACCCGGGCACCTCGAGGAGCGGCGACGCCTGCTCGTCGAGGAAGGGCTGCTCGGGATCGAGCGGGTCGATGGCGCGCGCCCAGTCGAGGTCGACGTCGGGGTTCCACTGGCCGCGGCGGGCGCTCGAGACGAGCGCGCGGACGTCGGGCAGATCGTGGCTGTAGGACCAGGTGAAGCAGGCGTCGTGGGAAGCGTTCATCTCCGTGTGATCGCCGGACTTTCCCCGCTGGAAGAGCAGGCCGCGGAGCGCCGGCCCGAGCAACCGCTGGAGCACCCGTCGGTTCTGGCTGCACCCCGCGTCGGAGAGCACGTTCGCGTTGGCGACGGCGTTGGCCAGGAGACGGGGAATCGTACGCACGGGGCGCCTCCAGGAGGGCCGCGCGTCGGCGCCAGCGTTCTGGAAGGACCCATCGAGGTCCACACGAGCGCGCCCAGGTCACAGTGTGGGGCCCGCCTCGGCGTGGACAAGCACGAGCGCCGGAATGGGCGCCGGAGACTACCGAACCCTCCGGATCAGAAGGAGACGCCTGTCTCCACGCCGGCGTAGCTCACGACGTAGGGCCGGACCCAACCGGTGAACGCATCCCCACCGAGCCTCAACTGCAGGTACGCGCGGTTGGAGCTCTGCCGCCCGAACATCACGCCCGCCTGCCCGTGCAGGCCGACGCCGAAGCCGAGGTCCGCGTAGCCGCCGATGCGCGGGCCGAGGCCGCCGCCCGCGTACAGCGCGGTGCTGCCCTTGGACGTGAAGACGTGCGACAGGCCGAATTCCGCGAAGATCATCCCGAAGGTCTCGGCGCCGCTGATGCCGAGCGGCGCGGTGAACCCGGCGGACATCTCGTAGAACTTGTCCTTCTTCTCCCAACGCCAGTTGAACGCGTGGCTGAGCGACAGGCCGAACCCGGGGAACAACGGCCCGTGCACGCCGAACTTGAAGCCGGGGAGGCTCTCGGTGGTGCGCGGCGGCGGCGGCGGGGTGGGGGAGGGCGCCCCCGACGTGGCCACCGGGGGGGCCGACGGGGCGGCCGGGATGCGCTCGATCGGGACGCGGTCGGCGAGGGCGCGCGCGACGCGCGTGAACGTGTCCGGCAGGGCGTCGAGCCCCGACGCCACGACCTCGACGCGCTGGGTGACCACGGCGGCGCCATCGCGCTCGATGGCGGTCACGAAGATCTCCTTGTCGAGCCGGACCAGGTCGATGGTGATCCACCGGGTGCACGCGAGCGCGACACACGCGGCGTGGAGGCCCCTGTCGTCGCTCGCGCCGATGGCGGCCCGCACGCGCGACTCGTCGGCGGTGGCCTGCTTCGTGGCCTCCTCGTAGCGGCGCCGGAAGAGGACCTCGGCGGCGCGGACCTCCACCGCCTCGAGGTTGGCCGCGCGGATGGGAAAGACGACGGTGGGGGCGTAGGTGCTGAGCGTCGGAGCGTCCTCGACGGGGACGGCGAGCACCTCGGGCGCGGTGGGGCTCGGCGACGCCGGTGCCTCCTGGGCGAACGCGAAGGCGATGAACAGCAGCAGCGAGAACATTCGGTCCAGGTCTCCGGGCGCGGCAGACTACCAGCTAACGCATCGGGTCGCCGGCAGTTGTCCGCGCCGGCGCACCGGGGTTGCCGCGCAGTTCGTGGATCGGTCGGACGAAAACCGGGGCATACTCGCCGCCCTCGATCGGAGCCGTAATGCGCAGCCTCCTGCTCTCCCTCTCCCTCCTTGCTGCTTGCGGGCCGGACACCACCATCGCCAAGCAGAAGATCGACGACGATGGAGACGGGTTCTCGGCGGAGGTCGACTGCGACGATGCGCACGCGACCGTGAACCCGGACGCGACCGAGGTCTGCGACGGCGTGGACAACGACTGTGACACGGTCGTGGACAACGACGACGCCACCGACGCCCCGACCTGGTACGCCGACGCCGACGGCGACGAGTACGGCGATCCCGACGCGCCCACGCTCGCGTGCGAGGCCCCCGCCGACACGGTCGCGGACGCCACCGACTGCGACGACGCCGAGGCCGCCGCGTTCCCCGGGAACCCCGACGTGTGCGACAGCGTCGACAACGACTGCAACGGGGCGGTGGACGACGACCCGGTCGACCTCTCCACGTTCCACCAGGACGCCGACGGGGATGGCTACGGCGATCCCGCCACCGCCACGCTCGCCTGCGAGCCGGCGACAGGCGAGGTCGCGGACGGGACCGACTGCGACGACGCCGACGCCGCCATCCACCCCGACGCCGTCGAGGACGACTGCGCCGATGCCACCGACTACAACTGCGACGGCTCCGTCGGCTACGTCGACGCGGATGGGGACGGCACCCCGGCCTGCGAGGACTGCGACGACGGGGATGCCGCCCGCTCGCCGACCGCGTCCGAGATCTGCGACGCCCTCGACGTCGACGAGGACTGTGACGGCGCGAGCGACGACGACGACGCCAGCGTGACCGACGCCCCCACGTGGGGCCGCGACCTCGACGCCGACGGCTACTCCGGCGGCACCGGGACCACCCTCGTGCAGTGCGAGCAGCCCACCGGCTACGCATCCAGCGCCGGGGACTGCGACGATCTGGACAGCGCCGCGAACCCCGGCGAGGCCGAGATCTGCGACGCCCTCGACACCGACGAGGATTGCGACGGCCTCGTCGACGACGCCGACCCCTCCACCGACGCCGCCTCCTGGAACCGTTGGTATGCCGATCGGGACGGCGACGCCTACGGGGACAGCACCCGCGTCGTCTCCCAATGCGAATCCCCCGCCAGCTACGTCGCCAACGACGACGATTGCGACGACACGACGGCCGCCCGCAACCCCGGCGCGCTCGAGGTGTGTGACGCCGCGGATCTCGACGAGGACTGCGACGGCTCGGCGGACGACGCCGACACCAGCGTGACCGGCGGCACGACGTATCACACCGACGCCGACGGGGACGGCTACGGCGGCACCACCTCCCGCAACGCGTGCTCGTCGCCCGTCGGGTACGTCACCAACGACGACGACTGCAACGACGCCTCCACGGCGATCTCGCCCGCCGCGGCCGAGGTTTGTGACAGCGCCAACGTGGACGAGGACTGTGACGGCCTCGCGGACGACAGTGACACCTCCGCATCGGGCAAGAGCACCTGGTTCCGTGACGCCGACAGTGACGGGTACGCGGGCACCACCAGCACCGCCGCGTGTGACACGCCGACGGGCTACCTCGCCACCTCCACCGACTGCAACGACGCCTCCGCGGCCATCTCGCCCGCGGCCACCGAGGTGTGCGACGCCGCCAACGTGGACGAGGACTGTGACGGCCTCGCCGACGACGGCGACACCTCCGCCACCGGCAAGGGCACGTGGTACCGCGACGCCGACAGTGACGGCTACGCGGGCACCACCAGCACCGCGGCCTGCGAGCAGCCCTCCGGCTACCTCGCCACCTCCACCGACTGCAACGACGCCAGCGCCGCCATCTCCCCCGGTGACCCCGAGATCTGCGACGCTGCCAACGTCGACGAGGACTGTGACGGGTCGGCCGACGACAGTGACAGCTCCGCCACCGGCGAGACGACCTGGTACCGCGACGCCGACGTCGACACCTTCGGCAACGCCGCGATCAGCACCTCCACGTGCGACCTGCCCTCCGGCTACGTCGCCAACGACGACGACTGCGACGACACGACCGCCACGATCGGCAGCAACCGCACGTGGTACCGCGACGCCGACAGTGACGGCTACGGCCTGACCACCACCACGTCGTCGTCGTGCACCCAACCCTCCGGGTACGTCGCCACCTCCGGTGACTGTAACGACGCCTCCGGCACCGTGAGCCCCGCCGCCTCCGAGGCGTGCGACGCCGCCAACGTCGACGAAGATTGTGACGGCCTTGCCGACGATTTGGACAGCGGGGCTACCGGCCGCAGCACCTGGTACCGGGACGCCGACAGTGACACCTACGGAAGCGCCACCACGACGGCCTCCGCGTGTGACCTCCCCAGCGGCTACGTGTCCAACGCAACCGACTGTGACGACACCGAGGCGACCGCACACCCCGGCGGCACCGAGGTGTGCGACGACGACATCGACCAGGACTGCGTCGGCGGCGACGAGGTGTGCGAGACCGGCGGGTTCGACGGCGACTACGCCGTGAACACCGGGTACGACACCAAGATCTACGGCGTGCTCACCGGCGACCGTTTTGGCTACGCCATGGTCGCCGGCGATTTCAACGGGGACGGCCTGGGCGACCTCGTGGTCGGCGCCCCGTACAACACCTACAGCAGCTACCAGGGCACCGCCTACGGCTACTACGGGCCGTTCTCCGCCGGTGTGGAGACCGCCACGGACAACGACGACTTCCTCGTCTACGACGCCTCGTCGACCTACTCGGGCAGCTTCGCGAACCGGCTCTACAACGTCGGCGACCTCAACGCGGACGGCAAGGACGAGCTGCTGATCGGCGCCAATTCGGTCACCACCTTCCTGTACCTGGGCGGGGTGTCGGCCGGGGCCGACGCGCACACCGTCGACGACGTGGCCAGCTTCAGCTGCACGAGCGCGGCGCCGGCCGGCGACTTCAACGCCACCACCGGAACCGACGAGTGGATCTGCGGCTACACCAACTACGTCAGCTACACCGGCATCGCCTACGTGTACTCGGGCACCTCGACCACGGCGATCGCCACCTTCCCCGGCGAGACCGGCAGCTACGCGGGCCAGGAGGTCGCGGGCGGCGGTGACGTGGACGGGGACGGCTACGACGACATCTGGGTCGGCGCCTACGCCGCGAGCTCGAACGCCGGCGCGGTGTACCTCGTCTACGCGCCCGTCTCCGGGACGTTCAACCTCGTGGGTGCGGACGCCAAGATCACCGGCGGCACGTCGAGCGACTACCTCGGCTACAAGATGACGTCACCGGGCGATGTCGACGGCGACGGCCACGACGACCTGCTCGCGGCGGCCTATGGGCAGGACGGCGGCGGAACCTCCGCCGGCGCCGTCTACGTGTTCGCCGACCCGGTGAGCGGAACCGCGGCCTCCCAGGCCACCGCGACCATCCGTGGCGAGGACGCGCTCGACCAGATCGGAGGGAACGGCATCTCGACCGGCGACTTCGACGGGGACGGCGAGATCGACCTCCTGATCGGCACGCCGGACAACGACGACACGCCCACCAACGGCGGCGCCGCCTGGCTCGTGTACGGGCCGCTCTCGGGCACGATCTCGCTCGGCTCGGCCGACGCCGAGTGGCTCGGCAGCAGCAGCGGCGACTACCTGGGCGCGACCACGGCCGGGCTCCCCGACACCGACTCGGACGGAAAGGACGAGCTCGTGATGGGCGCGGTCTACGGCGACGAGCGGGGCTACGTGAACCACGGCGCGGTCTGGATCTGGAACGGCCAATAGGACCGTTCGCGCCTCCCGACCTTTCCCCAGGATGTGGGGTGGACAGTAGGGCGACCGGGATCTCGCGGTTACTGTAGGGCCACACCCTCCGGAGCACCCCCTGCTCGTCCTCTCCCTCGCCCTTCTGGCCGCCTGCGCGGGCGGCCAGAAGAACGACACCGATCCCCCGGTGGAGGAGAGCGACTCTGACCACGACGGGTCCCCGAACGACGAGGACTGTGACGACGCCGACGCCACCGTGAGCCCGGACTCCCCCGAGATCTGCGACGGCCTGGACAACGATTGTGACGGCGCCGTGGACGAGGACGTGACCGATCTGCTCGTCTGGCACGCGGACGCGGATGGCGACGGCTATGGCGATCCCGACGACGTCACCTTCGTGTGCGTGGCCCCGCCGGGCACGGTATCCAACGGCGCCGATTGTGACGACGCCGACGCGACCGCCTTCCCGGAGAACCCCGAGCTCTGCGATGGCGTCGACAACGACTGCAACGGCGCGATCGACGACGATCCGGTCGACCTCACCACCTGGTACGCGGACATCGACGGGGACACCTATGGGGACGGCGCCACCGGCGTCCCGGCGTGCGACGCCCCCCCGGGCACGGTCGATGACGGCACCGACTGTGACGACGGCGATGCCACGATCCACCCCGACGCGCCCGAGACCGAGTGCGCGGACCCCACCGACTACAATTGCGACGGCTCGGTGGGCTACGACGACCTCGATCGGGACGGCTCGCCGGCCTGCGAGGACTGCGACGACGGCGACGCCGGCCGCTCGCCCTCCGCGACCGAGATCTGCGACGCGAGCGACATCGACGAGGACTGTGACGGCCTCGCCGACGATCTCGACCTCGACCCGACCGGCACCCGCACGTGGCACCCCGACGCGGACGGTGACACCTATGGAAGCCCCTCGTCCTCCACGTCCACGTGCGATCCGCCCGAGGGGTACGTCGCCGACGCGACCGACTGTGACGACGCATCGGCCGCCGTCAGCCCCGCCGGCACCGAGGTGTGCGACCCCACCAACGTCGACGAGGATTGCGACGGCTCCGCGGACGACAGCGACACCACCGCCACCGGCGAGACCACCTGGTACGAGGACGCCGACGCGGACTCCTACGGGAGCACCTCGACGCTCTCGCGTTGCGACCAACCCTCCGGCTACGTGTCACGCTCCTCCGACTGCGACGATGTCGACGCCGACGCCTACCCGGGCGCCGCCGAGGTCTGCGAGGACGACATCGATCAGGACTGCTCCGGCGTCGATCTTCTGTGCCCCGCGGTCCGGTTTTCGGGCTCCTATGCCGTGAACGTCGGCTACACGACCAAGTTCCACGGGTCCTCCGCCGGGGATTCGTTCGGCGAGGCGATCGTGGCCGGTGACTTCGACGCGGACGGCGTCGGGGATCTCGTCGTGGGCGCCTCCGAAGGCGGCGCCGGGCGCTACGCCGGCGCGGTCTACGGGTACACCGGGCCGTTCACGTCCGGCGCCGAGGTCGCGACCACCAGCGACCAGTTCCACTACTACAACGACACCCGGACCAGCGACACCCTCTTCGGCGCCTCCCTCTGCAACGTCGGTGACGTGAGCGGGGACGGCAAGGACGACCTGTTGGCCGTGCTGGACGGGGACGGCCGCTGGGCCATGCTCTACGGTGGCGACAGCGGCGAGTCCGCCTACGACGACCGGTCGGACGCCACCTTCCGGTGCTCCAACGCCTCGCGTGGCGGGGACTTCGATCCTTCGTCCGCGGCCAACGAGTGGTTCTGCTCGGAGCAGACCTACGGCTCGAGCCGGGGCGCGGTCTACGTCTACTCGGGCACCGGGGCGGTCGCCGTCGCCACCCTCTCCGGCGCGATCGGCGGCGATCTCGTCGGGACCGCCGTGGCCGGCGGAGGCGACATGGACGGGGACGGCGTCGACGACCTCTGGGCGAGCGCCACCACCGACGACGAGACCGGCACCGACGCCGGCGCCGCCTGGCTGGTGTACGGCCCGGTTTCGGGCATCCACACCACGGCCGAAGCCGACGCCAAGCTCCGGGGCGGCGCGGCGTACGACGCCCTGGGCCACAAGCTGATCGTCCCCGGCGACATGGACGGGGACGGGCGGGACGACCTCCTCGTCACCGCCCCGGGGGCCGACACCACCGGAGCGGACGCCGGCGCGGTCTACCTCGTCACGTCGTCGGTCTCGGGAACCGTGACCTCGCTCGCCCACGCCGTCGTCGGCGGCGAGGACCCGGGGGATGGCACCGACGCCTTCGCGCTCGACGCGGGAGACTTCGACGGTGACGGCGTCCTCGACCTCCTCGTGGGCAGCCACACGAACGACGACGCCTACGCCGACGCGGGCTCCGTCTGGCTCGACTACGGCCCGCTCACCGGGACCACCAGCCTCGCCACCGCGAGCGCCGAGTGGCTCGGCACCGACGCCTCCGATCACCTCGGCTTCGGCGTCGCGGCGATCCCCGACATCGACGGTGACGCCTTGGACGAGGTCGCCATGAGCGCCTACCAGGGGGACGAGGGGAGTACCGTCAACGCCGGCGCGGTGTGGGTCTGGCTGGGGGAGTAGGTTTCATGGGGCGGGGGGCGAGGCCCCGGAACGCCCCTACACCGTCGGGATCGTTCGCCATCCGATGTCAGCTCGGAAACCGCGCCTCCAGCATCCCCGCAACCTGGCCCGCCACGTCGAGGCGGCCGAGGCCGAGCGCGGCGGTGCCCATCGCCTCGCGGCGCGGCGCGTTGGCCATCAGGTCCCGGATGCGCGTGACCACGGCGTCCACGTCCATGCCGCGCTCGACCACCACCTCGGCGGCGCCCGCGCGCTCCATGCCGCGGGCGTTCTCCTCCTGGTGGTTGTCCGTCACGTTGGGGGAGGGGAGGAGCACCGACGCCTTCCCGACGGCGCACAGCTCCGCGAGCGTGCTGGAGCCGGAGCGGCAGAGCACCAGGTCGGCCACCGCGAAGGCGTCGGCCATGCGGTCCTCGTAGCCGCGGAGGACCACGTCGGGCGGGAG
>JAKFCH010000112.1:0-21801 GCA_036676765.1 Deltaproteobacteria bacterium
CCCCCGCTGGGCGCGGCCGCACGGCCTCCTCGGTCACAGGTCTCGACCTGCTCCCTCGTCGGCCGCGCAGCCGCGCCTCAGCGGTGGCTCAGCGAGCTCGGTCCGCTATGCCCTACAGGCTCCGAGACCCGCTCCGCCCCCGCCCCGGTCACCCGCGCGAGCACGCGCGCGAGCTCGTCCATCGTGTAGGGCTTGCGCAGCACGTCCGCGAATCCGTGGCGGCGATACTCGCTCATCACGGGATCCTCCGAGTAGCCGCTCGACACGATCGCGCGCACGTCGGGATCGATGGCGCGCAGCGCGCGGAGCGTCTGGAGCCCGCCCATGCCGCCGGGGACGGTGAGATCGAGGATCGCGCACACGAACGGCGCGCCGGACCGGAGCGCGCGCTCGTGGACCCCGATGGCCGCGGCGCCGTCCATGGTGAGCTCGACGGAGTAGCCGAGGGCGTCGAGGAGATCGCCGAGGGTCTTGCCGACCGTGGGGTCGTCGTCCATGATCAACACGCGGCCCACCCCCGGTGAGAGGGAGGGGGCCGGGGGCCGGGGTTCGACCATGCCTTGGGCGCGGGCGGTCGGGAGGTAGACGGAGAAGCGCGCGCCCCGTCCGGGCTCGGAGTCCACGTGGATGTGTCCGTCGTGCTTCTTCACGATGGCGTACGCGGTGGCGAGCCCGAGGCCGGTGCCGTTCGGCTTGGTCGTGAAGAAGGGGTCGAAGATCCGGTGGATGTTCGCCGGGTCGATGCCGGGGCCGTGATCGGAGACATCCACCCGCACGTAGGTGCCGGCGGGGATGGGCATGTTGGTCGGCTCGTCGAGGCGCACGTTGCGCACCTCGATGCCCACGGTGCCGCCCTGGGGCATGGCCTGGCTGGCGTTGAGCACGAGGTTCTGGACGACCTGGCTCATCTGCCCCGCGTCGGCCTCGACGACCCACGGATGGAGGTCGATCCCCAGCTGCGCGCGCAGCGTGGAGCCCGAGAGCACGAAGCCGGCCGACTCCCGCACGATGTCGGCGAGCGAGGTGGGCGCGCGCACGGGCGCCCCGCCCCGCGCGAAGGTGAGGAGCTGTTGGGTCAGCTCCCGGGCCCGCACGGCGGCGCGCTCCGCCTGGGTGAGTCGGCCCCCGGCCGGGTGGTTTGGTGGCAGGAGCTTGATCGCCAGTGACACGTTCGCGAGCACCGCGGTCAGGATGTTGTTGAAGTCGTGGGCGATGCCGCCCGCGAGCACGCCGAGCGACTCGAGCGTGTTGGCGCGCTGCAGCTCGGCGTCGATGCGCTCCTTGTCGGTGATGTCGCGGAACACGAGCACGGCGCCGACGGTGTTGCCGACGCGATCGTGGATGGGGGCGGCGCTCTGCGCGAGCATCCGCTCGTTCCCCACGCGCGCGAGCACCGCCGTCTGGTGGTCGGGGCTCCCGACGCGGCCGGTGTGCAGGACCCGGAGGATGGGGTTCTCCAACGGGGCCCGGGTGCGTGGGCTCACGATGGGGAAGATGTCGGTGACGGGGCGCCCGATGGCGTCGGCCTGGGACCAGCCGAGCATGTTCTCGGCCGCCGCGTTCACGAGCACCACCCGAGCGCTCACGTCAGTGGAGATCACGCCGTCCCCGATGCTGCGCAGGGTGACGGCGAGGCGCTCCTTCTCTTGTTGGAGCGCGGCATCGGCCCGCTCCCGCTCGGTGGCGCTCGCGAGGACGTTGGCGACCAGCTCGAGGAAGCGGCGCTCGTCGTCGTCCCCCACGCCGCCCCGCGCCACCAGCGCGCCGAAGCGCCGGGGAGGGACCGCGATCGCCACCGCGGCGAGATCTCCCGCGTGTTGGGCCTGGTCCTCCGCGACGGCCCGCGCGGCGAGGGCATGCACATCCTCCTCCCAGTCCCCGCTGCCGCCCGAGGTCGCCAGCGTGCCGAGCCCGGTGGGCCGCACCTCGATCACGTGGACGGCGTCGAAGTCGCACACGCCGCGCACCGAGGTGGCCGCGCGCCGGGCGACCGCCTCCGCGGTGGACGGGCCGAGGGCGATGCGCCCGAGCTCCGCGAGGAGCTCCTGTTGGCGCGCCTTCCGTTGGAGTTGGGCCTCGGCGCGGCGGCGTTGCTCGAGCTCGGTGCGCGCCGCCACGAAGAGGCCGGCGTTCTCGACGGCCACGCCACACCGGCGGCCGAGCTCGACGGCGAAGGTCACGTCCTCGTCCCCCTGGCGACGCTCGTGGCAGGTGACCAGCGTGAGCACCCCGACCGGGCCGCCCCGGGAGGCGAGGGGGACCACGAGGGCGTCCCGCACGCTGAGGGAGCGGAGGACGGCGAAGTGGGCCTCGTCGAAGGCGCCGGGGCGGAGTTGCTCCTCCGACACGTCCCGGAGGAGGATGGCCTCGCCCGCGAGCACGCGGCGGAAGGCCTCGTAGGCCAACGCCTTGACGGGGGCGGGCAGGAGCGCGCGGAACGAGGTGTCCACCGCCGGATCGGCGTGGGCGATGTCCACGATGGCGAGGCTGCCGTCCGGCTGCAGGAGGTGGATGAGGCAGAGGTCCGCCAGCCCCGGCACGAGGATGCGGGTGACGTTCCGCAGGGTCTGCGCCAGGTCGAGGGAGGTCGCCAGCGCCGCGCTCGCGTCGGCCATCCAGGCGAAGCGCCGCTCGGCGTCCACCTGCCGGGTGATGTCGAACGTCACGCCGCGCATGCCGACGGGCTGGCCGTCGTCGTCACAGATGGTGGCGCTGCGGGACTCGACCCACACGGCGCGCCCGTCCTTTCCGACCCAACGGAACCGGCTCACCCCTGACGTGCTCCTGGAGGAGAAGATGGCGTGGGCCTCGGCCGCGGCCCGCTCCCGGTCGTCGGGATGCACGATTCGGAGCCAGAAGTTGGGGGTCGCGAGCCACTCCTCGACCGTGTAGCCGAGGAGGTCGGCCACGAAGTCGCTGACGAAGTCGTTGCGTTGGGTCGCCGCGTCGGGCTGGCCCCACGCCTCCCAGACCACGCCGGGGACCGAGGCGATGATCGCGGTGCGCCGCTCCCGTTCGCGCTGGAGCGAAACGAGGGTGTCGGCGTGGACTTCGGGCGATGGGGCTCGGTGCATCGGGCGAACCTCGTACCCTGGCGCGAACCGGTGGGGGAGGCGTCAAGATCGAAGTCTGACGGTCGTTCGCGCCGCGACACCTGTTGACGCGACCAGCGACCGGGTGCCCCTAGCTTCGAGGGGGAGGTGCAGAAATGCCGAAGGATTCCGATACCAAGGGCACACGTGAAAAGGGCTCGATGACGGTCGAAGAAGCGGGCCGGATGGGCGGCGAGAAGGTCAAGGCCGAGCGCGGCGAGGAGTTCTACTCGGAGATCGGCCACAAGGGTGGCCAGCGCGTGAAAGAGCTCATCGAGGAAGGCAAGGAGGCCGAACAGGCGGAGAAGAAGAACCGCTAGTCGGCCCGACGCGCGGACGACGGTCGACCCCTCCGGGCGGCCGTCGTCGTTTTTTTGAACGTAGGCACATTGTACGCTTTCATCCTCGGGGAGGGCGTGGTACCACGCGCGCGCTCCACCGAGGTGCCCGTGTCTCTTCTCCTCCTCCTCTCGCTCGCCAACGCCGCCGACCCCTCGACCGACCCCGCCGCGCCCCCGGTGGATGGCACCGCCGTGGAGGGCACGGCGGCCGACGCCGCGCAAGCCGTCGACCCCCTGGCCAGCGTCCTCGGTGACCTCCCCCCGGAGGTCAAGGCGATGTTGGAGTTCGAGGAGAGCCTCACCTACGAGCGCGGGGATGTCACGCTCGGCGGCGGCAAGGCCGTCCTCCACGTGCCCGACAGCTTCGGGTACCTCGACGCCGCGGAGACCGACCGGGTCCTCCAGATGTGGGGCAACCCGCCCGACGCGAACACCTGGGGCATGCTCGTGCCGTCCGGCGTCTCGCTGTTCGCCGACGAGGCCTGGGTGGTGGTCGTCTCCTACAGCGACGACGGCCACGTCGCGGATGACGACGCCGCCGACATCGACTTCGGCGATCTGCTCGAGGAGATGCAAGCGGGCGCCGAGGAGGAGAGCAAGGCGCGCGTCCAGGCGGGCCTCACCGGCGTGCGCATCGTCGGGTGGGCCGAGGCGCCCCACTACGACCCCTCCACCCACAAGATCTACTGGGCAAAGGAGCTCGACTTCGGCGAGGACAGCCGCACCCTGAACTACGCCATCCGCGCGCTCGGCCGCACCGGCGTGCTCGAGTTCAACGCCGTCGCCCCCATGGTCCAGCTCGGCGCGATCAAGCTGCCGATGGAGCAGGTGCTCGGTTTTGCCGAGTTCACGTCGGGCAACCGCTACGAGGACTTCGACGCGAGCGTCGACCGCGTTGCCGAGTACGGCATCGCCGCGCTCGTGGCGGGTGGGGTCGCCGCCAAGACCGGGCTGTTCAAGGGCTTGATCGCCATGCTCCTGGCGGGCAAGAAGCTGATCGTGGTCGGCGCGATCGCCGGGGTGGCCGGCCTGAAGGCGATGTTCGGGAAGAAGGACGGGGCGGCGTAGCGGCGGAGCCGGGGGCGTAGGGGCGGCGCGGGCGGCCCCTGCGCCCTCACGCGTGCGCCGCCACCTTCACGAGGCCCATGGCGTGCTTGTCGTCGATCTCGACGTACTCGTTCGTCGAGAGGCCCACCGTCTTCCCGTCGATCCAGGCGCAGAGCGCGCCCATGTCGTCCGTCCGCCACACGCACACGGCGGAGCGGTGGTCACGCGCGGGGAAATACGCCAGCGATCGCGCGTTCGCGGGCGCGTGGGCGGTGTCCGCGCCGATGGCGTCGAAGCGGTTCCAGTCCCGGATGTCGCGATGCAGGACCCACAGGTACATCTTGCCCTCCGTCAACCCAAGGTAGCCACCGGACCACGAAACGTTGCCCCCCACCGGCGCCACCGCGCTTAGCTTGGTGACATGTTCCGAGACCTCCAGCCCCCGAGCGAGCTGCTGCGCAACGCCATCCGCTGGATCAGCGAGCAGCGGCAGCAGCGCCCGGACGCGCGCACCGTCATGCTCATCGACGAGGCGTCCAAGCGATTCGACCTCACACCCGTCGAGGAGGATTTCTTGTACCAGGCGCTCAGCGAGCCGGTGTGACCGCGCCCGGTGTGACCGCGCGGAGCGTCACGACGGTGGCGCCCCACGCCCCGGCCGAGGCGTCCGCGAGCCGGTAGTCGGCCACGAACGGCAGGCGGTCGAGCAGGGCGTGGACGGATCTCCGCAGGGTGCCCGTGCCCTTTCCGTGGACGACGCGCACGACGAGGATGCCGCGGGCGCGGCAGGCCTCGAGGTAGTCCGGCACGAGGTGCTTGATCTCCCTGGGCGAGAACGTGTGCAGGTCGAGCGTGCCGTCGATGGGCAGCTCCACGACGGCTTCGGGGTCCCAATCGTCGTCGTCGGCCATGGGGGAGTGTAACGGGGCGGTTGGAAGCGAGATACCTTCGTCCGGGGGGACATCGCCATGACTTCGCCAACGCTCGCCGAGCTCCGCGCCCTGTTCGGCACGAGCGGCCAGGCGCTCTTCGAGCGCGCGCTCACCCGCCGCGCGTACGTGAGCGAATCGGGCCGCCCGGTGACCGCCGACGACCATCACGAGGCCCTCGAATTCCTCGGGGACGCCTGGCTCGGCGCCATCGTGGCGACCCGCCTGTTCCGCGACTTCGATGCCCTCGACGAGAAGCAGCTCACCCGCACCCGCGAGGCGCTGGTGGACAAGGAGACGCTCGCCGAGATCGGCCGTGCGCTGGAGCTCCCCGACGCCCTCCACGCGGGCGTGGGCGAGCGGAAGCAGGGGCAGACCCGCACCGACAAGGTGCTCGCATCCCATGTCGAGGCGCTCATCGGCGCGATGTACTTGCACGGCGGCGTGGAGGGCGCCGAGCGGGCGGTGGACGTGTTGTTCCGCGCCCGTTGGCCGGAGGGGCCCGTGGGACATCGCTCGCAGGACGCGAAGGGGGAGCTCGCCCGGCTCGTCCAGGCCGATCTGCGCAACCCGTCTCGGGTGCCGACCTATCGGGAGGTGTCGCGGCGCGGGTCGGAGCACGCCCTCCTGTTCTCCGCGGCGGTCGACCTGCCCGACGGACGTTCGTTCGAGGGGGGCGAGGCGCCGACGCTCAAGGAGGCCGAGCAGAGCGCTGCCCGCGTGGCGATCGGGGCCTACGAGCTGGCGCCGGGCTGACCGGACCCCCCGCGCCAGGCCGCTGGAGGGCGGCCGGCGCCTCGCCGGCCGGTCCGCCCGGGCTCGGCCGGGCGACCGAGGCCGGAGGCCGAGCCCGGAAGAGGCCGTCGGCGCCCGTGGTGTCACGAGGCCGTGTACGGAGGCCGCGGCGGAGTCCACGGCGGGCGCCCCGGTCGGATAGACCGGCGCCACCCGGAGTCACCATGGAAGCCAGCCCCGCCGTCGTCGCCGCCTACGAGGCCGCCCTGCCCGCCGACCCGCGCGTCGAGAGCAAGAAGATGTTCGGCATGCCGTGCGCGTTCGTGAACCGCCAGATGTTCTTCGGGACGTTCGACGACAGCGTCATCGCCCGCGTCGGCCCCGCGCGCGTCGAGGCGCTCGCCGGCCAGCCGGGCATGCGGGTGTTCACGCCCACCGAGGACCGCCCCTGGCGCGACTACGTGCAGGTCCCCGTGACCGAAGGCGCCGACGTGTTGAAGGGGCTCGCCGCGGAGGCGCTCGCCTGGACCGTGAAGCTCCCCCCGAAGGCGAAGAAGCCCAAGGCGGCGCGGAAGGCGAAGACGAAGGGGTAGGGCGGCCGAGGCGCGCGATGCAGCACCGCCGACGTCGGCGCGCAGTGACCGAGGTCGAACAGATGTAGGGGGTCGGGACGACTCCGGTCACGACCTCGGTCACGATTCGGCCGGTATCGCGCCCAACTGGCGCGGAAGGGGTCCTCGGGAGGGGCGGCGAGAGGAAGAATGACTGAAGTCGGGACCGAAGTCGGGGGTGTGGGGGGGATTGGGTCGACTTCAGTCACTCGCCCGCGGCCCACGTGATCTTCGTGGGGCAATTCCCCGGCGCTCCTGGGCGTCACGCGGGCGACGCCGAGGCGATAGGTCGGAGTTTCTCCGCCTCGTCCATCGCGAGCTGGTCGCATCCCCAGGGAGCGATACATCCCCCCGAGATGTATCAAATGTATCAATCCACCTGATACATCTACCGCACCCGCCCCTCGTACCGTCGCATCAACGTCGTGACCGACACCCCGTGCACGAGCGTCGACACCGCGATCGTCGTGAGCACGAGCGTCACGAGCCGCCGCGCGATGTCCTCGGGCACGCCGTGGGTGATGGCGAACGCCAGGTAGTAGACGGAGCCGATGCCACGGATGCCGAACCACGCGGTGAGGCGTCGCGCGTGCGCCGGCACCGGGCGGCCGAGGAGCCCGACGTGGACCGCGATGGGCCGTAGGACCAGCAGCAGGAGCGCGGAGAAGGCGGCGGCGCGCCAGGTGACGGTCGCCGGGGAGAGGAGGGCGCCGACGAGGAGGACGAGGACGATCTCGCCGCCCCGCTCGAAGATCTCGGTCACCCGACGCACCGCCTCGGCGAGGTAGGCGGGGGCGTGTTCGGGGTGGGCGGCGCTCACCTCGTCGCCGAGCGCGGCCGGCCAGGCGACGGGGCCGGAGGGGCGCGGGGAGCGCATCTCGACGCGGCGGAGCGCGAGCCCGGCCGCGAACACCGCGAGGAAGCCGTAGGTGTGCAGGAGGAGCGCGACGCCGTAGGCGAGGGCGATGAGGCCCATGGCGATGAAGTCGTCGGTGCCGAGCGCCTCGTGGTGCGTGCGGCGCAGGTAGAGGACGAGCCGGCCGACGAGCGTGCCGACCGCGGTGCCGACGAGGAGGCCGCCGGTGACCGCCCAGAGCAGATCGACGGTGAGCCAGCGCCACCCCCAGGCGCCGAGGTCGTGGAGGCCGAGAAGGCCGAGGCCGAGCATCACGAACGGGAACGCGGTGCCGTCGTTGAGGCCGGCCTCGCCGGTCAGGCTGAAGCGCAGGCGGTCGCGATCGAAGGGGTCGCCGACCTGCACGTCGGAGGCGAGCACGGGGTCGGTGGGGGCGAGGATGGCGCCGAGCAGCACCGCGCCGCCCAACGGGAGGCCGAGCCAGAACACGCCGACGAGCGCGATGAGGCCGACGGTGACGGCCATCGAGCCGGTCGCCAGCCGGAGGGCCACGTTCCAGCGCTCGTCGCGCGGGGGCACGCGGAGCTTGAGGCCGGCGCCGAACAGCGACACGATGACGGCGATCTCGCTCGCGCGCTCGAGCAGGGCGGCGTCCACGAGCGCGTCGATCCGCAGGAGCCCGGCGACCTGCGGCCCCAGCACGAACCCGATGCACAGGTACAGGAGCGCGGTGGTGACGGGGAGCCGGGCGATGCTCGAGCTGGCGAGGGCGACCCCCACGAGGAGCACGCCCGCGACGGCGTACCAGAGCGCGGTGATCATCGGGGCGGCGTGTCGATTCCCCTCCTATGCGCACCCGGAACGGGAGCGGCCGTCCGGGCGGGGGAACGGGCACACGTCCCTGTGCTCCTGCACACAGGGGGGCCCGCGCGCGGCACGGGCGCGGCCGGATTTTCCTCGACCATCCTCACGGGAGGGGCTGGCACGGCCCCTGCAATCGTAGCCGCGCATGCGACTGACCTTCCTCGGCGCCGCGGGCACCGTCACCGGCTCGAAGTACCTGCTCGAGGGCGGGGGCAAGCGGATCCTCGTCGACTGCGGCCTGTTCCAGGGGCTCAAGGAGCTGCGGCTCCGCAACTGGGAGGCCCCGCCGGTCGACCCGCGGTCGCTCGACGCCGTCGTGCTCACCCACGCCCACCTCGACCACACCGGCTACCTGCCGCGGCTCGTGAAGGGGGGCTTCAAAGGCCCCGTGTGGTGCACGCCCGGCACGCGCGACCTCGCCCACATCCTGCTCCCCGACAGCGCCCACCTCCAGGAGGAGGACGCGCGCTTCGCCAACCAGCGGGGCTTCAGCAAGCACCGCCCGGCGCTGCCGCTCTACACGCTCGCGGACGCGGAGGCCGCGCTCGCGCTGATCCAGACCGCCGCGTACGACGAGCTCGTCGAGATCGGGGGGCTCCGCGTGCGGTTCACGCCGGCCGGCCACATGCTCGGCTCCGCCTGCGTGCGCGTGGAGGACGCCCACACCAACATCGTCTTCACCGGCGATGTCGGCCGCCCCGACGACCTGTTGTTCGACCCCCCGCGCCCGCTGCGCGACGTGCGCAACCTCGTCGTGGAGTCCACCTACGGCGATCGGCGCCACACCGCCGCGGACCCATCCGCCCAGCTCGCGGACGTGGTGCGGCGCGTGGTCGCGCGCGGCGGCGTCGTGATGATCCCGGCGTTCGCGGTGGGGCGGAGCCAGCAGCTCCTCCTCCAGATCGCGCAGCTCAAGGCGGCGGGCGAGATCCCCGACGTGCCCGTGTTCCTCAACAGCCCGATGGCGATCGACGCGACGCGGGTGTTCCTCGAGCACCCCGACGAGCACCGCCTCACCGAGGCCGACTGCGAGTTGATGCGCCACGCCGCGGCGCAGATCCACACGCCGGAGGAGTCGAAGAAGCTCAACACGCGGCGGGAGCCGATGATCCTGCTCGCCGGGAGCGGGATGATCACCGGCGGCCGCATCCTCCACCACCTGAAGGCCTTCGGGCCGGATCCGAAGAACGCGCTCCTGCTCGTGGGCTACCAGGCGGCCGGCACCCGCGGGCAGG
This sequence comes from Deltaproteobacteria bacterium, assembly GCA_036676765.1. Lineage (GTDB taxonomy): Bacteria > Myxococcota_A > UBA796 > UBA796 > SXON01 > CAJBVW01. Next base: position 9,711 of record JAKFCH010000112.1, read on the forward strand.
CCCTGGAGAACGGCGTCGAGGAGGTGAAGATCCACGGCGAGTACGTGCCCATCCGCGCGGAGCGGGTGCGGATCGACGGGCTCTCCGGGCACGCCGACCACGCCGAGCTCTGCGATTGGTTGCGGTCGGTGGAGACGCCGCCGCGGCGCGTGTTCGTCACCCACGGCGATCCGTCGGCTTCCGACGCCTTCCGCCGCCACCTGAAGGACCGGCTCGGATGGGAGGCGCGCCTCCCGCGTCATGGGGAGCGGGTGGAGGTCGAGTAGGGGGGCCCTCTCCGGGCGGGCGGCACGGAGGCTACCGGGGCGGCCCCGGAATGCGGCTCACGTCGATGTCCGCGAGGGTGTTGGCGCGGGCCCAGGTGTGACACATGTGTTGGAGGTCGGTGTACATGTCGTGGAGCGGGCAGGGGGACTCGGCGCTGCACTGATCGAAGCCGAACGCGCAGTGCTCCTTGCCGAGGGTCACCTCCGCCGCCTCGAGCACGTCGATCACGCGGATGGTGGCGGCGGGCCGCGCGAGGCGGAACCCGCCGTGGTGGCCCTTGTGGGCCGCGAGGAGGCCGTGCTTCACGAGCCGCCGGAGCACCTTCGCGAGGAAGGCCGGCGGCACGCGGGTGGTCGCGGCGAGCTCCCGCGCGGTCAGGGAGCCGTCGGCGGGGAGGGCGGCGAGGCAGGCGGTGGCGCGCAACGCGTACTCGCCCGCGAGGGGGACGACGGAGTGGGTCTGGGCGCTCGTGGGGGCGGTCAGGAGCCACCTCCCGCGGGGGGGGCCGAGAGGCGGGCGAGGGCCGCCACCAGGGCCTCCCGTCCTTCGCGGCCTTCGGAGCGGGCGATCACGTGGCCCTCTCCGTCGACGAGCGTGATGACCGAGGTGTGGGCGAAGCCGCCCTCGGGGAGCGGGCGGTAGCGCACGCCGAGCGCGGCGGCGACGGTCCGGACCTCGCCCTCGGGCACCGCACCCAGGGTCCAGCGGGCGTCGAGCCCGTTCTTGTCGACGACGGCGCGCATCGCGGCCGGATCGTCGTGCGCGGGGTCCATCGACACGAGCACCACCCGCACCCCGGCGAGGTGCTCCGGGGAGAGCTCGGCCTCGATCGACTGGATCTCCTGGATGAGGAGGGGGCACGCCATCGGGCACGAGGTGTAGAACATCGAGAGCAGGACCGGCTGTCCGCGCTGCGCGTCGAGCGGCACGGTGCGGCCCGCCTGGTCGACCAGGTCGAGGTCGAGGGCGTAGACGGAGCCGAGGGGAGACGCCTCGGTAGCCCGGGTGGCTCCGCTCGACGCGATGGCCTCGATCCCTTGGGCGCGCGCGGGCACCTCGGAGACGACGGGGGCGTCGGGCGCGCAGGCGAGGAGGAGGGCGAGGAACGGGATCATGGGGCACTCCAGGCGCAGCGGAAGCCGAGGGTTCGAACGGTGGCGCGGGCCTCGAGCGAGGAGCGGAGCGCCACGCGCATGAAGCTCGCGTAGTCGCCCGTGTCGGTGGCGCTGGCGGCGCCCGCGCCGCAGAAGCGGAGGGTGTCGCCCGAGTTGTCGTCCCGGGCGTCGACGGACATCAGGCTCGCGTTGAAGTCCTCGACCCACTCCCAGACGACACCGTGCAGGTCACGCGCGCCCCACTTGTTCGCCGGGCGGCCCCCCACCGGGGGGAGGCGGGCGGGGGTCGGCTCGCCGTACCAGGCGAGGAGCTGCTGGACGAACGCGGGGTCCTGGCGGGCGTCGAAGCTCGTCGCGGACGCGGCCGCCGCGAGCTCCCACTCGGCCTCGGTCGGCAAGCGGCCGCCCGACGCCTTGCAGTACGCCCGCGCGGCGAACCACGACACCCGCGTGACCGGCGCCGCCGGATCGACCGTGGCCCCGGGCGCGTCGGCGGTTGCCCAGTCACCGAGGTAGCTCGGGTCGGCGAACAACGGATCGATCCGGTCGCGGCGCCACGCGGGCGCCGCGGTCACGAAGGCCGCGAAGTCCGCGTTGGTGACCGGCGTCGTGGCGAGGAGGAAACGTGCCACGGGGACCTGCGCTTCGGCGGGCGCGTCGGCGTAGGTCGGGCGGTAGGTGCCCGGCCCGACCGGCACCCGTGGCGGGACGGCCACCCGGGGGGCGGCCGCCCTGGTTCCGGGCGCCGCTGATCCGGGCGCCGCGGAGGTGGGCGTCGGGGTGGCGTTCGCCGCGAATTCCCCCGCGGCGAACGCCCACGCCACGAGGGCCCACACGGCGCCCATCAGTGCGCCGCGCCCGGGGGCCGCGGGGTGGTGGCGCGCACCTTGGCCACCTCGGCGGAGGTGACCTGCCCGCCGTCGTTGCCCCAGGTGTTGAGCGCGTAGGTGACGAGGTTCGCCACCTCGTCGTCGTTGAGCTGGCTCATCGGCGGCATCACCGAGTTGTAGGACTTCCCGTTGACGGTCACCGGACCGGTGAGGCCGTTGACGACGACGCCGATGGCCCGCGCCTTGTCGGCGAGGAGGAAGTCGGAGCCGGCGAGCGGCGGGAACACGCCCTCGATGCCGAGGCCCGTGGCCTGGTGGCACGTGGAGCAGGTGCCCGAGAACAGCGCGCCGCCCGCCTTGACCTGCTCCTCCTTGGAGAGGGTGCCCGCGGCGGAGGCCGTGGTGGCGCTCGCGATGACCGCCCCGGTGCCGGAGTGCGCCTTGTCCGCGAGATAGGCCTCGCCGACCTCCTTGCCGGAGTAGAGCGCCTTGTCCTCGTCGCCGTCCACCTTGAGGAGCGCGAGCGCGCCCTTGTTGAACGCGCGGAAGATCGAGTGGTCGACCAGCACGTAGGTGCCGGGCACATCCACCGTGAACTCCACGATCGCCGCGCCGCCCGCGGGGATGAGCGTCGTCTGGACGTTCTCCTGGAAGCGGGTGCCGCCCTCGTCGTAGACCTTGTCGAAGATCTCGCCGATGACGTGGAAGCTCGAGACGAGGTTGGGGCCGCCGTTGCCGATGTACAGGCGCACGGTCTCGCCGGTCTTGGCGGTGAGCGCCTTCTCGCCCACCATGGAGCCCTCGGAGCCGTTGAAGAGCACGTAGGTGGCGTTCTCCTCGATGGCCTTCTGCATGTCGAAGGGCTGCACGCCCTTCTCGCGGTACTTCCCGACCGTGTAGAAGTCGCCCTGCATCACGTAGTACTCACGGTCGACCTTCGGCAGGCCCTCGGGCGGCTCGACGAGGATGAGCCCGTACATGCCGTTGGCGATGTGCATGCCGACCGGGGCGGTGGCGCAGTGGTAGACGTAGAGGCCGGCGTTGAGCGCCTTGAAGCTGAACTGCGACGACTGGCCGGGCGCCGTGAACGAGGACGCCGCGCCGCCGCCCGGCCCGGTGACCGCGTGCAGGTCGATGTTGTGGGGCATCTTGTTGTCGGGGTGGTTGTTCAGGTGGAACTCCACGCTGTCCCCCTGGCGGACGCGCATGAAGCTCCCCGGCACGTCCCCGCCGAAGGTCCAGAACACGTAGTCGACGCCCTCGGAGATCGGCTTCACCACCTCCTTCACCTCGAGGTTGATCACGAGCCGGGCCGGCTCCTTGCGATCGATCGGCGGCGGGACGTTGGGGGCCTGGGTGAGCACGGCGGGGATGGCGGCGCCCACCGGCACGAGCCCGGCGGCCTCGGTCGAGGGCATCGCGGCGAGGCCGTTGACGGTCACCGTCGCCACCGGCGGAGCGGTGGGGGTCACGGCGGGCTGGCACGCCACGAGGGCGAGGGCGAGGGGGAGGAAACGCGGAAGGAAAGGCATCGTGGGCTCCATCTGTGGTCGACGCTGCTATGCAATGCAATGGACGTGCCAGTCCGTTGAGGCGGAAGCGCGGCTCCTGTAGCGCTTGACTGTGCCATCCTCAACAGCCTCCGGTGTCCTTTGACACGATCAGCCCCAAAGCGACATTTGTGGCCCCACCGTCGGGTGTGTCCCCGCCGTCGGACGGCACCTTCATCCGCACCACCCGGATCGACGTCGGCGAGCGGAGCAGGGTGTCCGTCCACTCGGCACCCGCCCAGCGATAGCGGATCTGGACGCCGCGCACGACCCCGCCGGCGAGGAGTCGTTGGGCCTCCCGCAGCGAGATGGGGCCCGCCGCGGCGTGGCCGGTCGCCTCTCCCTTGATGCGCACGTCGAGGTCCTCGGCGTGCGCCTCGAGATCGTCGAAGAGGGCGGCGAACGTGGGCGGATCCAGCTCGGCGGTGTGGAGGTCGGGGAGAACCATGGGTGCCTTCTTCAAGGGGTGCGGGGCCGGACGTCGGACGCCGCGGATTCGGCGTCGTCGAGCCAACTGATGCGCCCCGGGGGGAGCGTGGCGGAGGCGCGGGCCTCGCGCTCGGCGCGGAACCGCGCGGCGCGGGCCGCGATCTCCGGCGGGATGGCGGGATCGCCCGGAGCGGCGGATGCCATGGGTGCGGCGATTGCCACGGGTGCGTCGGGTGCCACGGGCGCGGCGGGCACGTCGAGGAACCACGTGAACAGCTCGCGCCGGGACCTCATCGTGCGACACCGGGCCGCTGGTCGATCGTGGCGGAGGCGGTGTGGCACTGCTCGCAATTGGCGCGCCACGGGTGGGTGGAGCGCAGCGCGTCGCGGCCGTTCACCCCGTGGCAGCTGTCACATTGCTCGCGCATCCAGGTGGCATGCGGGATCTGGGGTGGCGCCACGCTCCAGGCCCGCGGGCCCGCCGTGGGCGAGGTCAGGCCGGCGAAGGTGTTGGCCACCGCGCGCGGATCGGCGGGGAGGTCCGCGCCGCCCGGCATCGGCGCCTCCTCCACCACGTGGCATTGCGTGCAGCTCGTGTAGGAGGTGTGGCTCATCGGCGTGGCGAGGAGGCCGCGGAACCGGAGCCCGTCCGCGTGGCACGCGAGGCACTCGGGTGCGGCGTCCTGGCGCACGGGGTGGGGGATGCGCGGCGGGGCGCCGTCGTAGGCGCGGCGGGTCGCGCGGGCGGCGAGGTCGGCCGCCTTGGAGGTGCCGTCGAGCGAGACGCCGTCGAGCACACCGGGGCCGAGCTCCGCCAGCGCCGCGAGGTCGGCCTCCCACCCGGAGCCCTCGCCGCGGGGCGTGGCGCGGAGTTCCGTGTAGCTGCGCGCCGGCGCGACGGTCGCGTGCCCGCCCGCCACGGCCGCCCCCGCCGCGCCAGCCTCCTCGTGGGTGTCCTCGTCGGCCTCCTCGCGCGCCTCCGTGCCCGTGCCGCGCACGAAGCCGATGAGGGCCACGCCGAGGACCACCGCGAAGAACACCCGCAATGCGCCCGTGTTCTCCATGGCTACCCCCCCGACGCGATCGAGGGCACGCGCCGCACCCGCACCGCGCACTTCTTGTAGTCGGGCTGCTTGGAGAACGGATCGTAGGCCTCCAGCGTCACCTCGTTCACGAGCAGGCGCTCGTCGAAGAAGGGGATGAACAGGCTCCCCTCGGGCGGGCTCCCGCGCCCGTCGATCCACACGGGGACCCGCAGCTCGCCGCGGCGGGACTCGACGATCACCGTCTCCCCGTCGGCCACGCCGAGCCGCCGCGCGTCTGCGCGGTTCATCTCGACGTACGCCTGGGGCATCGCCCGCCGCAGCGGGGGGATGCGCCCGGTGAGCGTGCCGCTGTGCCAGTGCTCGAGCACGCGCCCGGTGCACAGCCAGAACGGGAAGTCGCCGTCGGGCGACTCGGGCGGCGGCTCGTAGGGGTTGAACCAGATCTGCGCGCGGCCGTCGTGGGTGGTGGAGTGGTAGAAGTCGAAGTCCTTGTCCTTGGCGACGAAGCTGTCGTCGAACGCCGCGAAGCGCCACTTCGTCTCCCGCCACGTGCCGTCCGCCGCCTCGACCACCGGCCAACGCAGGCCCCGCGCCTTCACGTACTCCTGGTACGGGGCGAGGTTCTTGTGCTTCATGGTGGAGAACTTGCGGTACTCCTCGAACAGGCGCTCGTCGACGTTGATGTCGTAGTAGTGCTTCCACTCCCAGGTGGGGACCACCGCGCCGGTCGCGTCGGTCATGTGGAACAGGAAGCGCCCGTCCTTGTCCTTCATCCCGACGCCGCGGCCGTACAGCGCGTGGGCGACGGCGATGATCTGCCAGCAATCGTCGCGCGCCTGGCCCGGCGGCTCCACCTGCTTGAACCACTGCTGGGTGCGGCGCTCGGAGTTGCCGAACATGCCGTTCTTCTCCACCCAGAGCGCGGAGGGGAGCACGAGGTCGGCGATGCGCGTGGTGGCCGTGGGGTACACGTCCGACACGACGAGGAACTTGTCCGGGTCCTTCCGGCTCGGATCGACGAGGGCGTGGAGGTTCGGGAGGGTCTGCGCGGGGTTGGTGACCTGCACCCAGATCGTGTTGATGTCCCCGCCGTCCTTCTTCGGCGTCGAGAAGCGCTTCCACATCTCGACCGTGTGGTAGCCGGGCTTGTCGAGGATGCGCCCCGCGGGCAGGTTCCAGACCTCCTCCGCGAGCTGGCGGTGACCCTCGTTGGTCACCACCCCGCCGCCCGGGAGCGCGTGGGCCAGCGTGCCGACCTCGCGAACGGTGCCGCACGCCGAGGGTTGGCCGGTGAGGCTCGTGGGGGCATCCCCCGGGCGCCCGAAGTGCCCCGAGAGGAGGTGGACCCCGTGCACGAGGCAGTTGATCGCGGTGCCCCGGGTGTGCTGGTTCATCCCCATGCACCAGAGGCTCACGATGCGCTTGTCCCGATCGCCGAACAGCCCGGCGAGCATGCGGATGTCACGCGCCGGCACGCCCGAGATCTGCTCGACGTACTCGGGGGTGTAGGGCGCGAGCGCCGCCGCGTACTCCTCGAAGGTGATCGCCTTCCCGTTGAGCTCGGCGGGGTCCGACGGCCCGCGGAACGCGCAGTGCTTCTCGACGAAGTCCTTGTCCCAGGTCTTGTTTGCGAGGAGCAGGTGGGCGATGCCGTTGGCGATGGCCAGATCGGTGTTGGGCTTGAACTGAAGGAAGTGTTGGGCGTGGGCGGTCGAGCGGGTGCGCCGGGTGCCGATGTCGATGAGCGTGACGGTCTCGCCGCGCGCACGGCGGTCCACGATGCGGGAGAACAGCACCGGATGCATCTCCGCGGGGTTGTTTCCCCACAGGATGACCACGTCGGCGACATCGAGGTCGTCGAAGCAACCGGCGGGCTCGTCGACGCCGTAGGTCGCGAGGAAGCCGGTCACCGCGCTCGCCATGCACAGGCGCGCGTTGGGATCGATCTGGTTGCTCCCGAGGCCCCCTTTCGTGAACTTGTTGGCGGCATACCCCTCGGGGATCGTCCACTGGCCGCTGCCGTACATCGCGAACCCCTTGGGATCCGCCTGGATGCGGTCGGCGAGGATGCCGAGGGCGCGCTCCCAGGAGATGGGCACCTGCTTGCCGTCGACCCGCAACAGCGGCGTGGTCAGGCGGTCGGCGCCGTAGAGCGCGAGCCCCACGTGGTAGCCCTTCACGCACAACAGTCCCTTGTTGACCTCGGCGGCGGTGTCCCCCGCGATCGCGACCACCCGGCCTCTCTCGACGCCGACCTGGACGTGGCACCCGGTCCCGCAGAAGCGACACGGGGCCTTCTCCCAGGTGACACCGGCCCCGGAGCGGTCGCGGAGATCGGGGGTGGCCGGCGCGGCGGGGGCACCGTTCGCGGGGGTGGCGGCGCCCGCGCCGGCGGCGGCCGCGGCGGAGGCGGCGGCGAGCGCGGTGAGCTTGAGGAACTCGCGGCGGTCGGTGTTCATGGGGCCTCGGACGGGGAAGCGGGGGATGGTGCGCCGACGAGGTCGGAGAAGTCGGCGTAGGCGAGGTCGAAGCCCATCACCCCGGGGATCTCGAGCAGCGCGGTGATGACGGCCTCGTCCTCCCTCCGCGTCGCGATGTCGATGACGATGGGCAGGCGGGGGCCGACCGCGACGCCCAGACCCGCGACGCCCGGAACCGCGGCGATGGCCGCACGCACGTCCGCGAGGGCATGGGCGGGGAGGGGGGCGAGGGACACGACGGCCCCGAGGATGGGCATCACGCGCCTCCGGCGATGTCGAGGTCGTTGTCGATGGCACGCGGGGCCGGCGCCACGTTCATGCGCCCGGTGAACACCGCCACGGCGAGCTTGAGGCCGACGGTGAACACCAGGAGCCCGAAGGCCCAGATGCCCAGGGTCACCTTCCACTCGACGACGTTGGGGAGGTACTCGACCAGCTCGTGCAACGTGCTCGGCACGAACGCCGGCACGATGAGGCCGATGCCCTTCTCGATCCAGATGCCGACGAGGGAGAGGACACACGCCAGGTCGACCCGCCAGAGGTGGGTGCGCGTGGAGGAGGAGAGGAACAACCCGGCGGCCGTCACGTTCATGGTGATGGCGCTCCAGATCCACGGCACGAGCGCGTCGTGGCCGTGCAGCCCGAAGTAGAGGTACCGCGCCGACGCGGTGTGGCTCCCGCCGGTGTAGAGCTCGGTGAACACCTCGGCGCCGACCAGGAACAGGTTGAGCAGCACGGTGACCCGGAGCACGCGCACCAACGTGGCGATCGGCTTGTCACCCACGTGGAAGTCGGTGAGGCGCCGCACCACCTGGAGCGCGAGGACGATGAAGGCGGGGCCGGTCACGAACGCGGAGGTGATGAACCGCGGCGCGAGGACCGCCGTGTTCCAGAACGGCCGCCCGCCGAGCCCGCTGTAGAGGAACGCGGTCACCGTGTGGATCGAGACGGCCCACACGATGGAGAGGAACACGAACGGCACGTACCAACGCGGGTCCGGGCGCCTCCCGAGGTACCGGGTGTAGAGCAGGTAGCCGACGACGTGGAGGTTGAGGGCGAGGTAGCCGGACAACACCACCACGTCCCAGGTGAGCATCGACACCGGCCAATTGAACCGGCCGACGATGGGCATCAGGTGCCACGCGCGGTCGATGCGCCCGAGATCCACGTTCACGAACGCGAGCGACACGACGATGGCGGAGACCGCGAGGATCTCCCCCACGATCACCACGTCGTGCATCGCGTGGTCCTTGTAGAGGTACGCGGGGATGACCATCATCACCGCGCCCGCCGCGAGCCCCACCGCGAAGGTGAAGTTGCCGATGTACATGCCCCACGACACGTGGTCGGAGAGCGCGGTGATCGCGAGCCCGTCGGCGGTCTGGCGCGCCCACGCGTGGACCCCCACGAGGAAGACCGCGGTGAGGGCCGTCATCCACGTGTAGAACGCGAGGTCGCCGTCGGTCGCGACGCCCGCCGCCTTCCACAGGAACCGCGGATACGACCGGATCGGATCCGGGGGCCGCGTCGCGTCGGGGTTGGTGCCCGCCAGGGGGGTCATGGGTGTCACTCGTCGAAGAAGTAGAAGAAGCGGGGACGCGTGCCGACGTCCTCTTTGAGGACGAAGACCCGCTTGTTCTCGAGCACCCACCGGATCTCGGAGCTGGGATCGTTCATGTCACCGAACACGCGCGCGCCGGTGGGGCAGGCCTCCAGGCAGGCCGGGAGCCGCCCGTTGCGCGTGCGGTGGAGGCAGAACGTGCACTTCTCCATCACCCCCTGCGGGCGGATCCGATTGGAGAGGTAGGCCTGGTCCGGGTTGATCTCCTCGGCGGGGATCTCCGGCTTCTCCCAATTGAAGCGGCGCGCGTGGTACGGGCAGGCGGCCTCGCAGTAGCGGCAGCCGATGCACCAGTTGTAGTCCACGACCACGATGCCGTCGGCCTCCTTCCAGGTGGCCTCCACCGGGCACACCTTGACGCAGGGCGCGTTGTCGCACTGGTGACACTGCACCGGCATGTAGAAGCGCTCGGCGTCGGGCACCGGGTGGTCGTAGTCGACCCGCCCGTGCTCCATGTCGAGGCTGCCCTTCTTCATCTCCAACACGCGGATGTAGGAGTTGTTCGTGGCACGGTCGTGGTTGTTCTCGACGTGGCAGGCCTCGGCGCACTTGCGGCAGCCGACGCAGATCGAGAGGTTCAGCGCGTACCCGAACGACACGCCCTCGGTGGGGCGCGGGTCGGAGATGGTGACCGCCACCCCGTGCTCGGCGAAGGTCTCGTCCTCGAGGCGGCGGAGCACGACCGCCATCTCGTCGCGGTCGAGCTCCTTGTAGTGTTTCTGGAGGAACCCCTCCATCGTGAGGTCGTCGGTCCACTCGGTCAGCGGGGCGAGCGCGCGCGCGAACGCGGCGGTCCCGAGCGTGGCGCCGCCGACCTTGAGCGCGGTGCGTCGGGTGAGGTCGTCCATGTCAATGCACCTCGAGCGGGCGGCGGTCCGCGGGTGGGAACACGGGGAGCACGGCGGCGTAGGCGGGCGCGTGGGGCGCGTGGCAGTCCGCGCAGTGGTTCTTCGTGCGCGGGCCGCGGCGGGTGTCCCAGTAGCCGTTCATCCCGCCGTGGGAGCCGTGGGTGTAGTCGCGGTACTGGGGGCCGTGGCACTGCGCGCACAGCTCGATGGCGTCCGCGAGGGCCAACGGCGTGCCCTCCGCGAGGTGGAGCTGCGTGCGGTCGGCCGCGTGACAACTGTCACAGACGAGCTTCCCGTGGGTGACGGTGACGCCGGTGTGGAAGGGCTCGCCGTCCCGCGACGCCCAGGCGCTGTCGGGGTCGGGCCCGTGGCAGGTCACGCACGCCACGCCGACGGGGGTGCCGTTGGCGTCGACGAGCGGGGTGTCCACGACGCCGAGGGTGGTCGGCGCGTGGATGGTGGTCGGGTGGCGCGGGCCGTCGGGCACGGGAGGGCCGAATTCCCGCGAGGGGTCGGCGAAGCCGGAGTCACACGCGAGGAGGACGAGGAAGGCGATCATCGGGCCCCCGGCACTTGCAAAAAGCGATCCATCGATGCGCCGGTCCGCGCGTCGTCAGAAGTTCACCATGGCCTCGGTCTTGATCTCCCAGGCGGGGTCGAGGTGGTCCGTCGTGCCGTTGACGAGCAGGCCCGCGGCGCTCCCGGGCTGGAACCAACCGAAGAGCACCTTCCCGACCACGCCGCCCTCGCGGAGGGTCACGATGGCGTTGGCATCCACCTCCCAACCGAGATCCCGCGCGCTCGTGTCGGTGGGCGTGCCGGTGGCGTCGAAGCCGTAGACGGGCTGGGTGGCCTGGAGCCAGGTGAACGACCCCTCGAGCCGGAGCGGCTTCAGCGGCGCCACGCCGACGCGCCCCTGGACGGCCGTGGTGTTCTGGAGCTCGCGGTAGCCGCGCGCCACGGGCGAGCCGAGGCCCTGCGGCGCGATGCCCTCCACGTCGGTCATCACCGAGTCCTCCCAGACGTTGGTGAGCGACCAGAGCCCCATCGTGGAGACCTTGTTGACGTTGCCCCCGCCGGAGGTCGGATCGGCGTCACCGGAGCCCATTCCGAAGAGGGCGCCCACGTCGGCGACGACCGGGAGCGGGAGGGGCTGTGTCACGTCCGCGAGCACGTTCCAACCGAACAGGGAGCCGTCGTTGCGATCGAGCATGCCGCCGGAGAAGTCGGGGTTGTCGATGGCATCCTCCCCGACGAGCAGGTCCGCCTCGGCCTTCCAGGCAAGGCCCATGTCGAGCTTCCCGTTCCCGGCGAGCCCGACCGCCGCCAGCGTGGTCACCTGGGGGCCGAAGCGCGGGCGGTTGTGGCCGAGCCCCTGGGGGAGCCAGGCCCAGTCGGAGGCGATGGTGTCGGCGAAGTAGAGGCCGAACAGCTCCGCGTTCACGATGGGCGAGGCGTAGGTGATCTTCGCGCCGAGCAGGTTGGCGTCGGAGTTGTCGTCCAGGTCCGACAGGAGCGCGGATCCGGGGAGCTGGTACGCGTTCTTGCCCTCGGACACCTTGGCCCAGAAGACCTCCGCGCCGCAGGGCCCCTTGGGCTTCAGCAGCACCGTGACCCCGTCGTAGTCCTGGTCGAGCACCAGCTTGTTCCCGACGCTGAAGTACTGGCGGCCGGCGCGCAGCTCGAGGGGGCCGAAGGCCGCCCAGCCGTAGGCGAGGTCGAAGTGGACGCCGTACCCCGTCTCCTTGTCCTGGAAGAGGCCGTCGTCGTTGTAGACGCGCGTGGACGAGGTGATGCCCGCGTCATCGGTCGTGAGCGCGTACCCGTTGGCCGGGCTGTTGTCCACGCCCCACCAGCCCTGCGCCGCGTCGAGGCGGGCGACGACACCGTAGTGCGCATGGCCGA
>JAKFCH010000113.1:0-13871 GCA_036676765.1 Deltaproteobacteria bacterium
GCTCAGGGTCCACGCTGGACGTGCGCGTATCGACCCGGCGACGCGGTCCGTTGGTCCACCTGAAGCACCCACCTCAAACAAGGCAGGGGCCATGAGGTGAACACGGATGCGGATCCCGTGGGCGTGGCGGACGCAGAGGGGGGACCTGTCGAACAGGGGGTCGACTTGCGTCCGCGCGGCGGACGCAGCCGGGGTTCGCCCGGGGTAGCCCCACGCCCTCACCGCCCCACGAACAGCCGCTCCCACGCCGCCACCGGCTCGCCACCCCCTCCCGCGGGCACGGCGAAGGCGCCGATGGCCTCGCCGCCGTCGCGGCTCTCCACCGGGGCGGGGTCCATCGCGCGCAGGGCGCGGTCGAGCACGGCGCGGTCGGTCGCGCGGAAGAGGTCGCCGTGGAAGGCCACCGTCGTGAAGCCGAGGTCGGCGAGATCGTCGGCGAACGGCGTGCCGTCGAGCGCTTGGCGGTAGAGCCAGCGCCCGAGCGTCGCGCGCGGGCTGTTCCACGGCGAGGTGGTGATGCACGTGTCGGCGATCGGGCGGTGGTGGAGCGTCTGGTAGGCGCACGCCAGCGTGAAGATCCGCAGGCTCAGGGGCCGTCCGGGCTGGGCGTCCTCGGGGAACAGGTCGAGCACGGGCCCCGTGTCGGCGAGGTACGCGGAGGGCACCTCGGCGAGCTGCACGCGCTGCCGCCACGGGAGCCGGAAGAAGCCGAAGACGTCGAGCAGCAGCAGCGGGACGAGCAGCCACGCCCGGCGCGTGGGGAGGCGGCTGACGACGAGCGCGGCGAGCACGCCCGCGCAGAGCCCGAAGCCCCACCCGAGGCGCGAGGGGAAGTGCAGGAAGTGGGCGCCCGGCACCATGTCGAGCAGGGCGAGGGGGAGGGGGAACAGCCGCAGCGCGGGGTCGACCTGGAGCTCGGCGCCGAGCGCGAACACGAGGGCGACCAGCGCCGCGACGCCGACCCGCCGCCACCCGAACGCGCCCCGGAGGACGACGGGCGCGGCCACGAAGAGCGCGAGGATCGTCGGGGGGAGTGCGCCCACCTGCCCGTGGTAGAAGGTGTCGCTCGTCTCGGTGGGGCCGAGGAGGCTCAGCAAGGTCGTCGGCGCGCCGGTGGCGCCCGCGCTCACCGACGCCCACGGGGTGGCGCCGGCGAGGAACAGCGCGAGGTAGGCCGCCGACACGGGGATGCCCACCGCCAACGCCGCCAGGAGCGGCGCCGGGCGGATCGGGTTCCGCCGCTCCACGAGCGCGCCGAGGAGCACCCCGCCGAGCAGCACCGCGGCGGCCATGCCGAGGTAGGCCGTGCTCGCGAGCGCGAGGCCGAAGAACGCGGCGGTCGCGACGCCGTCGCGGGGGCGGCCCTCGGGGCCCGTCGCCCGCCACCACGCCGCGAGGCAGAGCGGCAGCCAGGGGTTCACGAGCTGGTAGACGTGCCCTTCGAGCAGCGTGGTGCTCGCGATGCCGCCGAAGGTGTAGCCGATGCCCGCCACCAGGGATGCCGGCCGCGTGGCCCCGAGCTGGCGGGCGCACGACTCGGCTGCCCACGCGCTGAGCACGAGGCCGAGGATCTGCAGCCACGCGTGGACGCGCGCGGCACCGAGCCACCCGGAGAGCGTGCCCGCACCCAGCAGCAGGAAGCTGTCGGGGCGGAGGTAGTCCACGCCGGTCGGCCACGCGGTGTGGGCGTCGTGGAGCTTGTTCCCGAGCAGGCGCGCGGCGGCGTCGATCACCCAGATGGTGCCGAGCGTGTCGCTCTCGCGGCCCACCCACCCCGGGGCCAGCAGCGCCGGCCACGTCCAGAGCACCGCCAGGATCGTGAAGATCACCGGCGCGAAAGTTGGATGACGCGTCACCGACCCGAGCCCGTGGCGCCCGTGCCCCGCACCAGCCACGCCACGATCAGGAACACCAGCACCGTCCACGCCGCGGTGAGGCTGACGCGGTCGGTCTCGTGGTCGGGGCGGGGCTGCCCGAACAACGGCGCGGCGACCCGCTCGGCGCGCACCCCGCCGGCCTGCTCCTGGAGGAGGTAGACGAGGCGGTTGTCGCCGGCCTCGAGCGGCTCGACGGCGGTCCAGACCTCGGTGCCGGCGGCGCCGTCCAGGCCGAGCTCGAGGGTCACCGGGAGGAGGCGGACGGGCTCGCCACGGAGGCATCCGACCCACATGGAGTCGTGCGGAGCGTCGCCGGGCGAGCCCCCGTCGTCGCGGAGCACGATGGCGCGGGCCTCGCCGAGCCAGCGCACCTTCGCCTCGAGGCGCACCGTGTGGCCCCCGGGGAGCAGGTTCGCGACCTCCACGCACACCGACGTCTCTGCCAACGTGTCCTTCCGCCCAGGGGCGGTTGATAACCCGCGCGGCAGCGGGCCCCCGAGGGGCTTCCGGACGCGTCCGCCGGCGAGGCGCCGGCGAAGGGGGGCTGGAGGGGGGGCGCGGGCGGACGAGCGCCGGTCGGCGGGCGCTCGAACGCCTCACGGGGGTCGCCACACGCCGTACGACGCGGATCTTCCGGGTCGACCTCCATGTCTCGAAGCCACGCCGGATGTGACGGCGTGGTGATTCCTGAGGCTCCCCATCCCTGCCTGCCCATGCCGCGGTCTACCGCTCCCTCACGGGGTGCTCCTCGATGATCCACACGTTCCCGTAGTTCTCACGCGGGGCGCCGATGCCGAGCTCGGGGATGCCGTCGTTGTCGGTGTCGCCGAGCGGGCCCACGCTGGCGCCGAGCTCGTCGGTGGCGAGGCCGAACCACCAGAAGGTCTCGCGGTTCACCACCGGGCCGTAGCGGAAGCCGACCTTGCCCGCATCGGTGGCGTAGTCGTCGTTCGCCGGGTTGGAGAACACGATGTCGTCGTAGCCGTCGCCGTTGATGTCGCCGGCGCCCGCCACGTTCACGCCGATGCCGTCGGAGGCCTTGTCGGCCGTGATGATCGCATCGGCGGTGCCGGCCGAGATCGTGCCGCTCGCGACGGGCCCGAGGAACAGGTACACCGCGCCCCCGTTCGTGAAGTCGGTGTCGTTGCCGGGGGCCCCCACGAGCACGTCGTCGTAACCGTCGTCGTCCACGTCGCCGCAGATCGCCACCCCGCGTCCCGCCGCGTCGGTCGCCGCCTCGCCGAGCAGGATCGTGTCGGCGCTGCTCGCGTCGACGGTGCCCGTGGCGTAGGTCGTGAACAGGTAGGCCGCCCCCGCGTCCGTGGCGGCGGCGTCGTTCCCATGGGCGCCGATCACGAAGTCGGGGAAGCCGTCGCCGTCCACGTCGCCGCCGCCGCCCACCGAGTAGCCGAAGTAATCTCCGGTCGCGTCGCCCCGCAGGGTCGTGACCGCGGTGGAGCTCGTGCTCACCGGGGTGGTGTAGATGTAGGCCCGCCCGGCATCGACGGAGGGGATGTCGTGGAACGGCGCCCCGACGAGGATCTCGACCGCGGAGTCCCCGTCGACGTCGCCGAGCGTGGCGAGGGACTGACCGAAGCGGTCGCCCGCGCGCTCGCCCGAGACGCGGGCGGTGAGCGTCGCGGAGTACGAGGCGGAGGCGCCGCTCACGAGGGCGACGGAGCCCGCGTCGCTGCCGACCGCGGTGTCGTCGTAGGGGGCGCCGAGGATCCAGTCGTCGTAGAGGTCTCCGTCGAAGTCGCCCGCGCACATCGAGCTGCCGTTCTGATCCGTCCCCGTTCCGGCGAACCGGCCGTCGGAGAGGCTCGTGGACTCGCCGGTCGAGAACGGCCCGAGGAAGAGCTCGCCGCCGCCCCCGTTGGCGCTGCCGACGTAGATCCCGCCGAACATGGCATCGTCGTAGCCGTCGCCGTTGAAGTCGCCGCCCGCGAAGGACGCGCCGATCCACGGATTGTCCGCGGAGCTCCCGTACACACGGTCCCCCTCGCTGCCGGTGACGAGCAGCCGGTTGAAGTTGCCGTGCACCACGTAGAGGGCTCCGTTCGAGGGCGCTCCGATGAGGAGATCGGCGAGCCCGTCCTGATCGATGTCACCGCCGGACTCGAGCGTCTCGCCCAGCGCCATCGCCGAGCTCGCGTAGAAGCTCGCGTTCGCGTCGTCCGTCGTGTAGGTGCCGGGGGAGAACGAGTCGAAGAACAAGTAGGCGTGGCCGTTGCCCTCCTGGCTCGACACGGCGAAGTCGTTGTGTCCATCGCCGTCCATGTCGCCGAGGGCCGCCACGTCGGCGCCGCCGCCCTCCGCCGCGGTGGAGAAGCTCACCACCGTGTCCGCCACCGACGCCGCGCCGGTGGTGGGCACCCCGGAGTAGAGGTAGACCCGGCCCTCGTTGTCCGTTCCGTAGCCGGGGGTGCCGAGGAGGAAGTCATCGTAGCCGTCGCCGGTGATGTCCTCGCCCGCGTCCATGTGGAGGCCGAGGTAATCATTCGTGCCGTCGCCGCGGAGGCGGGCGTCGTAGCCGGTGCCGAGGTCCGTCGTGCCACTCAGCGAGCCGCCGAGGATCACGTAGACCGCGCCGGCGTTGGTCGTGCTCGTGTCGTCGTAGGGTGCGGCGATGAGGAAGTCGTCCAAGCCGTCGCCGTCGAGGTCGATGTTGCCCTCGAGCACGGCGCCCGCGTAGTCTCCCGCGTTGTCGGCGGTGAAGATCGCGGACGACGCGGTGGTGGCGCTCAGCTCCCCGCTCGCGAGGGGTCCGTCGAAGAGGTAGACGTAGCCGGTGTAGGTGGCGCTCCCGGTCGCGGCGGACACGAGGAAGTCGTCGTAACCGTCCCCATACACGTCGCCCGCGTCCGCAACCGCCGCGCCGAAGTCGTCGCGCGCGGTCGCCCCGAGCAGGGTGGTGGTGTCCCGGAGGTCCGCGTAGATGGTCAGCCCGTAGCCCATGTTGGCGCCCGAGAGGACGAACGCGCGGCCGTCGTAGGCGGTGGCGGTGTCCTGCGGAGCGCCGAGGAGGACCTCGTCCATCCCGTCGGCGAGGAGCTGGTCGTCGAGCCAGGCCGCGGGGCCGAGGGCGTCGCCTCCGCGCCCGGACACGCCGGAGTCCGCCGTGAGGCTCCGCCCCGAGCCGCCGCGGGCAACGGTGACGAGGCCGCTGCCGCTGCCCCCGTAGTCACTGGTGTTGAACCCGTGGAGCACGTCCGGATGGCCGTCGGCGTTCCCGTCGCCTCCGCCCGCGAGGAACTCGAAGTCCGTCGCGTCGCCCGTCTCGAACGTCGTCACCAGCCAGTCCACGTCGTAGTCGCCGCTCGGCGCCCACTGCGCGGCCGCCGCCTCGTCGACGGTGCCGTCGCAGTCGTCGTCGATTCCGTTGGTGTCGTCCTCGTCCGCGGCGGGGCTGACCGTGGCGCTCGCGTCGTCGCAGTCGTCGTCGTTGGCCGCGGTGTAGTCGCCCGAGGCCGAACAGAGGCACGCGGAGGGGGTGTCACCGTAGCCGTCGCCGTCGGCGTCCGCGTAGTAGGTGGTGCAGCCGCTCGCGCTCGCGAGATCGGCCGCCCCGTCGCAGTCCTCGTCGGTGTCGGAGGCGTCGCACACCTCGACGCCGCTCGGTGAGATCGCCGCGCTGCTGTCGTCACAGTCGGTGCTGGTCGCGAGCCACGTGGAGCTGGCATCGCAGCGCAGGGACGTCGAGGAGCCCGCGTGGCCGTCGGCGTCGCTGTCGGCGTAGAACGTGCTCTTCGACACGCTCGACGTGCTGGGGTCGCTGTCGTCGGCGAGGCCGTCGCAATCCTCGTCGGTGTCGGAGCTGTCGCAGATCTCGGTGTCACCCGGGGAGATCGCGGCGGTGGCGTCGTTGCAGTCGTCGTCGTTGGAGACGTACCCACTCGGCGCGTCACATACGTCGGCGGTGACGCTCGCGTTCCCGTACGTGTCGGCGTCGGCGTCGGCGTACCAGGTGGCGACGTCGACCGCGTCGTCCTCGTCGATGTCTCCGTCGCAGTCGTCGTCGTCTCCGTCGCAGTACTCGTAGGCGCCCGGCCAGGTCTCGTCGTCGGTGTCGTCGCAGTCGTCGGGGTCGGCGGCGTAGCCGGCCGGCTCGTCGCAGGCCGTGGTCGATACGGTCGTCCGCCCAAAGTCGTCATCGTCGCTGTCGAGGTACCAGGTGTCGGCGTCGAGCGCCTCGTCCTCGTCGACGGTGCCATCGCAGTCGTCGTCTTCGTCATTGCAATATTCGTCGGCGCCCGGGTTGGACGCGGCGCGAGCGTCGTCGCAGTCGTCGGGGTCCGACACGTACCCCGAGGGCGCGGAGCACGCGACGGAGGAGGTGTACACGTCCCCGTAGGTGTCACTGTCGATGTCTCGATACCAGGTGTCGGCGTCCACCGCGCTGCTCTCGTCCACGGTGCCGTCGCAGTCGTCGTCCTCGCCGTCACAGTATTCGAGATCCGCCGGAGAGACGCCGCTGTCGGTGTCGTCGCAGTCGGTCGCGCTCGCGACGTAGCCGCCGGGAGCCGTACACGCCACGTCGGTGACAGCGGCGTTTCCGTAGGTGTCCCCGTCGGCGTCCGCGTACCAGGTGGCGGCGTCGGTCGCGCTGTCCTCGTCGACCTCCCCGTCGCAGTCGTCGTCACGGGAGTTGCAAGTCTCGGTGTCGGCAGGGCTCACGGTCGCGCGTGTGTCATCGCAGTCGTCGTCGTTGGACACGTACCCGCCGGGGGCGGAGCAGGCGGCCTCGGCGACGCTCGCGTCGCCGTAGGTGTCGCCGTCCGCGTCGCGATACCAGGTGACAGCATCCGTGGCGGAGCCCTCGTCGGTAGTGCCATCGCAGTCGTCGTCGCGCGAGTTGCAGTATTCCGTGTCGGCGGGGCTCACGGTGGCGAGCGCGTCGTCGCAGTCGTCGTCGTTCCCGACGTACCCGCCCGGGGGCGTGCACGCGACGTCGGTGACGCTCGCGTCCCCGTAGCTGTCGCTGTCCGCGTCGCGATACCAGGTGGAGGCGTCGGTGGCCGAGTCGTCGACGACGCCGTCGCAATCGTCGTCCTCGCCGTCACAGGTCTCCAGATCGGCTGGAGAGACGCCGCTGTCGCCGTCGTCGCAGTCGGTCGCGTCGGCTACGTAGCCGCTCGGTGTGCCGCACTCCACGTCTGACACTCCGGCGTCGCCGTAGGTGTCGCCGTCCGCGTCGGCGTACCAGGTGGTTGCGTCGACCGCGCTGTCTTCGTCGATCTCGCCGTCGCAGTCGTCGTCCTCGCCGTCGCAGTACTCGAGGGCCGCTGGGGAGACGCCACTGTCGCCGTCGTCGCAGTCGGTGTCGTCCGCGACGAAACCGGCCGGCTGGTCGCAGTCGATGTCCGTGGAGGCGGCGTCGCCGAAGGTGTCGGCGTCGGTGTCGGCGTACCAGGTAGCCACATCGACGGCGCTGTCCTCGTCCGTCTCGCCGTCGCAGTCGTCGTCCTCGCCGTCGCAGTACTCGAGGGCCGCTGGGGAGACGCCACTGTCACTGTCGTCGCAGTCGGTGTCGTCCGCGACGAACCCGGCCGGCTGGTCGCAGTCGAAGTCCGTGGAGGCTGCGTCGCCGTGGCTGTCGGAGTCGACGTCGGCGTACCAGGTGGTGACGTCGGCGGCGTCGTCCTCGTCGACCGTGCCGTCACAGTCGTCGTCGACGTCGTTGCACACCTCGGTGGCGTCGGGGCTCACCGCTGCGGAAGCGTCGTCGCACTCCTGACACGCCGCCCACCCGTCGGCGTCGTTGTCCGCGTAGCCGTTCGATCCGTCACAGTTGTAGTCGTTGGGGTCGGAGCAGTCGGTCTCGGCGGCGCCAGGGTGATAGTCGACGTCGCCGTCATCGCAGTCGCCGTCGTACTCGGCGTAGCCGGTGGGGACGACGCAGGCGCGGAGGGTGCTGGTGTCGCCGTAGCCGTCGGCGTCGCCGTCGAGGTACCAGGTGGGGGCGTCCACCGCGTCGTCCTCGTCGATGGTGCCGTCGCAGTCGTCGTCCTCGAGGTCGCAGTATTCGTCGGCGCCCGGGTACACGCCGGCGTCGCCGTCGTCGCAGTCGGTGGCGGCGGCGGTGGTGCCGGTCGGCTGATCACAGGCGAGGGTGGTGGTGGCGCCGCCCGCGCCGTCGCCGTCGACGTCGACGTACCAGGTCCCGGCGTCCGCGGCGTCGTCCTCGTCGACGGTGCCGTCGCAGTCGTCATCCTCGCCGTCGCAGAGCTCGTCGGCGCCGGGGTGGATGGCGGGATCCCCGTCGTCACAGTCGTCGCCGCCCCACTCGACGTCGCGGGATCCATCGCCGTCCGCGTCGGCGAACACGACCTCGAAGCCGACGACCTGAGTCGCCGAGGCGCCGAGCGAGTCGGTCACCGTGACCGACACCCGGGTGGCGCCGGCCGGCAGGTCGTCGAGATAGAACACCACGCTTCCCGCGGAGTCCGCGGTGGTGGGCGCGCCGACGTCGGCCGCGGCGTCGCCCCAGACCAGCGTGAGGTCGGTGAGATCGGGCTCGTCCGCGTCCGAGACGCGAAGCTCGACGCGCACCGAGTCTTCCGAGAGCACGACCTCGTCTTCGAGGGGCGAGACGAAGCTGGCCACCGGCGTCTCGTCGGCCACGACGTGCAGGGCGACGCTGTCGCGACCTTCGTCGCCGCTGCCGTCGGTGGCCTTCAGGGTGATCGTCGGGTCGCCCGCGATGAAGCCATCGACCACGAACACCACGCCGCCATCGGTGATCGATTGCGTACCCTCGGGCGTCGAACCGTCTGAATTCTGCCAGACGAGCAGGAGGGCGGAGACGCCCTCCTGGCCGTCCTGCACCTGCGCCTCGAAGGTGACCGTAGCGCCCTCGGCGACCGTCGTGCCGTCCGCGGGGGAGGTGAACGCCACCTCCGGAGGGGTGTTGTACACCTTCAAACCCGCGTCTGGGGCACAGGCGGCGAGCAGAGCCAAGAGGGACAATGCGCGCATGGATGGCTCGCGGGTACGGACCGTATAGCATTTGCCGAGGGGATGCCGCTCCCAAGAGGGCTCGGAGGTCCTGGGCATGCCGTTGTCCGTGTGGTTGCAGGCAAATCGGACGCGGCCGGCCCCGAGCGCTCCGGCCCCGGGGGCCTGGCTTCGCCAGGCCCATGCGCGCGGCGGCAACAGACTGGTTTCTTGCGTTGACCAGACCGCTTGTCAAGCCGGCGCCGCGGGAGGCCGTCCCGGCCCCGACCTGCGCCGATGAGAGATCGGTGTGAGGTCTCAGCCCGCCACCGAGGCGCTACCGTGCCGCCTCACCCAGGGCCCCCCGTGCGCACCCTCTCGCTGCTGACCCTCCTCGCCTGCACTTCCTCGACCGACACTGCCGCAACCGACACCGCCGAGTCCGGCGACACCGACACCGACACCGACACGGACACCGACACCGACACGGACACGGACACCGACACCGACACCGACACCGACACCGACACCGACACCGACACCGACACCGACACCGGAAACGAGCTCGACATGGACTTCGTGGAGAACGGCCCCGGCGAGGGAGTGCTGTTCTTCGTGAGCGACCTTCAGTTGGGCGACAACGCGTGTGAGGTCAACTCCAACCCCTACAGCCTCGTGATCTGGGACTCGATCACGCTTTCCCACGTGGACCCCGGCCCGCAGGTGTTCGACGAGCAGGCCACCGCGAACGAGAACCAGATCGTGAACTGCACCTTCCACCTCGAAGGCGACTTCTGGTGCGACGCCACCGCGACCGGGATGAACCTCTCCAGCTACGGGGTCGATGCCACGATCAACTGGGGCCTTGAGATGGGGGGCACGTTCATGGAACGCACGCTCGATGTGGACGGCGTCAGCCACACGTTCTCGCAACGCTGGGCGGCGGACCTCGAGTGGACGTTCGCGATGAGCTGCTCCGGGAGCCAGTGTGACACTGCGGCCGGGATGGCAGGAATCACCTTCCCCTGCGAGACCGTCGGCACCGTCACGGCGGTGAACTACGACGACCCGACGTTGCCGGCCGCGGAGTAGGCCGAACGGAAGGGCGCCGCGATCGGCGCGCGTCAGGACGGTCGCGGCGCCCCGCCCCCACCTGCCCTACCGGTCGGCGACGTCGCGCCCCGGCGGCGGGAGAGGCCGACTGCGGCCGCGACCTCGGCCACCGTGCGGAAGCGCCCGGCGCGCAGGTGCGCCTGGGCCGCCCGGAGGCGCGCCTCCGGCGAGCACGACGATCGTGGCCGGGCTGCTACGCTCAACGGGCCCGCCCGCGCCGGGCGGGGGAGGCGACGAGGGGGTCCCTGCGAGCGCGTAGACGGGGCAGGGGGGCGGGCCGTCGGGTGCCTGGTAGCACTGTCCGCTGGTCGAACACGGCCGGTCGGGGAACCCGCAATACTGGGCACGCTGGACCAGCTCGGAGAGGTGGGTCTCGGTGTCGTAGATGTTCACCGGGTTCATGTCCAGGGGGCGGCGTCGCTGACCAAGCTGGTCAAGTTCGGGGCGCGCCCGACCCCACGCCATCGGCGCCCGCGGTGGTATCCTCGCCCGGCGAGGAGGAGCGATTCAGGACGAACGCCGAAGTCGTGCCCGCCGCCGGATGCGCGCGCTCGCGGTCGCGCTCGTCGTGCCCGCGCTCGTCGCCGCCGCGCTCCTCGGAACCGGGTGCGGCCCCGCGCCCGCGCCCGCCCTGGACCCCGCCGGCCCGCCGCCCAACCTCCTGCTGGTCACGCTCTGCTCGCTGCGCGTCGACCGCGTCGGGGCCTTCGGCTACGCGACGCGCGACACGACGCCGCGCATCGACGCGCTCGCCCGGGAGGGGGTGGTGTTCACCCGCGCCTGGGCGAACGCGACGTGGACCAACGCCGCCCATGCGAGCCTGCTCACCGGCCTCCTCCCGGGCCACCACCGCCTCACCGACGACGCCGACGCGATCGTCGACGGCGCCCCGACCCTCGCCGCCCTCCTCGCCGAGCAGGGCTGGCGCACCGCCGCGCTCCTCCAGGAGACCGGCCCCATGGCCCTCGGCGACCACACGCACCTCACCCGCGACTTCGGCGCGCGGTGGGATCACCGCGACCTCCGCGCGTGGCGCCCCGACGCGCTCGCCGACTGGGCCGCGGCGGACCCCGCCCCGTTCTTCGCGCTCGTCCACCTCCGCGAGGCGCACCTCCCGTTCGGCACCGGCGCCCCGTTCGTCGACCCCGCCGACGTCGACCCCCGCGTGCAGAAGTGGCAGGCCGCGCTCCCTCGGCCCGGCTCGATGGGCGCGCGCGTGTGGACCGAGCCCACCGACCCCCACCTGTGGCTCCGCGACGCGATCGTCGCCGACCCGTCCCTGCAGGCCGACCTCGACCTGGTCTACGACGCCGGCGTCCACGCCGCCGACGCCTCCCT
Source organism: Deltaproteobacteria bacterium (assembly GCA_036676765.1). Taxonomy (GTDB): domain Bacteria; phylum Myxococcota_A; class UBA796; order UBA796; family SXON01; genus CAJBVW01. Next base: position 11,265 of record JAKFCH010000113.1, read on the forward strand.
CGGCCGCCTCCTCGACGCGTTCGCGGCGCGCGGCGTGCTCGACGACACCGTCGTCGTCGTGGTGGGCGACCACGGCGAGGCCCTCGTCGGCCACAAGGAGCGGCTCGATCGGGGCGTGCTCCACGTGCCCCTCGTCATCCGGCTGCCGAATGGCGTGGGCGCCGGAACGCGCGTGCAAGACGACGTTGGCCAGGTCGACCTGTTCCCCACGCTGCTCGACCTCGCCGGCGTGGCGCTGCCCCGCGTCCTCGACGGCCGCACCCTCGCGCCGCTCCTGCGCGGCGACGCTCGCGACGCCCGCCCGGTCCTGACCCAGAGCATCTACCGGGACGGCGAAGGGGCCGTTTGGCGCCGGGAGGCCATCGTCGGGGGCGACCTCCGGCTCGTCCAGCTCACCGGGACCGAGTACGAGATCGAGCGCGAGCGGCCCGACGGTCGGATCGTCGTCGAGCGGGAGCGTTCGCCCCAGGCCGACGCGCTCTACGCCTCGCTCCGCGAGCAGGGCCGCGGCACGGTGGTGCCCGAGGCGGGCGTGGTGGCGGTCCCCGACGCGACGCGGGAGGACATGCAGAAGCGGGGGTACTGGTAGGGGGGCGGCGCGTGTAGGTCGTGGCGCCGTTGCAGAGGCCCCCTGAGTGTCCGCTTCGGCGGGCAGAGCCGCCTCCATTGTCCGTGCGGCGGCAACATCCGGGTGGTGGGCCTGTACTCGGAACGGACGAAGCTGCATTTTTCGGATGGTGATGCCGACGCGTGCGTGTTCTTGCGGCCCGCGAGGGAGGATCTCGGACGTCCGAGGGGGCTCTCCTCCGAATTGTGGACATTCGAGGGGGTTCTGCCGTCCCTGGAGGGGTCACACCGGTCTCCGGGCGGGCCTTCGGCCCATCGACCCCGCACCGCGACCCCTTCGATCTACCAGTACCCGTCGCGCTGGAGCGCCTCGCGCTCCGCGGGCGTCGCCGTGGGCGCCGGTCCGGTGCGGGACTGGCCCGCCGAGATGCGCGCGCGCGCCTCCAGGAGCGGCGCGGCCTCGGCCTGGACGTCGGCCTGAGCCCCAACGCCCTCCCCCACCTCCGTCCACCCGGCATCCCAGCCCTCGGCCGACGCGCGGCGGAGCGTCCACGCCGTGTCGCTCCCCCGCCATTCGAGCCAAAGGGGCCCCTGCACGACCACCTCGCGCCAGCTCGACGTGCCGCCGACCCACACGTCCGCCTGGGCGATGGCGGGCGCGGGCGCCGTCGCGACGCCGCTCATGTGCGGGCGGAGGTCGTGGCCGTCGAGCCGCGCCGGCAGCGCCGCCCCCGCGAAGCCGAGCAGCGTGGGGACGAGGTCGACGAGGCTCACGTCGCCGGTCACGCGGGTGCCACCCGACGCGTTGCCGGGGAGCCGCACGACGAGCGGCACGTGGAGCACCTCGGGCTGCAGGTGGCCCTGGTGGCCGATGTGATCGGACTCGCCGAGGGCCTGGCCGTGGTCGCCCGCGATGACGACCAGCGTCTGGTCGAGCAGGCCGCGGTCGGCGAGACCCGCCAGGAGCACGCCCACGCGCGCGTCGGCCGCGTGCACCGCGCCGTCGTAGAGGCGGACCACCTCGTCGTGGAGCGCGGGGTCGGCCTTCATCTGGTCGACCATCCACACGTCCGGGTCCCCGGGCGCGCCCGCGGGCGGCCGGGGGACGCTCATCGTGCTCCACTTCTCGATCCGGGGGTCGACGGCGCTCTCCCCGGGGCGGCCCCGCCGGCCGGAAAGGTAGGGCGGATGGGCGTCCTTGTAGTGCACGAGCGCGAAGAACGGCGACCTGCCCTCCGAGAGCGCGTCGAGGAGCGCGTCGGCGCTGTCGGCCTCGCGGCCGCTCTCTCCCTCGATGAAGCGGTCGAAGCCGCGCTCCAGGCCGTCCCCCGAGCGGAAGCTCGCGCGGCTCGCGACGGGCGCGTGGGCGAACGTCCGGTAGCCGTAGGCGCCCAGGATCTCGGGGAGCGTCGGCCAGGCGGGACCGAGCGTGTCGGTCGACGCCGTGACGCCGACGTGCCCGGGGAGCAGCCCGGTGAGCATCGACGCGTGCGACGGCAGCGTGAACGTGGCGTTTGCCCACGCCCGCTCGAAGACGACGCCCTCGGCGGCCAGCGCGTCGATGTTCGGGCTCGTGTTCCCCGGGTAGCCGTAGGCGCCGAGGTGGTCGGCGCGGACCGAGCAGAGCGTGACGAGCAGGACGTTCGGGGGCGGCGGACCACCACCGGGCCTGTCCCCTTCGCGTCCGGACGTCGCGTGTCCGGGGGCGCCGCCGGGGCCGAGCTTCCACGCCCCGTTGGCGAGCGAGAGCGTCGCCAGCACGACCACGACGAGCGCTGCGGCGCGCGCGGCCGGCGGGACCGCGCGGCGTCGGCGGCGGGAGATGGGCGCGGGGGATCGCAACAGGACTCGGAGAGGGGGGGCAAGGTACCCGCGGGGCGGGCGCATGGGCAAGGATTCGGCGGCGGGGCGGGAGGGCGCGTCCCCGCGCGGACGCGGGGCCGGGCCTCTTCTGGGGTCGGGCTCGCGCCCTCCGTCGGCCCGCTGCGGGCGGGCCGACGGGCGCGGGCCGTTCGCATCGGCGCGGCCTTCGGCCCTTCG
>JAKFCH010000114.1:0-3409 GCA_036676765.1 Deltaproteobacteria bacterium
GCCTGGCACGGCCGCGCCCAAGCCGCGCGAGGACGCGCGCCTCGGGGCCCCGCGGCCTGAACCCCGGCGGAGGCCGCCCGCCCGCGTCCGCGCGGGCGGGGGCGCCCGCTACAGCGACTTGCCGCCGCCCCGCTTCATCCGCTCGAGCGCCTCGGCGGCCTTGGCGGCGTCGGGGTGATCGGTGTCCTTGGCGGCGCGGCCGAGCATCTCGACGGCGTCCTCCCGGCGGCCGGTGACGCGCAGCAGGATGCCGAGGTGGTAGAGCGCGGCGGTGTCGTCGGGCTTCATCGCGAGGGCTTCGCGATACTTGGCCTCGGCGGCGTCGACCTCGCCGTCGGCGAAGAGGTCCTGGCCCTCGCGCACGCGCTCGGTGGCCTCGTGGATGAACTCGACCTCGATGAACGACTTCATGCCGAGGTTGACGAGCAGGAACTTCAACGGCCCCGCGAGCACGAGCGAGAGCCCCTCCGCGGCCACGATCGCCGCGAGCGGCATGTCGGGGAGCAGCGGTTTGCCTCGGTAGGAGAAGCGCACCTTCGTGTAGCGCCCCTGGTCGACGAGCTTCTTCAGCCGTTCGCGGAGCTGCTTGATCGACTCGTCGATCCGGTCTGGGTCAATCTCCCAGCGGAAACCATCTTGGGCCATGCGCTACCTCGGGAGACGACTAGAGACGACTACACCAGGGAGAGCCCGCCGTCGGCGACGATCACCTGGCCGGTGATCCACGCCGCGCGCGGGTCGAGGAGGAGGGAGACGACGCGGGCGATGTCGTCGGGCTCGCCGACGCGACGCATGGGCGTGAGCTTCTCTGCCGCGGCCAGCATCTGCTCGCCTTCGGGGAAGTAGCGGAGGGCGTCGGTCTTCACGAGGCCGCCGCACACGGTGTTGACCCGCACGCGCGGCGCGAGCTCGACGGCGAGCTGCCGGGTGAGGGCCTCCATGCCCGCCTTGGCGGCGCCGATCGCGGCGTACCCCGGCGTGTACTGGCGGCTTCCGAGGCTGGTGATGCCGATGACGCTCGCCCCCTCGTTCAACGTAGCGAGCTTCGTGAGCAACCAGAAGGGGCGCAGCGAGGACTCGAGCGTCAGGTCCCACTGGGAGGTGCGGATCTTGTCGAACGGCTTCATCACGCCGACCGCGGCGTTGTGCACGAGCGCGTCGAGCGGGCCGGCGAGCTCGGCGAGGCGCTTCAGATCGGGCTCGCTCCGCACGTCCCCCTGGACGACGAGGGCCTCGCCGCCGAGCGCCTTCACCTCCTCGGCGACCGCGATCGCGGCGGCCTCGTTCTGGAGGTAGTTGAGCACCACCCGGGTGCCCGGGCCCGCCACGACGCGCGCGATGGCGGCGCCGATGCCGCGCGATCCGCCCGTGATCAGGATGTTCATCGCCGCAATCTCCGCAGGACCAGCGCCCCTATCTCGCGCACCTCGCCGACGCCGAACCCCCACGCGGCCAACACGAACGCGGTGCCGCCGACAGTTCCGAGCAGCGTCGTGCGGAAGAGGGCGTCCAACCGGGTCCATTCCGGGGGCCCGAGCGACGGTCGGAGCGCGAGGCCGACCACGATTCCGACCGCCACCGCGGGGAGGATGCGGAGGAGGAAGTCGAGCAGGCCGGGGCCGGTGCCGATCTCGCGCTTCAGGATCGCGGCGAGGAGCACGACGTAGGTGGTGATCGCCACGCTCGACGCGATGGCGAGGCCTGGGGTGCCCCACAGGCGGGCGCCGGCCCAGTAGAGCGGCAGCATCACGATCACCACGGCGACGCCGAGCGAGGTGGGGAGCCAGGTCTTGGCGCGCGCGTAGAAGCCGCGCGACAGCAGCGTCTGCGCGCTCCAGGCGCCGAGCCCGAGCGAGAACGCGCCGAGGCACGCGCCGAGCACCAGCTGCTCGTCGGCGGTGATGCGCGCGGTGCCGAACACCGCCGCGCCGATGTCCCCACCCGCCACGGTGAGCACCACCTGCGAGCCGAACGCGAGGAACAACGTCAGCTTGGTGGCGCGCACGATCGTGTGCCACGCTTCGGCGGTGTTCCCCTCCGCGCAGAGCCGCGCGAGGGTCGGATAGGCGGCGTAGCCCGCGGCCGCGCCGAACACGCCGATGGGCACCATCGCGAGGCGCTTGGCGTATTGCAGCGTCGCGACCGACCCCGCGGGGAGGTCGGAGCCGAAGCGGGTCCACACCCAGTCGTCCACCCCCACGATGCCGAACGCGAGCATGATCGGCAGGGCGGGCAGGAGATAGCGTCGGAAGTCGGGGTCCGTGAGCGAGAAGACCGGGCGCCACCGCAGGCCCCCGCGAAGGGCCGCGATCAGCGGGAGCAGGAACGGCCCGAGGAACGCGCCCACGACCACGCCCCACGCGAAACCCTCGGCGCTCCCCGACACGAGCCCGCCCGCGATGATCGCGCCGTTGTAGACGAGCGGCGCGATGGCGGGGATGGCGTGCCGGTCCTGCGCGAGGAGCGCGGCGGTGAGCAGGCCCGACAGCAGGTGGAAGACCTGCGCGGGCAGGAGGATTCGCGACAGGTGCACGACGAGCGCCGTCCGCTCGGCGTCGAAGCCGGGCACGAAGATCGCCACGAGCTCGGGCGCGAACCACCACATCAACGGCACGAGGATCGCCGTGAGCGCGAGGATGAAGTTGGCGACGAGGCTGAACGCCCGCCACGCCCGCTGGTCCTCGCCGCGCCCCAGGTACCCCGTGAACATCGGGATGAACACGATGGAGAGCGCGCCCCCGGAGACGACGTATCCGACGAGGTCGGGCACCCGGAACGCCGCGGCGTACGCGTCGGCGTCCGGCCCCACACCGAGGATGGTGCCGAGCGCGGCATCCCGCACGAGCCCCATCAGCCGCGACGCCAGCAGCGCCACGGTCCAGATGGCGCCTGCGACGGCGATCTTGCGGGTCAGCTCTACTCCGTCCGGAGGCGTCGCCTATCCCAGGGCCTCGGCGGGTGCCCGTCCGCGGCCGCGCGCCTGCGCCGCACGCCTCCGGTTGTGCGCGCGGCGGCGAGCCCATAAAGTGCGGGCCGGAGATCTCGCCCCCATGATGTTCCTCGTCCTCCTCGAGCTCAACGGCCGTCCCGCCGACCAGTACGGCGACCTCGAGCGCGCCTGCAAGGCCCTCGGCAACTGGTCCAACCGCGTCCGTGGCCAGTGGATCATCGAGAGCCGCTTCAACACCAAGCAGATTCGCGACCTCCTGAAGCCCCACCTCGACGCGAAGGACCGCATGTTCGTGGCCCGCATCTCGAAGAACTGGGCCGGCACCGGCATGGGCGAGGGCTTCCAGGAGTGGATGAACCGCCGCAACTTCGACGCGCCGAACGTCAAGTAGGCAGGCGGGGCGCCCCCACCCGCGCGGACGCGGGCGGGCGGCCTCCTCCGGGCTCGCGGCGGAGCCGC
>JAKFCH010000115.1:0-20038 GCA_036676765.1 Deltaproteobacteria bacterium
ACCGCTGAGGCGCGGCTGCGCGGCCGACGAGGGAGCAGGTCGAGACCTGTGACCGAGGAGGCCGTGCGGCCGCGCCCAGCGGGGGCCAGCGGGCGACGGGAGCTATGCCCTACAGGCTCCTAGGCCCGGCGCCGCCACCCTGGCGCTTCAGCCGGGGTGGCGCATCTTCCAGCGCATCTTCCGCAGCATGCCGCGGAGCACCATGACCTCGCCCGCCTCCAGGGAGGCGCGCTGGAGGATCCGGCGCAGCGTGTTGGTCACCAGTACGGGCTCGTGGCCGCGCATGTAGGTGCCGATCTCGAGGGTGGTCATCCACTCGGTCACGAGGGGGTCGAGATCCCCCGCGGTGACGACGGGCCGTGCCTGGGTCGCGCCCGGAGGCGCCCCACGCGCGGGGCCGCCGCGGCGCCCCTCGCCGTCGGCCCGGGGCACGTAGCCGCGGCCCTGGGCCTCCGCGAACAGCGCGGCGCCCACCAGGAGCGTGGCCTGCGAGAGGTTGAGCGAGGCGTGCACGTCGGTGGGGACGTGGAGCAGCGCGTGGGCGTGCAGCAGCTCGTCGTTGTCGAGGCCACGGTCCTCGGGGCCGAAGAGCACCGCGGTGTCGCCGACGGAGTCGAAGGGGAGCGGCGCGAAGGTGGACGTGGTGTGCGCAGGCCACCGGTCGTGACGGCCGCGCGCCGTCGTGGCGATGACGTAGTGGCAGCCCGCCACCGCCTCGGCCACGGTGGACACGTAGCGGGCCTGGTCGAGGATGTCGGCGGCGCCAGGCGCCATCCAACGCGCGCGGTCGATGTCGAACGCCGGCGGCGCCACCACGACGAGGCGACGGAGCCCCATGTTCTTCATCGCGCGCGCGGCGGCCCCGACATTGCCGGACTGCAACGGTCGCACGAGCACGAAGAGGACCCGTTCACGGAGGGTCCCGACGACGGGATCAGCCTCCAAACAACCCCTTGAACCACCCCGTGACCTTGGTCCAGAGGTTGGGGTCGGCGGCGGTGCCGGGCGCGGCGGTGGCGGCGGCCGCGCCGGGCGCCGCGGGCTTGCCGTCGAGCGTCCGAGCGTCGGTGGGCTTGCCGTTGGCCTGGGAGGCCTCGGCGCGATGGGCGTCCGCCTGGTGGCCCTTGCCATCCCCGCGGGGAGTGGACCGGGGGGCCATGGACTCCGGGGCGCGGGGAGCGGAGCCGCCGCCGAAGCCCGACGGCTGGGCGCCACCCGACTGCTGCGCGCCACCCGACTGGTGCGCGCCGCCGATCTGCTGCGCGAGCGTCGACATCGGCATCGTGAAGGGCAGGGGCGGAGGCGCGGCGGCCACCGGCTCGTCCCGCTTCGGCGCGGAGGAGGCCGTGGGCTCGGCGGCCCCGCCCTTCCCGAGCTTGAGGGTGCTCTCGACCGTCTGGCCGGTCGCCTTGTCGCGCGCGGTGAGGTTGAGGATGCCCTCGGAGTCGATGTGGAACGTGACCTCGATCTGCACCTTGCCCTTGGGCGCGGAGCGGATGCCGGAGAACACGAACGTGCCGAGCATCTCGTTCTCGGCGCAGACCTGGCTCTCGCCCTGGTAGATCCGCAGCATGATCGAGCGCTGGTTGTCCTTGCTCGTCGTGAGGGTGCGGGTCTTGTAGTCGGGGAGCGGCTGGTTCTTCGGGAACAGCACGTGCATCGTGCCGTCCACCTTGTTGATGCCGATGGGCATCGGGAGGACGTCGAGCAGCGTCACGTCGTCGGAGGAGGTGCCCGCCAGGGAGTGCGACATGATCGCGGCGCCGATGCCGACGGCCTCGTCCGGGTGGACGCCCTTGCACGGCGCCTTGCCGAGGAAATCGGTCACGAGGCGCTGCACCAGCGGCATGCGCGACTGGCCGCCGACGAGCAGGACCTCGTCGATCTGGGCCTTGCTGCTCCCCGACTCACGGAGAATACGCTCGGTGTTGTCGATGGTGCGCCGCACCAGGTCGCCGGTGAGCTCCTCGAGGCGCTCGCGGGGCAGCTCGAGATCGATGTCGAGGGGGCCCGACTCCCCCTTCGTGATGAAGGGGATGTGGATGCGCGTGCGGGTCGCGGCGGAGAGCTCGATCTTGGCGGCCTCGGCGGCATCCCGGACGCGCTGGACGGCCACCCGATCGAAGGAGAGGTCGATCGCGTGTTCCTTGTAGAACTGCTCGAGGACCCACTGCATGACGCGATCGTCGAAGTCGACACCGCCGAGGAACGTGTCGCCGCCGGTGGCGATGACCTCGAAGATGCGGCCCTTGATGTCGATGATCGAGATGTCGAACGTGCCGCCGCCGAGGTCGTAGACGGCGATGCGCTGGTTGAGGTTCTTCCCCAGCCCGTACGCGAGGGCGGCCGCAGTGGGCTCGTTGAGCACCCGCAGGACCTTCAGGTTCGCGAGGCGGCCCGCCGTGCGGACGGCCTGACGCTGCCGGTCGTTGAAGTAGGCCGGCACGGTGATGACGGCCTGATCGACCTCGGCCCCGAGGGACTCCTCCGCCACGTCCTTGATCTTACGGAGGATGGCCGCGGAGATCTGCTCGAGGGTGAAGACCTGGTCCTTCACCTTGACGAGCACCTCGTTGCTCTCGCCCTCCACCAGCTCGTAGGTGAAGACCTGCCGGATCTTCTCGATCGTCTTGCTGTGGAAGTTTCGACCGATGAGCCGCTTGGCCGCCGCGACGGTGTTCTGCGGGTTGAGCTGGGCCTGCCGCTTTGCGTCGTGGCCGACGAGCCTCTCTCCCTTGTCGCTGATCGCGAACATGGAAGGAATCGTGGTCGCACCACCCTTGTACGTGAGGACCCTGGGCTTGCCGTTCTCGACGATGGCCGCGCAGGAGTTCGTCGTGCCGAGGTCGATGCCGATCGCCTTGCCCATGTGCCGTATTCTTCCCGACGTGGCACGCCGAATAGCACGTAGACGTCGGGCGAGTCAACGCGACATCCCCGGACGGGGGCCGCCCGACGCGCTCTTAGTCGTACCGTACCAGGATCTTGCCATCCGTTCGTTCGCAACTTGCAGCGACGGCTTCGATCGTTTGCGAGAAGGGGAAGCGGCGCGTGATCATCGGCTCGACGAGCAGGCGATTCGCCTCCATCAACCGGAGGATCTTCGGAAAACACCCGCCCCCGGCGTGTCCGCGGGCCCCCGCGATGGAGGCGGCCTGGGTGACGAGCACGTCGAGCAGCACCGGAGCCCGCAGCCCGGTTCGACCGAGGTAGACCATCTTTCCCCCCGGCGCGAACGCGCGCTCGATCTGGGGCATGGTCTCCCGCGCGGCGCCCGCGGCCTCGACCATCATGTCGGCGCCCCACCCCCGCGTATGCTCGCGGATCAGCTCGGCGACCGGTACGTCTCGCGGATCGTGGACGGCGTCGGCGCCCATCGCCGTCGCGACGGCGCGCCGCTCGGGCATGGTCTCGAACGCGAGCACCGTGGCCGCCCCGGCCGCCCGGGCGAGGGCGATCGCGCCGAGGCCGATGGGGCCGCAGCCGAACACCGCGACGTGCGCGCCGGGGTGGAAGCCGCCGGCCGACACGAACATGCCGTTGTACGAGCACGCGATCGGCTCGATGAGCGCGCCCAGCTCGAGCGCCCGGTCCGCGCTGCCCAGCCGCTCGGCGAGCGGATCGAGCGGCCAGAGGAACCGCTCCTTGGCGGTGATGTACTCGGCGTACGCGCCGGGCGCGGAGAACCCCACCATGTCGAGATCGGGGCACTGGTTCGGGTGCCCGGTCCGGCACGCCTCGCACACCCCGCAATAGAGCATCCCCTCGGCCGCGACGAGCATGCCCCGGCGGAGGTGCCGGACGCCGGGGCCGACCTCGACCACCTCGGCGGTGTACTCGTGCCCGACCGTCACGGGGACCCGCACGGGGCCGGAGAAGAGCACGTACCCCTCGGCGTCGTGCTCGTAGCAGTGGGTGTCGCTGCCGCACACGCCGCAGGCGCGCACCTTCAGCAGGACCTCCCCGTAGCCGGGGGTGGGGTCGGGCACCTCGGTCGAGACGAAGCGGGGGTTCCGCCACACCTGGGAGGCCATGGTGGCCTTGCGGGTCTCTACCTCGCGGGCGGTCGGGACGTACCCGGGTCGGGGCGACCAGTCCGCCTGGAGAACGATGGCCTTCACGACGGTCCCTGGGGCAGGAGGGCGGAGCTCGGGTCCACCACGAGGAGGATGTGGCCCTCGGGGGACACGGTGGTCCCCACGAGGTGCGGGATCGCGTCCAACGGCCACGCGGGGGGCGAGACGAGGGTCTCGACCGCGCCGAGCACCTGGTCCACCCGCAGGAGCGTGCCGTCGGCGAGGCGGATGGTGGCGACGCCCACGACGGGGAGCGCCAGGAGCGGCGGCGCGGAGGGCATGTCGGAGGCGGGGGCGGCGCGGTTCGCGACGAGGGCGAGGGTCTGCCCGCCCGCGCGCACCAGGAGGAGCGACACGAGCTCCGCGTGGAGCGGCACCTCGATGGTCACCCGCGTGCCGATCGCCGGGTAGGAGACGAGGCTCATGCGGCCGCCGAGGCGCGCCACGAGGTGCGACACCGCGGAGAGGCCGTGGCCGCGTCCGGCGGCGGGCCCGGGGGACGCCATCGTGGTCAGCCCGGGCCGGAGCGCCAGCTCGACGGGGTCGGCGTGGGGTTCCCCCGCCGCGCAGCGCAACGCGGCGACGTCGAGGGACCGCCCGTCGTCGCTGAAGGTGATCACGAGCCGCCGGCCGACGTGCTCCACGCGGAGCCCGATGCGCCCCACGGGGCCCTTGTTGCCGCGCTCGTCGGGGCCCTCGATCCCGTGGACGATCGCGTTGTGGAGGAGCTGCACGAGGGCCGCCTGGAGCGGCCCGAGCACCTCGGGATCGACCCGCACGTCCTCCCCCACCACCTCGAGGCGGGCCTCCCGCGCGAGCTGGCGGCAGAGCGCCCGCAGGCGACGCCGGAGGGGCGGCACCACGGTGCCGAACGGCACCTCCCGAAGCTCGGCGAGGCGCGTGTACATGCGGCGCGCGGACTCTTCGACGCGGACGATCTGGATCGTCGTGACGGGATCCCCGTTGGAGAGCTCCCGGAGCCGCTGACAGGCCGCGAGCATCTCGGCGAGCGCGGCCACGGCGTCCTCCGTGCCGGTGCCGGCGGGGAAGTCGTCCGACTGGGTGGCCTCCTCCTCGGCGAGCAGGCGAAAGCCGGTGTGGGCGCGCGAGGTGAGGTGGGCGCGGATCCGCTGCTCCATCCCCTCGTCGGACGAGGGCTCCCGCCCCGCCGCGACCTCGTCCACCTGCTGGCGCAAGAGGACCATGGCGCCCGCGAGCAGGGCCATCGTGGGCTCGTCGACGAGGAGCGCGCCCCGACCCAGCTCCTCGCAGACATCCTCGAGCACGTGGGCCAGCGACGCGATCGGACCCAGGTCCATCGTCGCGCTCATGCCCTTCAACGTGTGAAAACACCGCATCAACGCGCGTGCATCGGGCTGGGCGCGGTCCTGGGAGAGCTCGCCCTCGGCGGCCGCAATCGCCCGGTGGGCCTCGGTGACGAACAATGACCGATACCGTGTGCGGTCCACCTTCGGCCTCTATCCCCGTGGTAGGGCTCCGCACGCCGACAACGCCACTGTCACGCGTTCGGGGAGCGACCCTACGTCGACGGAGAGGGTCCGCCTCGCGGGATTCACCTCGTCCGGCGCCTGTTTCGCGGGAGGACCGTCGGTCGCGATTCCCACGAGACCCGCGGAAGTCGTGAGAAGGACCACGTAGGGCGCGTCCGCCTGGCCGACCCCGCCGTCGACGAGGACGACGAGATCGATCACCGACACCGCGCGGCCCTCGAACGCGCACGCCCCGAGCATCCAGGCCGGCGCGGCCGGCACGGAGGAGACCCTCGGGTTCACGAGCACGCCGCGGACGCTCTCCTCGGTGAGGAGGAGGCTCTGGTCACCTCGGGGCGCCCGCCAACCCATCAGGACTCCCGGACCGTTCGGGGCACCGTATCCTGCACGTCGACCTCCAGGATGGCCCGCTCGTTCGCGAGGGCGATCGTGAGCACGTAGGTGCCCCATACGAGGCGCTCCCCGGCGGCGGGGACGTGCCCGAGCTGGGAGAGGAGGAAGCCGGCGAGCGTCTCGTAGTCCCCCTCCGGCATCTCGAAGCCGGTGGCCTCGAAGAGATCCTCCGCCTCCACGCGGCCCGACGCGACCCACTGCCGCTCGCCCATCTTCCGCACGAGCGGTCGGCGACGGTCGTATTCGTCCTCGATCTCGCCGACGATCTCCTCGAGGATGTCCTCGATGGAGATGAGCCCGACGGCGCCGCCGTACTCGTCGACCGCCACGGCGAGCCGCTGGCGCTTCCGCCGCAGGTCCACGAACAGCTCGTCGACCCGCTTGGTCTCCGGGACGAACATGATCTCGTGCATCACGGTGCCGACGGCGCGGGTGTCGTCCGGCGCGAACAGCAGATCACTGTGCATGACCATGCCGACGAGGCGGTCGATGCGCTTCCGGTACACCACGAGCCGGGAGAACCCCTGGTCGATCATCAGCGCGCGGGCCTCGGCGCACGACGCGGTCTCCGGGACGCCCACCACCTCGATGAGCGGCACCATGGCGTCCGCCACCTGGGTCTCCGAGAAGTTGAAGACCCGGAGGATCATCTCCTTCTCGTCCTCGTGGATGTCGGTCATCGTCGCGCTGTCGAGGAGGAGCTGGATGTCCTCCCGGCGGACGGCGTGCACCTGGGCGTCCTTGACGCCGAGGATGGTCATGATGATCCGCGTGGCGTGCTCGATGGCCCAGAGCGCGGGGCGGAGCACCACGGAGAGCGCCGAGATGGGGCGCGAGACGAAGGGCGCGAGCGTGTTCGCATGCTGCTGGAAGATGGTCTTCGGGACCATCTCGGAGAACACGATCGTGAGCGGCGTGTAGACCGCCACGACGAGGAGCTCCGGCACGTCACCGAGGCGACCGAGCGCGTGCGCGACGAGGGTGGCGCCGGCGATCGTGGAGAGGTTCGTGCCGATGAGGCAGGTCCCGACGAGCTGAGCGGGGCGCTCGAGGAGCTTCAGCACGCGCCGCGCCGCCGTGTCGCCGTTGTCGGCGCGCGACCGGAGCACCAGGCGGTCGGAGCCCACGATCGCGATCTCGGAGCCCGAGAACAGGCCCTGCAGGAGGATGCAGCAGGCGATGAGGAGGACCTCGCCGAGGGGGGTCACGAGAGCTCCTCGCTGATCCGCTCGTCCATGCGGATGGTGACGGTGACCTCGGTGATGCGCCGTCCGTCGACACCCGAGACGAGGAAGTGGAGGCGGTTCCACTCGACCTCGTCCCCCTTCTTCGGGGCGGCGCCGAGCTGGTGGAACACGAAGCCGCCGAGCGTCGTGTAGTCGCCCTCCGGGAGCTCCACGTTGAAGCGCGCGTCGAAGTCCTCGATGTCGATCCCGGCCCGGACCGTCCAGACGTTCTCCTGGAGCTCCGTGGCCTCCTTCTCGTCCACGTCGCTCTCGTCGAGCACCTCGCCCACGAGCTCGGTGAGCAGGTCGTCGAGCGTGGCGAGGCCGGCGATGGAGCCGTGCTCGTCCACCACGATGGCCATGTGGTTGTTCTTCACCCGGAACTCGCGCAAGAGGTCCTGGGCGCGCTTCGACGGCGGCACGAACATGGCCGGATGGAGCATCTTCTGGAGCTGGCGCGCGTGGGGGGGCGGCGCGCCGTGCAGGCGGAGGAGGTCCTTCACGAGGAGCACGCCGACGATGTTGTCGGGGTTGGTCTGCCAGACGGGGACGCGGCTGTAGCGGGCCTCGCGGATCTCGCGGAGGAGCTCGTCCCACGGGGTGGTGAGGCTCAACGAGAAGATGTCGGGACGCGGGGTCATGAGCCGGGAGACCGGCAGGTCGCCGAACTCGAACACGCGGTGGATGATCTCCTGCTCCATCGGCTGGATGATGCCGGTCTCGCGGCCCTGGTCGATGAGCGTGCGGAGCTGACCCTCCTGGAGGGTGTCGTTGAGCGGCGCCGGCGAGACGCCGAGCCCGCGCAGGATCACGTCGACCACGCCGGAGAGCACGAAGCGGATCGGGCTCACCAGCTCGTTCCAGAAGGCGAGCGGGCGGACGACGCGGCGGGCGACCTGGCGGGAGAAGCGGAGGCCGAGGGTCTTCGGGATCACATCCCCGAAGAGGATGAGGATCGGCGCGAGGAGGATGATGTTGAGCCAGGGCCACTCGGGCAGCCAGGCGAGGACGAGCGCGGCCGACACGGCGGACAGCCCGATGTTGGCGAACTCGTTGCCGATCAGCAGCGCGGCGAGGAGCCGCCGGGGCCGGTGGAGCAGGTGACGGACGAGCTCGCCGACGCTCGGATCCTCCTTCAGGGTCTCCCGGTCCACCTTCTGGAGAGAGAACAGGGCGGTCTCGCTGATGGAGAAGAACATGCAGAGGGAGAGCAGGAGCAGGAGGATGCCGACGCTGAGCGGCAGCCCGGCGGAGGCGAGCGCGGACATGGAGGCCACCGGATCCGCGGCGAAGGCGGAGCTACCGAGGAGCAGGGGACTCAGGAGGCCTCCCCGGTCCGCTTGGTGTCGGTCGGCGGGCGGGCGGGCCGCGTCGCGGCACCGGCCGTACCCACGGCGACGAAGTGTACGAACAGAGACGGGGGCCAGGCGCCGCCGTCGGCGAGGCGCAGCCCGGGGGGCGCGTCGAGGCGCCCCACGAGGCTCAAGGGGATGTCCAACATGATGGCGAGCGATCGTACCGCATCCCGGTCGGACGCGGAGGCGCAGAACAACAACTCGTAGTCCTCGCCGAACGCGACGCGCCAGTCGAGCGGCGCATCTCCGGGGACGGCGTCGGGATCGACTGTCGCGCCGCACCCCGACGCGACGCAGAGGCGACCGAGGTCACGGGCGAGCCCGTCGGAGAGGTCCATCATGGCGGTGGCGAGGCCGGCCTCCGCCAGCGCGACGGCGAAGGCGACGGGGGGCTCGGGCCGGCGGAGCCGCGCGAGGGCCTCGGGGCGCGGGTCGGGCGCGAGGAAGCCCTCGGCGGCGAGGCCCAGCCGCCCGGTGACCCAGATGTCGTCGTCCACGCGGCCGGTGCTCCGCCCCACGGGGCGGGCGGCGCGCCCGCCGACGGTGAGCGAGAGCGTGCGGACCGGGGAGCGCGTGGTGTCGCCACCGACGAGCCCGACGCCCCAGCGGGCGCAAGCGGCGTGCAGCCCGTCGGCGAACGCCTCCACCCAGGCGCGGTCCAGCGGGCTCGGCAGGCCCATCGCCAGCAGGGCGAACGACGGGCGGGCGCCCATGGCCGCCACGTCGGAGACGTTGACCGCAACGAGCTTCCAGCCGACGTCGGCGGGGGAGAGCTTGTCGTCCCAGTGGACGCCCTCGACCATGGAGTCCACGGTGAGCACGCGCCCGTCGTCGAAGAGCGCGGCGTCGTCCCCGATGCCGAGGACGAGGCCCGGGACGGCGGGCGTGGGCTCCCGCATCCGGTCGATCACCCAGTCTTCGGCTGGGTCGGGCCCTTCAGTTGCCGGCATCGTCCGGCTCCGGTTGGGGCTCGCTGGGCAGCGGCGGCATCAGCGGCCCCACGCCTTCCCGCGTGACGGTCAACAGCCGCCAGTTGCGCGCGAGCTGGCGGTCGGCCCCGAACCCGATCGTGCCCGCCACGGGGGCGGTGAGGCGGGTGGAGACGAGCGCCGTGGCGCGATCCCCGCCCGCGGCCACGACGGCGGCGACGAGGCGGGTGGTGTCGTAGGCCGCGGCCTCGACGACCGTCGGATCGCTCTTGCCCCGCTCGCGCCAGGCGTCGAGGAAGGCGTCGGTGGGGGCGTCGTCCACGCGGGGATCGAAGGCGTCCACGAAGATGGCGTCCTGCACGTAGGTGCCGCCGCGCCGCGCCAGCTCGTCGTTGTTCATGGCGTTGAGCCCCAGGAGCACGAGCGGCGTGTCCTCCCGGTGGGCCTTGAAGCGGCCGACGGGGAACTCCTCGAAGGCGAGCGCGGAGGCGAGGAGCGCGACGCGCTGGTAGGAGTCGGGGACGAAGATGGCGTCGTAGTCGATGAGCGGCGGGAGCACGACCTTGCCGGGATCCTGCCGGTTCTGCTCGGCCTCTCGCTTGAGGCGCGAGAACTCGCCCGAGCGGGCCTTGTAGTCCTTCTTGCCGAGGTTCTTCGCCGTGCCGCGGAAGTCCGTCTGCTCGGGGTCGTAGGCCGCCCGTGCGGGCACCGTGCCCCCGCGCGCCACCACGGCGTCCGCGAAGATGCGGGCGGCGTTCTCTCCGAACGGGGTCGAGGGGTGCACGATGGCGTACCGCTCGATCGCGCGCACGTCGTAGGTCTCCTTCAGGAGCGCCTCTACCAGCTGCTCGGTGCTCGGGAAGGCGCGGTAGACCTGGTCACCCGCGGCGAGCACCTCCTCCGAGGAGGTGAGCGTCACCAACGGCACGTGGATCGCCTGCGCGACCGTGGCGCACTGGAGGGCCTCCTCCTTGAGGAGCGGTCCGATGACGAGGCTGGCGCCCTGCTGGAGGGTGGCCTGCTCGAGGGCCGCCACACACTTCTCCGGCGTGCCGCCGGTGTCGAAGAAGGCGAGGCGGAGGGCGCCGCCCGCGTGCTCGTTCCCGAGCTCGATTGCGGCCCGGAGGCTCTCGGCCGGGAGCGCGTAGGGGCCCGTGAGCGGGAGGAGCACGGCGACGAAGTCGGGGTCGACCTTGGTGCCGGCGGCGGCGCGACGCGCGGCGTACGCGGCCTCCCGCGCGAACGGGGAGTCCGCGAAGCGCTCGGTGAAGGTCGCGGCGAGCTCTCCGGCGGAGGAGAGATTCCCGGTAGCGATCGCGGCGCGAATCGCGCCGATGGCCCGAAGATCGGCGGGACCCGCGGCCTCCGAGGGCGCGACATCGGCCGGCTGGAGCCCCTCAACGCCCTTGGCGACCCGCCTCGCCACGTCCGGGTGCGGCTCCGCGAAGCGCTCGGCCTTGTCGACGAGCGCCCGGATCTCCCCGGCCGGAGCGCCCTCCGCGGCCCGGGCCCGCGCGAGGAGCAGGTAGCGGTCGGCGTTGAGGGTCTCGGGCACGCCCTTGTCACCGACGAGCTGGAGGGTGGCGAGGGTGTTGCCGCTCGCGTCCCCGTTCGCGTCGACGAGGGCCATGCCGAGCACGGCGGGCTCCTTCGCGCGGGAGGTGGGGTGGTCACCCGCGACGCTCTCGAAGTGGGCACGGGCGCCCGGCAGATCTCCGGCGAGGCGGCGGAGCTCGCCGGCGTAGAGCAGGAGCCAGGGGAGCTCGGACTCGCCCACCTCGTCGCGCGCGCCCTCGAGGAGCTCGGCGCCGACCAGGGGGTCCTTCTGCTCCAGCGCCTTCTCGATCGGGTCGGGCAGGGCGGGCGCGGCGGCGCACAGGAGCAGCAACGGGAGCGCGGCGAACCCGCGCAACGGACCCTTCATCTTCGGCTCCTGATCGTCTGTTCCCAGGCGCGACGCGCGGGGTGGGCGTCCTGACCGAGCCGCTCGCCCAACGCGGACACGGCCGACCGCTGGTCGGGCGTGAGGGACGCGGGCACCTCGACGACGACCTTCACGTGGAGATCGCCCTTGGCGCCGCCGTCGACCGCGGGGAGGCCGCGGCCGGGGAGCCGGAAGGTCTTGCCGCTCGGGGTGCCCGAGGGGATGCGGATGGTCGTGCTCCCGGAGAGCGTCGGCACCGCGATGTCCGCGCCGAGGGCGACCTCGGGGAAGGTGACCGGCACCTCGCAGAGCAGGTCGGCCCCGCGACGGCGGAACAGGGCGTGGTCGTCGACGTTGACCATGACGTAGAGATCGCCGGCGGGCCCGGGGGTGGTGCCCGCGAAGGCGGCGGGCTCGTGACCCTTCTGCCGGAGCTTGAGCTTCTGCCCGGTGGCGACGCCGGGGGGCACCTTCACGCGGAGCTTGTCCTCGAGCGGATGGCGGCCGTCCCCCCCGCACTTGTCGCACTTCTGGGCGGGGACGTAGCCGCGACCGTCACACGCCGCGCAATCCGTGCGGAGGATGCGGCGGGTGGGGGACTTGCCCGAGCCGTTGCAGGGGGCGCAGGAAACCCGGCCCTCGGGGTGATCGCCGGTGCCGTCGCACTTGCGGCAACGCACGGTGCGCGGCACGTCGAGCGTGCGCTCGACACCCGTGGCGGCCTCTTCGAGGGTGATGGTGACGGTGTACCGGAGGTCCTCCCCGGCGCCGCCCGGACGCCGCCGGCGGAACAGGCCATTCAGCGCGTCGCGCAGGATGTCGTTGAGCTCGTCGGTGCTCGGGGGGCGACCGGTGGGCGTGTAGAGGGGCCCGAGGCGGTCGTAGCGGGAGCGCTGCTCGGGATCGCCCAGCACCTCCCAGGCCTCGGCGCACTCCCGGAACCGACGCTCGGCGTCGAGATCCCCCGGATTGCGGTCCGGGTGGAACTTCATCGCGAGACCTCGGAAGGCGCGCTTGATGTCCTCGGAGCTGGCGCCACGGGCCACCCCCAGAACTGCATAGTAGTCGCGGCGCGCCAAGGCCCGGATCCTCCGCGGGATAGCTAACGCGTACGGAGGGCGGGACGCGTCCCGACCCGACCGTGCGCGCTACTCGTCATCGACCAGCTCGCCGCCGATCGCCAGCGCAGGCCCGGGATCTCCGCCGATGCCCATGTTGGTGGGGCCATTTCGGGCCGCGGCGTAGATCGACTCGGCGATGCGCTGCGCGGCGACCGCGAGGCCCTCGTGGGCCCGCGTCACGACCGCGCGATCCTGCGAATCGACGGCCTGCTCGGCGATGGTGAGGGCGTCGCGGATGACGCCGCCATCGCCGGTATCGAGGAGATCGCCGTACTCGTCGAGGCTCCGCCGCGTCGTGTAGATGAGGCCGTCGAGGCGGTTGCGCGCTTCGGCCGTGATGCGGCGCTCCTGGTCCTGGTCGCGGAACTGCTCGGCGTCCCCGATCATCTGCTCGATGTCGTTCTCCTGGAGGCCCGAGTTGGAGAGGATCCGCATCGACTGGGCCTTTCCGGTGCCCCGGTCGCGGGCGTGCACGTGGAGGATGCCGTTGCTGTCGAGCTCGAAGGTGACCTCGATCTCGGGCAGCCCGCGCGGGGCGGGCGGCAGCCCGTGCATCTCCAGGTGGCCGAGCGACTTGTTGTCGTCGGAGAACTCGCGTTCGCCCTGGAGGATGTGCACGCGCACCATGTCCTGGTTGTCCTGGGCGGTGGTGAACACCTTGCTCTTCCGGCAGGGGATCGTCGTGTTGCGCCCGATGATCGGCTCGAACAGGCCGCCGGCCGTCTCGATGCCGAGCGACAGGGGGGTCACGTCGAGGAGGAGCACGTCCTTCACCTCGCCCTTGAGCACCGAGCCCTGGATCGCGGCGCCGACGGCCACGACCTCGTCGGGATTGACGCCGCGCTCGGGGACCTTGCCGAAGATCTCGGCGACCTTCTCCTGGATGCGCGGCATGCGGGTCATGCCCCCGACGAGGAGCACGGCGTCGAGGCTCGAGGCCTTGATGCGCGCGTCGGCGAGCGCCTGCCGACAGGGGCCCTCCAGGCGATCGACGAGGTCGGCGCAGAGCCCCTCGAGCCGCGCCCGCGAGAGCTCCGCCATCAGGTGCAGCGGCCCGTTGGCCGTGGAGGTCACGAAGGGGAGGTGGATCTCGGTCTCGGTGGTGCTCGAGAGCTCGTGCTTGGCCTTCTCGGCGGCTTCCTTGATCCGCTGCATCGCCACGGCATCCCCCGCGAGGGACACCCCGGTCTGGGACGCGAACTGCTCGACGAGCCAGGTGGAGACGCGGTTGTCGAAGTCCTCGCCGCCGAGGAACGTGTCGCCGTTGGTGGAGCGCACCTCGAACACGCCGTTGTCGATCTCGAGGATCGACACGTCGAAGGTGCCGCCGCCGAGGTCGAACACCGCGACCCGCTCGTGGCCGCGCCGCCCGAGCCCGTAGGCGAGGGCCGCCGCCGTGGGCTCGTTGATGATCCGGAGGATGTCGAGGCCGGCGATCCGGCCGGCATCCTTCGTGGCCTGGCGCTGGGCGTCGTTGAAATAGGCGGGGACGGTGACGACGGCCTCGGTCACCTTCTCGCTGAGGTAGGCCTCTGCCACCGACTTCATCTTCTCGAGGACGATGGCGGAGATCTGCTGGGGGGACCAGGACTTCCCGTCGACCTTCACCCAGGCGTCCCCATTGGCGGCGCGCTCGATGGTGTAGCTCGTGGAGCCCATGCTCTTCTGCACCTCGTCGTCCTCGAAGCGCCGGCCGATGAGGCGCTTCGCCACGGAGACGGTGCGCGAGGCGTTGGTCACGGCCTGACGACGGGCGATCTGTCCGACGAGGCGATCCCCCTCCCGGGTAAAGGCCACGACGGAGGGCGTGGTGCGGCTCCCCTCGTCGTTCGGGATGACCAGGGGATCCCCGTGCTCGAGGATGGCGACGCACGAATTCGTGGTCCCGAGGTCGATACCAATCACCTTAGACATCGAGCGATCTCCGGGAACGATTCGAGCGGGCGGGTCGGCGTGCGGACATCTCAGGCCTCGGAGCCCGGCGGCGGCGCCGAGACGGTGACACGGGCGGGGCGGAACAAGCGCCCCCGGAGCCGGAAGCCGGCATGAACCTCGTCGACGATCGTGCCCGGCGGCGCGTTGGCGTCCCGCACGTGGAGGACCGCCTCGTGCAGCGTGGGGTCGAAGCGGGTACCGCGGTCGACCTCGATGCGCTCGAAGCCGAGGCGCGCGAGGAGGCGCTTGAACTGCTCCACGATCATCTGCAGGCCGCCGAGGATCTGCGCGGGGTCGCTGACGGCGTGGAGCCAGGCGCGCTCGACGTTGTCGTACACGTCGACGATCGGGCGGAGCGCGCGATCCTCGCCGCGCCGCTCGGCCTCCTCCACGTCCTTGCGGGCGCGGGCCCGGAAGCGCTCGTAGTCGACCGCGAGGTCCGAGTGGGATTGCCGGAGCTCCCGGACCTGCCGCTCGAGGGCGACGCGCGCCTCGACGCCGCGCGCGAGATCCCGCTCGAAGCGCCGGATGGCCTCCTGCTGCTCCCGCAGGCGGAACTGGAGGCGACGACGCTCGTCGCCACCCTCGGGGCTCGGCGCGTTCGGCGCCTCGACGACGATGTCCACCTCGTCCGCCCCGGGCTCGCCCGCGGGGCGAGCCTCGCCCCGGTCCCGGCCGCCCGCCTCGGGGCCCGCGTGCCGGCCGACGCGCTCAACGGCCGCCAGCGCCTCCTCGATGAGGCTGGGATCGATCTCGATGAGGAGATCCTCCGGCGACGGGGAAGGCCCGGGGGGCGTCGGTTTGCTCATTTCGGTCCGGTGAGGGGTGTCCGACAGTATCCGACACCTTGGGGGTGGCGGGAAGGGCCGCGCCGGGATCCGTCGCGACCAACGTGTCGGCGAGCCGTGCCGCGACCCCGTCGGCAACGGGAAAACCAGGGGCTGTAAGACGCAGGAAACCATCCCCCTCCTCGACGAGGCCCGACCCGAGGAGGACCGGATCCACGTGGAGGTCCAGGCCGGTGCGGGCGCGCAGCGAGGCGCGCTCGACGCCGTCGACGTGGCGCAGCGTGGACCAGATGAGCTCGTAGGCGAGGGCGTGGGGGGCAGGGCGCTCCGCGCTCTCGAGCGGATCGTCGGCGGCGAGGTAGGCATCGACGTCGGCGACGTTGGCGGCGCGCGTGCCGTCGGGCCACCACGCGTGGGCCGAGGCGCCGAGCCCCGCCCACGGACGCGCGCGCCAATAGTGCTCGTTGTGGCGCGAGCGGTGCCCGGGTCGCGCGAAGTTCGACACCTCGTACCGGTCGATCCCCGCGGCCGCGAGCGTGCTCACGGCGGTGTCGTACATCTCCCGCCAGAGATCCTCGTCCACCGCGGGGCGTCGGGAGCGCGCGAAGGCGGTCCCCGGCTCGATGGTGAGGCCGTAGAGGGCGACGTGGTCGGGCGCGAGCGCGACGACGGCCGCCAGGTCGGCCTCGAAGGCGGCGAGCGTCTGGCCGGGGACCGCGAAGATGAGATCGAAGCTGACCGAGGCGAACCCGGTGCGCTGCGCCTCGGCGACGAGGGCGCGGGCGTCGTCGGAGGTGTGGCCGCGGCCGAGGCGGCGGGCCACCCAGGGGTCGAAGCTCTGGACGCCGAGGGAGAGGCGGGTCACCCCGGCGTCGCGGAACGCCGACAGCGGCACCGGGAGATCGCCGGGGTTCGCCTCGAGCGAGACCTCCGCGCCCGGCTCCGGGTCGAGCGCCGCGAGGATGCGCGCGATCTCGTCCGGCGGGCAGAGGGAGGGCGTACCGCCGCCGAAGAAGACGCTCGACGGGCGACCGTCGAAGCTCGGGCGGCGGAGCGCCCACTCGCGGACGACGGCGTCGGTGTAGGCGCGGTGCGGCGGGTCCGCGCGGGTCGAGACCGCGAAGGCGCAGTACGGGCAGCGCTGGCGGCACCAGGGGATGTGGACGTAGGCGCCGTACATCGCGCATCGGTATCGCATCCGGCGCTCGGAGCGCGGTGATAAGGACAAGGGATGCTTCGATTCACGCTCGAGAACGGGATGCGCGCGGTGGTGGATGCGTCGGGGCGCTCGGACGCCGCCGCCGTGTACGTCTGGGTCAACGTCGGGAGCGCCGACGAGGCGCCGGGGATGGAGGGCGCCGCCCATTTCGTCGAGCACATGGTCTTCAAGGGGACCCGCTCGTACGGCGTCGGCGAGGTGGCCGCCGCCATCGAGTCCCTCGGGGGCGATCTGAACGCGTGGACCTCGTTCGACGAGACCGTGTTCCACGCGACCGTGCCCGCGGACGCCGCCGTGTCCGCCATGCGGGTCCTCGCCGAGATGCTGCGCGACGCGCGCTTCGACCCCAAGGAGCTCTCGAGCGAGCGGACGGTCATCCTCGAGGAGATCCGCGGATCCCAGGACGATCCGGACAGCATCCTCTCCGAGGCGACCTACGCGTCGGCGTGGCCGGACCACCCGTACGGGCGCCCGGTCATCGGCACCACGCGCGCCGTGCGCGGGATGACCCGCGATTCCTTGAACGCCTTCTACCAGCGCCATTATCAGCCCGCGAACGCCTGCCTCGCGGTCGCCGGCCCGGTGGACGCAGCGGCGGTGCGCGCCGCGGCGACCGAGCTGTTTGCCGGGGGTGGGGCGGCGGTCCCGCGGTCGAAGCGCCACCCCGTGTCGGGGCCGCGTCGCCCCCGGTCGCTGCGCCGCGGCTTCGAGGCCGCGCTGGTCGAGCTCGCGTTCCCCGCGCCGGGTGACGGCGATCCCGCCCTCCCCGCGCTCGACGTGTTGTGCCTCGCGCTCGGCGGCGGGGCCTCGTCGTCGCTCGAGTCGCGCCTGCGCTTGCGGGAGGGCGTGTGCCTCTCCGCAGAGGCCGGGCTGCACGTCGAGCGGGACGGCGGGATGGCCGTCGTCGCGCTCCATGCGCGCGAGGGGCAGGCGAACGCCGCGATCACCGGGGCGCGCGAGGAGATGGCGCGCGCGCGGGCCGACGGGCTCGGCGAGGTCGAGGTCGAGCGCGCGAAGGCGCAGATCCTCGCCGAGCGGATCTTCGGCCGCGAGACGGTCGACGGGCGGGCCCACACCCTCGCGTTCCACACCGAGCGGTACGGCGATCCCGAGGCGTGGCTCGCGTTCGACGTCGCGGTCGAGGCGGTAACGCCCGCGGACGTGGCGGCGGCCGCCCGCCGGTGGATGGATCCCGAACGGGAGGTCGCGGTGGCGCTGATGCCGGCGGGCGAGCGGGTGTCGTTGGCGCGGCGCGCGGCCCCGGTGGCGGTGGCGTCGGCCTCCGCGTCGGCGGTGGCGTCGGCGGTGGCGCCGAGCCCCAGCCCCGTGCGCAGGGCCGCGGTGGCGGCGAACCCGGCGCAACGTGCCGGCGGCGTGCAGGCGCCCTGGCGGGTGGTCCTCGACAACGGCGTGCGGGTGTTGTTCTGCCCCGACGACGGCGAGGTTGCCGGCGTGCGCATCGCCGGGATGGGCGGGGCGTTCGCGGAGCGGCCGGCGAGCGCGGGGCGCGGCTCCGCGTGGGCGCGCGCGCTCCTCCGCGGCGCGGGTGACCTCGACGCGTTCGGCTTCGCCGCCGCGGTGGAGTCGCTCGCCGGATCGGTGGGCGCGTCGAGCGGACGGTCCTCCCAGGCGGTCCGCGGCGAGTTCGTGGCGTCGCGCTTCGAGGAGGGGCTCGCCCTGGTGGCCGACGCCCTGACCCGCCCGCGCTTCGACGAGGGGGAGGTGAACCACGTGCGCGACGAGCTCGTGGAGGCGCTCTCCGAGCGCGAGGACCACCCCGAGCACCTGCTCGGCGAGCGGGTATGGGCGGCGGCCTACGGGCGCCACCCCTACGCGCTCTCCGCGCTCGGGACCCGCTCGATCATCGACGGGCTCCGTCCGTCGCTCTTGAGCGCCCACCATCGCCGCTGGGCCACCGGCGGGAACCTGGTGGTCGGCGTGGCCGGCGCCTTCGACCCCGATGCCGTGCTCGCCGTCCTCCGCCGCACGCTCGGGAAGCTCCCGGCCGGCGCGCCGCTCGAGCTCCCGTCGATGCCGGTGCGCCCCGAGGCGCCGCTCCAGGTGCGCCTCCGGAGCGGGCGCGAGCAGGCCCACATCGCGCTCGCGTTTCCCGGGGTGTCGGTCCACGAGGCGATCCAGCCGGACGTCGACGTGCTCGCCGCCCTGCTCGGCGGGCAGGGCGGCCGGCTGTTCGTCGAGCTCCGCGAGGCGCACGGGCTCGCCTACGCGGTCGGCGCGGCCTCGCACGAGGGGGTGCACCCCGGGCTCCTGGTGTGCACCGTGGCGACGGATCCGGAGCGCGCCGACGAGGCGGAGCGGCGCCTGGACGAGAGCCTGGCGCGCGCCGCCGCGGGGACCATCACCGCGGAGGAGGTCGACCGGGCACGCCGCTACATCCTCGGCGCCATCGAGCTCGATCTCCAGACGGCGAGCTCGCGCGCCAACCTCGCGGCGTACACGGAGTTGTACGGGCAGGACGGCCTCCGGTATCGTTCGATCGTGCGGCAGCGGATCGAGCAGGTGAAGGAAGAGGGCGTCCGGGGCGCGGCGGCGAGGCTCCTGGAGCGGCCGCTCGTGCGCGCGCGCCTCGTCCCGGCGGCCTCGGGCAAGTCGGGGGCGAGATGAACGACGAGCGGCTCGTCCGGGACATCTGGAAGCAGTTCCCCCATCGGGCCGTCGTCGGGGAGCGCCTCGGGCGCGCGGTCGGCGCGCGCGGGTGGGAGCGCTTCCGGTGGGGGCGCTTCCTCCGGTACTTCCAGCGGTCGGGCGTGCCGGACCCCTGGGATCCCAACGCGACCGACGTGGACATCGGCCTCGGCGAGGTCGGTGTGCTCGGGGCGCGGAAGGAGGTCGCCCGCCACGCCGCTCCCCCGGGGTCGGCGGCCGCGGCGAAGGTGCCCGCGATCCCCAACGCGCCGAAGGGGATGCCGGCGGCGGCGGCCAAGCCCCCGATCGAGGGCGGCAAGCCCGCGCCGCGCATCGGCGAGATCCGCAAGGACGACACGGAGCTCCTCCGCAAGAAGTCGCTCGAGGCCGAGAAGAAGAAGGTCGACCCCGCGCGCGCCAACCTCTTCAAGGTCAACCAGCCCGTCGCCAAGCTGCCGATGCGGCCCGACCTCTCGGGGGAGGGGGACGCTCCGGCTTCGGCTTCGGCGCCGCGCCCAGCACCCCGGGCGGTCCCGACGCGTCCCACGGCAGGCGCGTCGCGTGGCCCCGACGGCGCGGAGGGCGGGCGCCCGCCGATCCGCCCGCCGGCCGCGGTCCCGGTGCGCCCCTCGTCAGCGTCGCCGATCCGGCCGTTCCGCATGCCCGTCGAGGCCTCGCGTCGCGGCGCCTTCCCGGACGGCCCCGAGGAGGTCGAGGAGCCCGCGCCCGTCGCCGCGCGTGCGGGGGGCGATCGCGCCTACGGGGGCTTCGGCCTCGGGGGCGGTTGGGATGATGAGGAGCCGGTTGCCGAGTCGGTTGCGGTGCCGGCGTCCGAACTCGCGAGGGCGTCGGATGCGGCGGGCTCGGCCGCGAGCGCGCCGATGAGCGCGCTGGCCGCGGGCGTGCCGGCCACGA
>JAKFCH010000116.1:0-7676 GCA_036676765.1 Deltaproteobacteria bacterium
GCACCGAACTGGAATCCAGGGCGCGGTCGGGGCCTGCGATCGGGCTCGGACGACGGCACACGCCTCGAAAACCGGCGTTTCATCGTGGGGGCGCCGCCCGAGCGGGTGTCGCAGTCTCGTTCGGTGCCGCTTGCCTCGGGGGGATTCTCGTTGGGCAGGGCTTGGGTCCACGGTGGGCACCCGCGCGGGGGCCATCGCGCGCGCTCGACGACGGTGGGCACCCGCGCGGGGGCTAGCGCGCCCGCCCACGGGACCCCGGGCCGGAGGCCACGCCGCGCAAGGTGCCTGGAGGGCGGACGCGCGCTCGGGCGCGGCCGGTCCGGCGCGCCCTCCGTCCGTGGAGGGCGCGCCGACCGAGGCGCCAGCCGAGCCCGGAAGGGACCGCCCCGCGTCCGCGCGGGGGGCGCCCAGGCGGGCTCGTGCTCGGGGGCTCGCTACTCGGGGGCCACGCAGACGTCGCGGCAGGCGAGGGGCTGCTCGCCGCCGTTCGAGGTCTTGCACTCGCGGGCCATGAGCAAATCGTCACGCACGCAGCGCTCGGCCACGTCGGCCTGGAAGTCGGGGCAGGCCACGTCGTAGAAGTCCGTGATCCCCGTGACGCAGGCGCGCTTGGAGTCGTAGCCCTGCTCGTCGAGGTAGCCGCAGGAGTCGAGGCTGCCGCAGTACGCGCCGGCGTGGGCCTCCACGAAGCCCTCGTACGAGGTCAGGTCGGGGGCGTCGGTGTCGGCGTCCGTGTCGGTGTCGGTGTCGGCATCCGTGTCGGCGTCGCTGTCGGCGTCGGTGTCGGCGTCCGCGTCGGCGTCCTTCCTGGGGCGGCCGGAATCGGTCGGTTCGGCGCCGGTGCAGGCCAGGAGGGGAAGGAGCGGAAGCAGGAGTAGAAAGCGAGCCAAGCGACCTCCAACGGGTCCGCACTTATAGACGAAAATCAGGCGAGCGGCCACTCCGAGGCGGGCCACTCCCCCAACACGTGGACCTCGGGCACGAGCACAACGCCCGTCTCCGCGCGCACGCGCTCCCACGCGAGGCGCACGCACGTCATCACGTTCGTGGCCGTAGCGCCTCCGAGGTTGACGATGAAGTTGGCGTGCCGGTCGCTGATCGCGGCCCCGCCCTCGCGGTGCCCCTTGAGCCCCACGAGCTCGATGAGCCGCCCCGCATGGTCGCCCGGCGGGTTCCGGAACACGGAGCCGCAGCTCGGGAGGTCGAGCGGCTGGGTGGCCTTCCGACGCGCGAGGTGCGCGGCGATCCGCGCCTGCTCCCCCTCGACGTCGGCGCGCGTGAGGTTGAACACCGCGCCGGTCACGACGACGCCCTCGGGCAGCCCCCCCTCGCGGTAGCGCATCGGCAGGTCGGCGCGATCGATGCGGACGGGGCCGTCGGGCCCGAAGCCCTCGATGGACGCGAGTACGTCCGCCACCTCGCCGAGGGCCGTGCCGGCGTTCATCGCGACGGCGCCCCCCACGGTGCCGGGCACGCCGGCGAGCGGCCCCAGGCCCCCGATGCCGAGCCTGGCGGCGCGCGCGAGCAACACCACGTTCTGGAGACCGGCGCCCGCGTAGAGGCGCACGGTGTCCCCCTGCTCGTCGAGCACGCGGCTCTCGCGCAGGGCCCCGCCGAGCTTCACGACCGTGCCGCGCAGGCCGGCGTCGGGCACGAGCAGGTTCGAGCCGCTGCCCAGCACGTGGAGATGCGGATCCTCCGCGTACACCGCCGCGAGTTCCTCGGCGTCCTCCACGAAAACGAGCCGCTCGACGGGCCCACCCACGCGCCAGTAGCCGTGCCGGGCGAGGGGTTCTTCGGTCAGGATCTTCATGGGGCGGTGGGGTAACGCGGGGGCTGTTCCGGGAGGGGGAGGGAACAAGAACCGGAATTTCACCACAGAGGCACAGAGGACACAGAGAAGAGGGGGAGGAAGAGGGAGCCCAGGAAGGAGTCGAAGGGGAGGAGGAGGAATCACGCGCCCCTTTCCTTCCCTTGGAATTCCTGCTTTCTTCTTCGTCTTTCCGGCTTTTTACTCTGTGAACTCTGTGCCTCTGTGGTGAACTCTTCCTCCCCTCTTCCTGCCCAAGCTACCGAATCGTCCACCGCTCGGGAACCCGCGAGAACGCAGCCGAGGGATCGCCGGAGGGCCACACGCGGGTCGCGTCGGCGAGGAGCGCGCCCGCCAGGGTGGGGGTCACGGGGAGGGTGGCGGACCAGGCGCCGCCGTCCGTTCGGAGGCCGGTGAGCGTGACGCGGCCGTCCTCCGCGCGCCAGGAGGCCGCGCGGCCGCTCTCGACCAGGGCGTCGAGCGTGGTGGCGTCGGGCTCCACACCCGCGGGGAGCCCCACGGAGAGGTCGAGCGCGATGCCCGAAGGCGCCGAGACGTTCACGACGAGATCCGCCCGCTGCCCGACCACCAGCGACGGGCGGCTCACCTGCAGGTCGAGGCCGCCGACCGGCGCCTGGACCCACGGCACGTAGTCCCGCGCGAGCGCGGTGAAGGCGAGCCCTGCCACCGGCGGCTCGGAGACGACGGTGACGCGGTGCTCGCCGAGGCCCGCGAGCCCCGGCCCCACGATGCGCACCGGCGCGTAGGGCTGGGCGGGATCGAGCACGGCCCGGCCCACCTCGGCGCCGTCGACCTCCACGCGCACGACCACCTCGCGGGGGATGTCGCCGGTGAACACCGCCTCGAGGGCGCGGAGCGCGAGGAGGCCGGTCTCGCCGTCCCCGAAGCCGTGGCGCGGATCGTAGAGCCCGAGCAGGCCCGCCGCGAGGTCGGGGCGCGCGGGATCGTCCGCGGGCAACGCGAGGATCGCGAGCGCGGTGGCCTCCGCCTCGGACACGGGGGCGCCGTCGGAGCGAAAGGCGTCGACCCGGAGAGTCTTCGCGCCGTCGGGCGTGGTGCGGAGCGCCTCGCGCACGGTGACGCGGAGCGCCTCGGCAGTCCCCTCCTCCACGACCCCGGCGGCGAGGCCCCACGCCGCCACGTACGGCGACGCGAGCCGGGGCCGGTAGCGCTCGAAGGCGCCGGTGGCGCGCAGGCGGTTCGACTGGTTGTCGGCCCCGAGCGCCCAGACGGCGCGCGCGGTCTGCACGAGCGAGGCGTCGAGCGTTCCCCCGCTCGCGGCGGTCCACAGCCCGTCGGGGGCCTGGGATGCCCGCAACGTCTCGGCGAGGCGGATCGCGAGGCGACCGGCGAGGCTGTCCGCTGGCGCCATCCGGACGGCCGCGAGCCCGGTCGTCGCCTCGGCGACACCGGGGGTGCGAAGCTCCCGCGCGATGCGCTGCCAGGCGCGGAGCTGGGCGGCCCGGAGCACGTCGGGCGGGAGCGAGCCGTCCGACGCGAGGGGCCCGGCGAGCCCGGTGAGGGCGTAGGTGTAGGCGGCATCGGCGAGGGTGACGCCGCGGGCGGGCGCCACGTCGAGCTCGGCGCGGGCGATGCCGAGCGCGCCGGGGAACACGGTCACGACCATCGATCCGGACGTGGCGCCGGGGGCGGCGGACATCCCGAAGCCGCGCGGCCCCGCGAGCGTGCCGCCGCGCACGGTCTCGACCGGCCTGCCCACGGGCCGCACGGGCACGACGCGCTCGACGCTGTCGAGATCGCCGAGGCGCGCCACGAGGCGCAGATCGCCGGCGCGGGTGGCGGTCACCGACACGTTCTCGGTGCGCGAGCCGTACGCGGCCAGGGAGACCGCGCCGCCGCCCACCGCCGCGCCGTCCACGAGCACCTCGAGCGACGACGCGATCGCGACGCCCTGCTGGCTCACGGCCTGCACGGGGAGCCGCACGATGTCCCCCTGGTAGAGGAACGTGGGCGTGACGAGCTCGACGTAGGCGGGGAGCGTGGAGGCGAAGGTCGCGACCGCGCCGCCCTGCGCGCCGCTCCGCGTCTGGCCGAGCGCCAGGAGCCGCCACGTCGTGAGCGTGTCGGGCACCCGCACGGGCACGGTCACCGAGCCGGACGCGGGCACCTCGACGAGGGGCTGCCACAAGAAGCTCTCGGGGAACCAGGCGCGCGGGGTGGCGGCGGGGGCGGCCTCGTCACCGAGGGCCGCGAGGGCGTCCCCCTTGTCGTCGAGCTCGCCGCCGATGAGCCCGGCGAGCCCGGACGGCTCGGCGCGCGTCCTGAGACGGTCGGCGCGCGCGGCCTTCTTCTCCATCATCTCCTCGGCCGCGGGCGCGCCGGGCGCCGCGTCGGCGCCGCCCCCGCGCCCGCCCCAGCCGGCCTCCCCTTCCGCGTCCTCCTCCTTCGATTGGGAGACGGGCGCGGACTCGGGCGCCCGGTCCATACACGCCGCCAAGAGCAACAACGAGGTCATGGGGCCTCCGCGGACACGTAGACGGGCCAGTTCTCCACGTCCTCGGGAAGGCGCGCGCCGTCGGAGGCCATGAAGCGGGGGTCGGTGAGGGCGAGCAGATCGCTCGGCAGGGTCGAGAGGTGGAGGAGCCGGCCGAACGGATCCTTCGTCGGGTGGGCCCGGAGGGCCCGCTCCCACAGGGTCACCATCGTGGCGGCGGTGAGCACCTCGCCGGCCGGGGTGGCGCCCTCCCAGGTGCGGACCTCGGCCCGCGCGTGGCGGTAGAGCGCGTAGAAAGCGTCGGCCAGCTCGGCGTCGGGCGAGAACGCGCCCGTCGTCTCGGCGACGTTCACCCGGTCGGCCCCCGGTGGGATGGCCGGGAGCCCGGTGACCCGCAGCACGGCGGCCTGCGCGGCGTTCTCGCCGGCGATCTGGTTCGTCTGGAGCGCGCGGGCGTCGAGCACGCCGAACGCGGGGGCGTCCGAGGTGGCCCGCACCGTCACCCGCGCGAAGTCGTCCGGGTTCGGGAGGGCGGCGAGCGTCGCGAGCGTGCTGTCGACGCCCGAGAGCGTGACCCCCGCGGCCACCGGCGCATCGCCGTCCCGCGCGGTGATCGTGACCTGGGCGGTCTCGCCGGGGCGGTAGGTCGCGGCGTTCGTGGTCACCGCGAGGGCGAGGTCCGCCGCGGGGCGCACGTAGAGGACCGCCCGCGCGCCCGACCACTCGACGTGGACGAAGCCGTCGGTGTCGGCGGGGAGCGTGACCGTCGCCTTGCGGGTCTTCTCGTCGAACGGGAACTCGACGACGCGGCGGTCGCCCTTCATGACCCACATCTTCTTGGGGAACGACCCGGTGAAGTCCGGGCCGCGCACCGCGGTGAGCTCGACGGTGGCGCCCGCGTCGACGATGACCTCCGAGAACCGGAGGCGCAGGTCCGGCACCGCGCCGACCGCCATGCGGAGGGTGGTGGCGCCGAGCACCTCGCCGTCGACCGTGGCCTGCACCTTCAGGGCGAAGCCGGGGAAGGTCGTCGGCGCGGACACCGCCTCCCCCTCCGGGACCGGCACCTCGGCGGAGAACCGCACGAGGCCGACCCCGGCGTCCGCCGCGGGCTCGGCGAGGCGCACCCCCGCGAGGGAGCGCTCCGCGCACGCCGCCACGGCCCCGGGGATGCGCCCGTCCACCGACGGATCCGCGAGCGGCACGAGGGACACCGCGGTGGAGCCGGCCTCGATCTTCGCCCGCCACGCGCGCGGAAAGCTCCCGGACTCGTCGAGCCGCGCGGCGCACGGCCGCGCCTCGAGGAGCCGCTCCTCCAGCGCCTCCACGAGCCCGTCCAGGCTCCCGATCCCGCCGTCGACGCTCACCTCGAACCAGGGCGTGTCCGGATCGGCCACCCGCCAGCTCGCGTTCCAGATCCGGTCACGCCCGCGCGGCCCCGTGGCGCCCGCGAGCGTCGCCGCGACGCACCGCGACAGCGGGGTCCGCGTGCCGGCCACGAAGGCCTCCACCTGCCGCACCCGCCCGTCGGCGCCGAGGAGCGCGGACACGTCCACCACCGGCGTCGTGCCCTGCGGGCCGCGATCCGCGCAACCGCGCACGGCGGTGGTCCACCGATCGAGCCCCGCGCGCCCCTCGAGATCGACGGACGTGCCGGTGAGCACGTCCTCCGCGGACTGGAGCGTGGCGGCCACCACGGCGAGCCGCGGGCGCGGACGCACGGGCATCGCGGGCACGACCACCGTGGTGGGCTCGCCGGGATCGAGCTGGAAGCGGGCGACGCCGTCCGCGTCGGCGGCGGCCTCGAGGCCGGGGTCCGCCGGATCCCACTCGCGGGTGATCCGCACCGTCGCGCCGGGGAGCACGCGGCCCTCGGGCGTCGTGACGCGGACGTAGACGCGGTTGTTGGCCGAGGGCACGAGCCCGCCGAGGAGCTCGGTCACCGCGTCGGCCGCGATGGGATCCTCGGCGAGCAGCACCGCGGCGCCGCCGACCGCGGTGTCCCCCGTGTCGTCGGTGGCGGTGAGCGTGAAGCGGAGCGTGGCCTGCCCGCGAAGGTCCGCGGGCACGACACCCCCGTCGGGCGCGACCTCGATGCGGAACGCGCCCTTCGCGTCGGTGGTGAGCACGCGGGGCTCGAGCCACGCGGGGGGCGGCGGCCACGCCCCGTCGCTCCGGACGACGGCGCGCAGGCTCGCGTTCGCGACGGGCGCGCCGGACGTGTAGCGGGCGACGCCCTCGATGACGGGCGAGTCACCGATGCGCCACGCGGGCCGCGGGCTCTTCGCCTCGACGGTGAACCGCGGGAGCTGGAAGGGCTTGATATCGATCGTCACGCGATCGGTGGCGGCGCCGGACTCGAACGCCACGGACCACGCGCCGCTCGCGGCGTCGTCGGTGAGCGGAAAGCTGCCGGACACGACGCCGAACGCGCCGGTCTTCGCCTTCTCCTCGAGGAGGAGCTCCCCGAAAGAATCCCGCACCTTCCACGTGCCGGGCCGCCCCTCGAGCGGCGCGAGGTCGGCCGCGCCGAGGAGCACGGCGCGGAATTTCACCTCCTGCCCCGGCTTGTAGAGCGGCGCGTCGGTCAGGACGTGCGCGAGGGCGGGCTGGTAGAGGGGGAGCGGCGCATCCACCGTGGCCACCCCCGCGGGCGAGTCGATGTGGACCCGCAGGACGTAGTCGCCGTCGGGCCCCGCGGGCAATTTGACCTGGGCGGTCTTGCGGGTGCCCCAGGTCTTCTCCCAGCCGTCCACGGTCCCCAGGCGGGCCTCGGTGCCGTCGGGCGCCACGAGGGTGAGCGTCGGCGAGAACCGGCGTACGTCCGTGGACGCGAAGCCACCCCACGCCTCGACGTAGTGACCGACGAGGCCGACCTCGACCGTGCCCTCGTCGGTGCGCCCGAGGCCGCGCGCCTCCACGAATGCGACGGGACGCACCTCGCCGACGGGGCACTGGTCGAGGAGCACGGCGTCCCCGATCCAGTATGTCCAGCACGGCCCCAACACCCCGGCGCACGCGAACACCGACGCGCCACCGATGGCCCCCACTCCGAGCAACACCTTCTTCCACGTCCGCATGTCGCGCGCCTCCGGTGGCCGGGCGCGAGTCTAACGGAGGCGGGAGGGTTCGCTTACAGCGGGGTGCGCGGCGGGCACTCGGGGGGCCGGAGGGGGAGGTCCACCACAGAGGCACAGAGCGCGCAGAGAAGAGGGAGAGAGAGGCGAGAGAGCAAGCAAGATCAGACGCGAGACGGCTTCCCCCTCCGTGTCCTCTGTGCCTCAATAGAAACTCAGGTTCGCGCCGGCTACGCCGCCTCCCCAATCTGGACGTTGTACCCGAGCTTCTGAAGGCGCTGGACGAGCCGGCTCTTGGTGCGCTCGCGATCGA
>JAKFCH010000117.1:0-6410 GCA_036676765.1 Deltaproteobacteria bacterium
GGCGCCGGGGGTGGGCGCGGGGCCGGGGGTGGGCGCGGCGCCGCCGAGCTGCGCGGCGACCACGGGAGCCAGCGCCGTCGCGAGGCGACGGTGCCCCTCGGGGTTCGGGTGGTGCGGATCGTCGGGGAGCCCGTGGAGATCGGTGGGCCCGTCGGCGCGGTAGGCGGCGAGCCCGTCGACGACGGGGAGGCCGCGCGCGGTCAGCATCGCGGTGGCGCGATCGAGGACGGTGACGTTCTCCTCGCAGAAGCGCGGCCCCATGCGCGCGGACGCGTTGCAGGCAGTTGCCTCGGGCTGGCTCATCACGTGGGGCGGGATGACCAGGACGAGCAGCGGCACCCCCGCGCCCTCCGCCGTGGCCTTCAAGGTGTCGAGCCAGCCCCCGAAGCGATCCCACGCGAGCAGCTCGCGGGTGCCGCGGGCGTCCAGCGCGCGGGCGGCGGACGCGCCCTCGAAGCGTCGGAAGAGCGCGCTCACCCGGTGCAGGGACGCGTCGATCGAGGGGGACAGGACGCGGAAGTCGCGCGGGCCGGTGCCGACCCACACGGGCCGGCCGTCGGCGGTGACCATCTCGGTCGGCATCGGGTCGTTCACGTAGAAGCCGTAGACGACGACGTCGGGCTTCCACGCGAGCACGCGCGAGCGGAGCTGGGCGGCCACGCTCTCCGTGTCGTAGCCGTACACGCCGAAGTTCAGCGCCTGGACGGGCAACCCGCCGGCGACGAGCTGGTTCTCGAGCTGCCGCGGCCACGACTGGGTGTTCGGCACGAAGGCGCCGTGGGTCACGGAGTCACCGAGGGCGGCGACGCGGAGGGTGCCGGGCGGCTTCTCCATCGGGAGCTCGCGCTCGTTGAAGCCGTAGCTGTTCTGCTGGCCTCCCGGCGAGAACTCGTACTTGAGCGCCGGCTCGTCCCACGGGATGCGGATCGCGTCCTTGGCCTCGGCCTGGCGCTGGCTCCACTCGCCGAGCGCGAGCGCGGTCACGAGGAGGGCGAACGCGGGGGCGACGGTGAAGAGGAGGCGGCGGGAGGACATCGAAGCGCCGCTTAGCCGGATAGGCGACCGCGCGAGGTGTCGATGTCCAAGCGGGAGTGGCGCGAGGCCGAAGAGCTGGCCCGCCAGGGGCGATGGGAGGCGGCGGGCGCCCGTTACGCCGCGATCGTGGAGAAGGCGCGCCGTGTGCGCGACACGCAGGCCGTCCGCGAGGCCGCGGCGCTCGCGGCCGACGCCTGGCGACGCGACGATCGGCCCGCCGCCGCCGCGAAGATGCTCCTGCTCGCTCGCGAGGCCGGCCGCGACGAGCCCTCCGACAGCCCGCAGCTCGCGGCGGTGCTCCTCGACGCCGGGCAGGTGGAGGCCGCCGCCGACATCGCGGAGGCCGCGCTCCTGAAGGCCACCACCCCCACCCGCTCGGCGCCCGACGGCGATCCCGTCGCGACCACGCTCGCGCTCGACACCCTCGTCGGGCTCGACCTGACCCGCGGGAGAGTCGACGCCGCGCGCGACCACCTCGATCGGCTCGCCGCCGTCGCGCTCCCCGGGAGCGAGCTCTCCCGCCGCTTCCGCTCCGCCCAGGTGGACCGCCTGGACGGGCTCGTGGCCGCCGCCGAGTCGACGTGGCTGGCCCTCGCGGCCGAGCTGGAGCCGCACCCGCAGGCGGCGGGCCCGGCGGGCGCCGCGTGGTCGGAGCTCGGCGAGATCGATCTCCTGCGCGCCGCCCACTTCGCGGACGACCCCACGCCGCACTGTGAGCGCGCCATCGAGCGCTTCGACCGCGCCCTCGCCGCGTGGACGCGCGCAGGGCGGCGGGCCGGCGTGTTCCGCGCCGAGGCGTGGACGGCCCGCGCGCACGCCCTCGCCGGCACGATGGTGGTGGCGCCGGGCCTCGACCGGGCGATCGACTACGCGATCGACCGCGGCATGCCCCTGCTCGAGGCCGATCTCCGCGCGTGCCGCGCGGTGGTGAACCACGATCCCGACGATCTGCGCCACGCCCTCGACCGGCTCGCCGAGGCCCCGCTCGCCCGCGGGCGCGTCCGCGTGCTCACGGCCGAGTTGGGCGGGGTCGCCGACCTGGAGCTCGCTCTCGCGGAGCTCGCCCCGGACGGGCCGTGGCGCGCCCGCGCGATGCGCGCGCTGGGCCGGCAACGCGGGGATGCGCGGCTCGTGGAGGAGGCGGCGGCGCTCGGGGCGGGATGGTTCTGAGATAGGCGCCCCCTGCGGAATGGGGGGCGGGGCCTCGGGGCGGCCGCGCGGGCGCCGGGCGCCCGATCGGCCATCCAGGGGGGGACCAGCGCCAGGTCACCCCCGATGTGGCCGATGCACGCGCGCGAATCGGCCATCCAGGGGGAGGCCTGCGCCAGGTCACCCCCGATGTGGCCGATCCGTCGAGGCCGAAGCGCCCGCTCCCCCGCGCGAGGGGGCCTCGGGGCGGCCGCGCTGGGCGCGGCCGGTTCGGCGCCCGGCGGCACCGGCCGCCGCTCGCGCCAACGGACCGGAGCGGAGCGACGGGGGCGAAAGCCACCCCCCGAGCGCAAGCCGGGGGGTGGATCGTACGGCGCGACGCGCGACCCCCGGAGGCGCCCGGCCCCGGCGCCTCGCCGGGGACGCGCCCACGAGCGGATCCTGGGCACCCCCGCGGCCGCGCTGTCGCGATTGGTCAGCGCGGATTGAGGGTCGCGACACCGGTGCCTATTCGATCAGCATGCTGAACCACCTCAAGACCGCCCTCCTCCTCGGGCTCCTCACCGGCGTGCTCGTCGTGGCCGGCCGCCTCCTCGGCGGGAACCAGGGCATGATCCTGGCGTTCGGGTTCGCCGTCGTCATGAACTTCGGCGCCTACTGGTTCTCGGACAAGGTGCTGCTCCGCATGTACGGGGCCCAGCAGATCGGGCCCGCCGAGGCGCCCGAGATCTACGCGATGGTCGAGGACCTCGCGCGCCGCGCCGAGCTCCCGATGCCGAAGGTCTACCTGCTCCCCCAGGCGGGCCCCAACGCCTTCGCGACCGGACGGAACGCCGCCCACGCGGCCGTGGCCGTGACCTCGGGCATCCTCCAGATCCTCACCCCCGAGCAGCTCCGCGGCGTGCTCGCGCACGAGCTCGGCCACGTCAAGAACGGAGACATCCTCATCGCCACCATCGCGGCGACGATGGCGGGCGCCGTCTCGATGCTCGCCAACATCGCGCAGTGGGGCCTGATCTTCGGAGGCGGCGGTCGCGACGACGAGCGCGGCGGCAACCCCATCGGGCTCATCGTCACGCTCATCGTGGCCCCGTTCGCCGCGATGCTCATCCAGCTCGCGATCAGCCGCTCCCGCGAGTACGCGGCCGACGCCTACGGCGCCAAGCTCGTCGGAGAGGGGCGCCCGCTCGCCGACGCGCTCCTGCGCCTGGAGCAGGGAAACGAGCGGATGCCGACGCAGGCGGACCCCTCGACCGCGCACTTGTTCATCGTGAGCCCGCTCGTCGGGCGCGGCGTCTCCTCGCTGTTCCGCACGCACCCGCACACCGAGGATCGCGTGCGCCGCCTCCTCGCCCTCGACTCGGGCCGCCCGAGCCCGGCGCCGTTCGGGTTCCGCGGGCGCGTGATCTCGTAGCCGGAACGGGTGCCCGGGGGTCGGCGCCGCGTTAGGCGGGCCGGCCTTGCGAGGCCGACCATGAAGTATCGCGTGACGTTGCTCGAGGGGGATGGGATCGGCCCCGAGGTGACCGGCGCCACCTGCCGCATCCTCGCCGCCGCCGGCGCCCCGATCGAGTGGGAGCGCGCCCCCGCCGGGGGCGAGGCGATGGAGAAGTTCGGCGTCCCCATGCCGGAGGTCACCCTCCAGAGCATCCGGAACAACCGCCTCGGGCTCAAGGGCCCGTTGATGACGCCCAAGGGCGGCGGGTTCCGTTCAGCCAACGTCACGTTGCGCCAGGCGCTCGACCTCTACGTCGGCCTCCGCCCGGTGAAGACGCTCCCGAACGTGCCCGGCGCGTGGCCCGGCCTCGATCTGGTGCTGTTCCGCGAGAACACCGAGGATCTGTACGCGGGCATCGAGCACGAGGTCACCCCCGGCACCGTCGTCTCGCTGAAGACCTCGACGGTGCGCGCCGGCGAGCGCATCTCCCGGTGGGCCTTCGAGCACATGCGCTACCGCGGGCGCCGCACGATCCACTGCTGCCACAAGGCGCCGATCAACCCGCTCGCCGACGGCGCGTTCCTCGCGGCGTTCCGGAACATCGGCCAGGAGTACCCCTTCCTCGAGCAGCTCGACATCGGCGTGGACACGCTCTCGCTTCTCCTCCCGATGGATCCGTCGCGGTTCGACGTGCTCCTGCTCCAGAACCTCTACGGCGACATCCTCTCCGACCTCTGCGCCGGCCTCGCCGGGGGGCTCGGGGTCGTGCCCGGCGCCAACATCGGCAGCAAGGCCGCGGTGTTCGAGGCCGTCCATGGCACCGCCCCGGACATCGCGGGCAAGGGCCTCGCGAACCCGCTCGCCGTGCTGCTCTCCGGCCTGATGCTGCTCGAGCACGTCGGCGAGTGGAAGATCGCCGGGCGCATCGAGCGCGCGGTGTGGGACGTGCTGGCCGCCGGCAAGCACCTCACCGGCGATCTCGGCGGCAAGGCCGGCACCGTCGAGTTCACCGACGCCGTCATCGACGCGCTCTGATCGCCCCCAATTGCCGAGGTTGCCATGCCCTACGAAGTGACCCTCATCCCCGGTGACGGCTGCGGCCCCCAGGTGGCCGACGTGATGCGCGACCTCGTCGCGACCGTCGGTGTCGACATCCGCTGGGACATCCTCACCGACGCCGATCTCGACGGCATGGTGGCCTCCGTGCGCCGCACCGGCGTGGGGGTGAAGGGCAAGATCGTCTCCGTCGCCGCCGGCGGCAAGATGCCGCTCACCCTCCAGTTCCGCAAGAAGCTCGGCGTGCACGCGATCGTGCGCCACGTGACCCACCTCCCCGGCCTGCCCGCGCGCGCCCCCGGCACCGACATCGTCGTCGTGCGCGAGGCGAGCGAGGACATCTACTCGGGCTTCGAGCACGAGAGCACCGAGGGCGTGTTCGAGTCGGTCAAGGTCACGACGCGGGCCGCGTGCGAGCGCATCTCCACCTTCGCGTTCGAGTACGCCGTGAAGTACGGGCGCAAGCGCGTCACGACGGTGCACAAGGCGAACATCCTCAAGAAGGCCGACGGGATGTTCCTCGCCGTGAGCAAGGAGGTGGCCGCCCGCTACCCCGCGATCCAGCACGACGACATCATCGTCGACGCGTTGTGCATGCGCATCGTGCGCCGCCCGAGCGATTTTGACGTGCTGCTCTGCGGCAACCTGTTCGGGGACATCGTGAGCGACGTGGCGGCGGGCATGGCCGGCGGCGTGACCGTGGCGTGCGGCACCTGCTACGCGCCGGGCGCCGTCGTGTTCGAGAACCCCCACGGCACCAGCGTCGAGGTGGTCGGCCCCGACGGCGCGAACCCCTACCCGATGATCGGCATGGCGGTCGACCTGCTCCGCCACCTCGGCGAGGTCGAGGCCGCCTCCCGCCTCCGGGCGTCCTGCGTGGCGGCGCTGCAGGCGGGGCTGCATTCGCTCGACATGGGCGGCAAGGCGCACACCTCCCAGATCCACGCCGCGGTACGCGCGGGGCTCTGATCGAATTGCGGGTGCGGTCGACTCCGCGCTATCAAGCGCGGCATGCGCCTGCTCATCGCCTTCTTCCTCGTCGCCGTGACCCTCGCTTGTGCCGGGGGCGGCAAGGACGTGGACACCGCGGCCGCCGATGACTTCGAGGGTGACGCCGCCGGTGAGTGCGACGACGGCGCGGACAACGACCGCGACGGCCGCTTCGACTGCGACGACGCCGACTGTGGCGATGCGCCCAACTGCGAGGAGTCGGACGCGGACACGGACGCCGACACCGACTCGGACACCGACTCGGACACCGACGCCGACACCGACTCGGACACGGACGCCGACACCGACGCGGACACCGACACCGACACCGACACCGACACCGACACCGACACCGACACCGACACCGACACCGACGTGGTGCTCTACACCGGCGTCGTGACGGGTTCGCTCGACCTCGACACCGAGAGCATGCCGTGCGAGGGCGCGTTCGAGATCGAGGTGTGGGGGGGCGATGCGAGCGGCTACGCGGACTGCACCTTCGACGCCTTCGGCACGTTCGGGGGCCCGATCGACGGGAGCGTGCGTGGCGACTTCTTCGAGGGCACCTGGACCGTCGACACCATCGGCGAGGCGCCCCTCCGAGGGGAGATCACGCCGCGCCTGATCCGCCTGGACTACGAGGCGACGCTCGACATCGGGTTCACCATCAGCGGCACGATGGACGGCGAGCCGTAGCGTCTCCGGGCGCCCCGGCGCCGCGCGGACGCGACGCCGTCGGCCC
>JAKFCH010000118.1:0-26892 GCA_036676765.1 Deltaproteobacteria bacterium
GACGGCTGGACCGCCGCCCGCGCCGCCCTCCTCCAGGACGACGACCGCCGCGCGCGCTCCGCCACACTGAAGCCCGCCATCGACGCCCAGGAGGCGGTCACCAACCGCTGGAAAGTCATCAACAAGCTCATCGGCTCGGCCAGCGGCAACGTGTTCCGCCAGTTCGCCCAGTCGCTCACGCTCAACCTCCTCCTCGTCGAGTCGAACGTCCAACTCACGGCGTTGAGCCGGCGCTACCAGCTCCAGCGCGTCCCCAACGTCGAGATGGAGCTCCAGGTCGTCGATCTCCACATGGCCGAGCAGGTGCGCCCGCTCACGAGCCTGTCCGGCGGCGAGACCTTCCTCGTCTCCCTCGCCCTCGCGCTCGGCCTCGCCGCGCTGGCCGCCACACGCACGCGCGTCGAGTCGATCTTCATCGACGAGGGCTTCGGCACGCTCGACGCCGACACGCTCGACGTGGCGCTCTCCACCCTCGAAGGCCTGCGCGCCGAGGGCCGCACCGTGGGCGTCATCTCGCACGTCGGCGGGCTCGCGGAGCGGCTCGGCACCTGGGTTTCGGTGGAGAAGGCGGGGCCCGGGAGGAGCAGGGTACGGGTGGTCACCGGGTAGGTTGGAGCGGTGGGGTCGGCCGGTTCGGCCGGGATGGGCCGGGAATCGGGTTGCTACTCCACCCCTCTCACCACCCGGATCACCCCGTTCTTGAGATCGGCCACGTAGAGGTCGCCGTCCCGTTCGAGGAGGTGGACCGGGAACGCGAAGGTGGCGTCGAGGGCCGGGCCGTCGTCGCCGGTGAGGCCCTCTTCGCCCGTGCCGGCGACGGTCTCGATGGTGCCGCTTCGGACGCGGCGGATCACGTTGTTGCCGCTGTCCGCGATCCAGAGCGTGCCGTCGGTGCCGACGTTGACGCCGTAGGGGTACATCAGGGCCGCGGCGGTCGCCAGGCCGCCGTCGCCGGTGTAGCCGCGCGTGCCGGTGCCCGCGACGGTGGTGACGGCGCCGGTGGCGAGGTCCACCGCGCGGATGGCGTGGTTGTTGGCGTCCGCGACGTAGAGCACCCCGTCGCCCACCGCGAGGCGCTGCGGCCCCGCGAAGCGCGCGTCGGTGGCCGCCCCGTCGACGAAGCCGGCCTCGGGTGCGCCCGCGAGCGTGCGGATGGTCCCGCCCTCCACCACGCGGACGAGGTTGTTCTGCGTGTCGGCGATGTAGAGCGCGCCGTCCGCCCCCATCGCGAGGCCCGACCCTTCGGACATCTTCGCGGCGGTGGCCTCGCCCCCGTCCCCTTCGTAGCCGACCTCCCCGCTGCCCGCGCACGGCGCCACCACGCCGTCGGCCCCGACGTGCAGCACCCGCGCCTCGTGCAGCGGCAGGACGTAGAGCGAGCCGTCGGGCCCGTAGACCGCGTCGATCGGGTTCTCGAGGGCGGTCTCGCGCGCCTGGGCGCCGGGGGTGGACCACGCGTGCTCGCCGGTGCCCGCGAGGGTCACGACGGTGCCGTCGGGATCGACGGCGCGCACGCGCATGTTGTTGAAGTCCACGAGGACGAGGCGCCCGTCGGGGTGCTCGCGCACGGCCGAGGGGAAGTAGAGCCAGCTCTCGAGGGCGTCGAGGCCCTCCCCGTTGAAGCCGAGGGTGCCGGTGCCGACCACCCGGCAGACCGTGCCCGGCGTGTCGGGGCAGGGTTCGTCGCCCGGCGCCTCGCCCGTGCACGCCGCGAGGGCGAGCACGATTGGAGCGCCACGCAGGAGCCTACCGATACACGACACGCATGACCTGGTTGTACGTGTCGGCGATGTAGAGGTTCCCCGACGCGTCGAGGTCCACGCCGTACGGCTGGTTCAGGAGGGCGTCCCCCGCGGCGCCGAAGTCGCCCGCGTAGCCGGGCTGTCCGCACGCGCCGACGGCGGTGGAGATGACGCCGTCGGGATCGACGCGACGCACGCAGGAGTTGGACGTGTCGGCCACGTAGAGCTCGCCGTCGGGGCCGAACGCGAGGTCGGTGGGCCCGTAGAGCGAGGCGTCGGCCGCCTGCCCGCCGTCCCCCGCGTAGGCGGCCGTGCCGTTCCCCGCGAAGGTGTCCATGGTGCCCGCGGCGAGGTCGACGTAGCGGATCCGGTGGTTGCCGGTGTCCGCGAAGTAGAGCCGCGTGCCGTCGGGCGAGAGCGCCATGCGGTTCGCGGGCGCCGCCGCCTGTCCGACCGAGGCGTGGACCTGGGCCTCGGTGGCCGGCCCACCGTCCCCTCCGAAGCCCGGCACGCCACTGCCCGCCATCGTGTCGATGATGCCCTCGGTGTCGATGCAGCGGATGCGTTGGTTCGCCTGGTCGGCGATGAAGATCTGGCCGTTCGCGTCGACGACGACCCCGGACGGGAGGTCGAGCTTCGCGACGAGGGGATCACCGCCGTCCCCCGCGAAGCTGCGCGTGCCGTCCCCCGCGACGAACTCGAGCAGCCCAGTGGAGAGGTCGATGCGCATGATGCGGCTGTTGTGCCACGCCGCCACCACCAACCGCCCCTGGTTGTCGAACGCGAGGTTGGACGGGTGGTTGAACCGCGCCTCGGTGGCGGGCCCCACCGGGCCGTCCCCGAGCTCGCCCGTGCCGGCGAGGGTCGTCATCGTGCCGTCGTCGGTGATGAGGCGGATGCGGTGGTTGTTCCAGTCGAGGAGGTAGGCGTTCCCGTCGGGGCCCCACGTCATGTCGATCGGCAGGTAGAGGTTGGTCTCGAGGGCGGGGGTGCCCTCGCCGCCGAGCCCGGCGACGCCGGTGCCGGCCCACGTGCAGATCGTACCGGAGGACTCGTCACAGACCTGGGCGGCGGTGTCGTCGGGGGCACCGGAGCACGCCAGGAACAAGAGGGAGAGCAGCATGGTGGACTCCAGGGCCTAGCGGTAGACGACGCGGATGCGGTGGTTGTAGGTGTCGGTGACGTAGACGTGGCCGTCCGTCCCGAACTCGATGCCGAACGGGCGGTAGAGCTCGGCGTCGGCGGCGGGCGCGCCGTCCCCCGAGAAGCCGGAGACCCCGGTGCCGATGGTCGTCTCGATGGTGCCGGCGGCGAGGTCGATGCGGCGGATCACGTGGTTGTCGGTGTCGGCGACCCACAACGACCCGTCGGTGTCGAACTCGAGGTCCCGCGGGAAGTTGAAGGAGGCGTCGAGGGCCGGCCCACCATCCCCCGTGTACCCGGGCGTGCCGTTGCCCGCGACGGTGTCGATCGTGCCGCTGGCGAGGTCGATCCGGCGGATGCGGTGGTTCTCCGTGTCGGCCACGTAGAGGTTCCCGTCCGGACCGGTGGCGATGGCGCCGCCCGGCTCGGGCTGCGCCCCGGTGGGGAACGAGAGGTTCGCGTCGCGAGCGGCTCCGCCGTCTCCCGCGAAGCCCTTCGTGCCGTTGCCGGCGATGGTGGAGATGGTGAAGTCCGGCGTGAGCACGCGCACGCGCTGGTTCTTCATGTCGACGAAGTAGAGGTTGCCCTCGGCGTCGAGATCGGCGCCCTTCGGCATGCTGAGCCGGGCGCCCTCGGCGGGCTCGTAGTTGTCACCCACGAAGCCGGGGGTGAGCCCGCAGTGCACGTGGACGTTGCCCGTGCGCGGATCCCAGGTGCGGATCTTGTGGGTGTGCCACGACGAGCTCAGGAGCATGCCGTCGGGCAGGTAGATCACGTCGGTGGGGTGGTTGAGGTGGACCGTCGTGCCCGGCGCGCCCGGGAGCTCGAGGTCGGAGAGGTCGTCCGGGCCGTCCCCGATCCAGTCGGTCCCCATGATCGTGGTGAGCGTGCCGTCCTCCTCGACGAGGCGGAGCTTGTGGTTGTTCCAGTCCACGACGATCGGCGCGCCGAGGGGCGAGAACTCCACGTCCATCGGCCAGTAGAACATCGAGGCGAGGCGGTCGTTTCCGCCGCCGTCGAACCCGGCGGCCCCGGTGCCCGCCCAGGTGCAGATGTTGCCGACCGCGTCGTCACACAGGGCGACGGCGGCGGTGTCGTCGGGGCCGGGTCCGGTACAGGCGGCCAGGAGGGGAAGGAGCAGCATCGAAGACCTCTCAGAGGGCGGGCACATCAGCGTCGCCACCATAGACCAGAATTCCATTGTCGAGCGGAAAGGAAGATAGTTTCCCCCCGACGGCCCAGATGCCGCCGTCGGGATCTCCCCAGACCGAATGCAAGTCGTATGCCGTGACCGCGCCGCGCAGATCGGCGGACCACCCGTCGGCACCCCGCGCATACACGGACCCCTGGGTGCCGACCGCCAACGGGGCCGGTCCGCTCGCGTCCACCCCATTGAGCTG
The DNA here is from genome assembly GCA_036676765.1 of Deltaproteobacteria bacterium. Taxonomy (GTDB): domain Bacteria; phylum Myxococcota_A; class UBA796; order UBA796; family SXON01; genus CAJBVW01. The sequence goes on from JAKFCH010000118.1 coordinate 4,286, forward strand.
CGGCGCGAGTTCGGGGGTCTCGTCGGTCCACGCCCCGCCGCTGCTCGTGACGAGCGTGCCGGTGCCGAAGCCGCCCACGGCCCACAGCGCGACATCGGTGCCGTGAACCGTGTAGAGGTTGCGTGTGGTCCCGGTGGAGAAAGTGGTCCACGCGGCGCCGTCCCAGTGCAGGCCCACGCCGCCCGCGCCGACCGCCCACACGTCCGTCGACGAGCGGCCCCAGACCTTGTAAATCGCCATCGCCGCCGTCGCGTCCGCGGGGATCGTGGCCCGGGCCCACGCGGCGCCGTCCCAATGCCAGACCTGGCTCGCGCCGGCGGAGGCGTCGATGTCCCCGCCCACGGCCCACACGTCGTCATCGGCGGCGGCCCACACGCCGAACACGGTGAGGACCGGGTCGAGGACGTGCTCCACGGTCTGGCCCGAGGCCCGGGCGTGCTGCAACACCCGGCCGTCGGCGCCGCCCATCCAGAGGGTGTCCCCGCCCGCGCTCGTGACCCACCAGAGGTCCCCGCGGGTGCCGGTGTCCACGGTGGTCCACCCGGCCCCGTCGTAGTGCACGACCGATGGACCCGCGCCGGCGTCCGCGCCGACCGACCACACGTCCGCCGCGCCGCTCCCCCAGACGCTCAGGAGCGCGGCGGGCTGGTCCTCGGCGACGACGTTCCATCCGGCGGGGGCCTCCGCGCTGTCCCCCGTGTCGGGGCCCTCGCCGGTGCACGCGGTGAGCAGGAAGACGAGCGGGGCGACGATCCTCGGGCGCATGCGATCTCCACCACCCGGACGGGGGGGCGATCGTCAGGGCTCCGAAGGGGATCCCGATTCGACGCCAGGGCGCGGCCTCGGGGTCGCCACCCACCGCCCCCGTACGAAGCGTTCGTGCGGATGGTAGCCCGACTTGTAACGGAGCGCCGCGCAGTCCTCTACCCAGAGCCCGAGGTAGTACCACCGCATGCCGCGCGCGCGGCACACCTCGATCTCGTGGAGCACCGAGTACACGCCGAGCGAGCGGTCCGCGTAGGCGGGGTCGAAGAAGTGGTAGGCGCTGTTGGCGGACGTGAGCCCGAGGTCGAGGAGGCTGACGGCGACGAGCTTCCCCTCCAGGGTGTAGCGGACCTCGGTGGTCGGAGCGCAGGAGTCGACCAGCCACTCCTGGTAGCCAACCGGGTCCTTGCGGGAGTGCTCGGTCAGGAGCCCCCTCGCCCGCCGGTGCCGGTTCCAGAGCGCGACCCGCCGCCGCGACAACGTGGGCGGCCCCAGCTCGACGGTCAGATCCTCGTTGCGCCGGAGGACCCGCCGCTGGCCGCGCGACGGCTCGAACGCGTGGATGTCGATGCGGACCGGCTCGCACGCCGTGCAGAACGGGCACTCGGTGCGGAACACGGTTCCGCCCACGCGCTGGTCCCCCTCCTCGAGGAGGAGGTCGAGCTGCTCGGGTGAGAGGGGCTCCGTCGGGACGCGAGCGGGGCACCGCGCTACCTGGCCGGGCCGGTAGATGCAGTCCTCGAACCGGTCCTGCACGATGCGCGTCTCCGGACGATCGCGGGTGTCCGACATCGGCCACAGCGTAGCGGGTGTACCCGCCGATCGCACGCCCCGGGTGAAGATGCGGCGCGCCCTCGCGCGGGCCGTCAGGTGCCGGTGTCCTCGGGGGTCTCGGCCTGCTCCTGGACCTGCCCGGCGATCTCGTAGCTGACCTCGATCAGGGCGCCGCGGGGCGGGATGGCCTCCCCGTGGAACTCGATCTGCGCGTACTCGGGGATGTAGGTCCAGCCGTTCGTCTCGTCCTTCGCGACGATGGTGGGCTCGGCGGCCTCGTCGAGGCGCATCGTCACCTCGATCGTGTCCTCGATGGCCGACTTCGAGAGCTGGAACACGGTCAGGATGCCCGAGGCGACCTGGCCGAGCGCGTCCATGATCGCGGAGTAGTCGGTCTGGCAGATGTCGGCCTTCACCCCGCCGAGCAGCTCGATCGCGGTGAAGTAGCGCCGGCCGGGCACGGTGGCCTCGCAGTCGTCGACCACGTCGGGCCCGACGATGCCGGAGATGACGACCGGATCGCCGTCCTTGAGATCGACGAGCTGCCGCACGAGGTCGGTGACGGGGACGAGCTCGCTGGAGCGGGTGTAGCAGTCCTCGCCCGTCGACTCCGCGCCGAGCGCGCCGGCGTCGGAGCAGTCGTTCTCGTCCGAGAGCACGACGATCGAGAGCATGGCGCCGTCACGGAGGAAGCCCTCGTTGACGGTGTACGCCAGCGGCGACGACAGCGCGGACACGGCGGCCTGGAGGCCCTTCTCCTGGTCGGAGCCGGTGTTCCCCTGCTGGACCCGCTGCTTGAAGATGTCGGCGTAGAGCGGGGTGTCCACCGTGAGGACCTTGGGCTCGTTGGCCGCGCCGAGCAGCACGCCGGCGGTGAGGTTGGTGCGATCCACGTCGGTCGTGATGACGCCGAGGTGGAAGTCCATCGCGGTGCTCTCGAGGTTGATCGTGAAGTCCTCGGCGCCGAGGGCCACCGCCTCCTGCTCGTTGATCATCGAGACGGAGTTGTCGATCACCCAGAGGATGTCGACGAGGTTCGACGGCGCCTGTTGGAACTCGTCGGTCGTCGAGGCGCGGTTGAACTCCTGCTGGTTGCAGCCGACCAGCAGGACGAGGGGCAAGAAGACGCGCACGGACACCTCAACGGCCACAGCGTAGCGAGCTTGACGCCCCGAACGCAACGATCCCACCGCCAGAACGAAGTGCTACGGAAGCAGGTACGCCTCGGAGATGCACAGATCGTTGAATTCGGATCCCTTCTTCACGGAGGTGAACGTGACCCGCACCTTGCTGGTGGCGTGGGAGGGGAAGGTGACCGTCTGCTCGCTGATGCTGTCCTTCACGGCGATGGTCTCGCTGCTCCCGTCGGAGAAGGTCAGGGTCGCGGCGGTCGCGCGGTTGCTCTTCATGAAGTACGAGAACGAGTAGGCGTTCCCGTTGCGGAGCACGAGCCGACTCACCTCCTGGCTGGCGCCGAGGTCGACCTCGAACCACTCGCTCGTGCCGTCCCCCGTCTTGTTGCCCTCGCACCACATCGAGTCGAGGATGCCGTCGGCTGTGTTGACGGGCTCGTAGTTGCCGTCCCCGTCCGGCGGGAACGTGGACGAGGTCTTGTAGGACTTCACCGGCAGGTAGGCCGACGGCGCGCCGTCGTGGAACACGACCTCGGAGAGGCCGGTGTCGTTGAACGTGTTGCCGGTGTGGATGCCCTTCACCTTCATCTTCACCGAGGTCGTCTTCTTCGGGGCGTTGAAGGTGATCGTCTGCGGCTTGAACTCGTCGGCGAGGGTCACCTCCTGGGTGGTGCCGTCGGAGAACTCGACGAGGAGGGTCTTCGGGCGGTTGTACCGGCCCCAATACTCCTGCGTGTACCAGACGCCGGCCCACACGGTGAAGCCGGTGATCGTCTTCTCACCGCCGAAGTCGGCGAGGACCCAGGAGCCGAGGCCGCTCCCTTCGTCCCCCTCGACCCACGGCGAGGACTGGCGTGCGTCGGCTACGTTCGCGATGTCGTAGCTGACGCCGTCCGACCCCGGGGCGGACGAGGACGCGGACCACGTGGTCGGCTTGACGACGGCGGCCTCGGCGGGTGCGAGGAGGCCGACGGAGAGGAGCGACGCGAGGCCAAAAAGCATACGACTGGACTCCCGAGGAGGGGGGACGGAGGAGGTGGATGATGGTAGGGACCGAGGCCCCTGTCAATCCGAAACTCCGCTGCTGCCCCACTGACACCCGTACCCGGAGGATTCATCCCGTGCCTCTGCTGGTCGACACGATCGTCCCGTTCGCGCCCGACGGCCATGTGGACCTCGGCGCCGTCCGCGCGCACACCCTCTGGCTCCTCGCCCACGGCGTCGACGGCCTCGTTCCCGGCGCCACGGAGTTCCTGCACATCGATCGCAAGGAGAAGGAGCGGATCCTCGAGGTCGTGACCGACGTGGCGGCCGGGCGCACCCTCCTCATCCCCATCTGGGACCCCTCCCCCGCCTACGTGTTGAAGCTCGGCCGCATGGCCGCCGAGCGGGGCGCCTCCGGCGTCGTGCTCCCGCCCCCGCTCCTCCACCCGGTCCCGGAGGACTCACTGGTCGACTGGTTCCGGTCCGTGGCCCAACATCTGACCCTCCCGCTCTACGCCTGGCACCACCCGCGCTTCGGAAACCCGCTCACCCCGCGGCTCCTCGGCCGCCTCGCCGCGGAGACCCAGGTGGCCGGCTTCATCGACGCCTCGGGGGATCTCCATCGCCTCCGGCGGGTCGTGGGCGCGTGGCCGGACCGGGCCTGGGCCGCGCTGGACGAGGGGCTCTCCGCCCCCGAGCTGACGGCGTTGGCGGGCCTCCCCCAGCTCGCCGGGGGGATCTCGCGCCTCGCGAACGCCTGGCCCGAGCTGGTCCGCCGCGCCTGGATCGAGGGCGCCGAGGAGGTCGGGGACGCCCTGGTGCGGCGCGCGGCGGCGGTGGAGCGGGCGGGCGGCACGGCCGCGCTCAAGCGCACGCTCGGGCTGGGGAGCCGCCTCCCTCTCGCGGGGGTGGACCCCGCCGAGTTCGCGCGGCTGCCGGCCTCCACGTTCCGATAGGCGCGGATCCTAGAACGTCGTCGTCAACGACACCTTGGCCCCCTCGAAGCCCGGGAGGCTGCGGCACTGGCCGCCCGCGCACCGGATGCCCGCGCGGTAGGCGCCGTAGAAGGCCTTCAGCGTGGTGGCGCTGTTCGGCATCCACTGGACCTCGACCGCGCCGTAGAGGTTCTCGCCGGCGGCGCCGAAGAGCGTGCCCTCGAGGTTGCCCGTGCTGCGGATGAGCGGGTTGTCCGAGTAGTCGGTGTAGAGGATGAACGCCCAGGGTGCGCCCACCTTGAGGGCGAGCGCGTTGGAGAAGTCGGTGTAGTCCGTCTGCTGCTGCGCGTTCTCGCCCCACTGGTAGCGCATCAGGGCGGGGGCGAGCTCCAACGAGAGGATGCCCGCGAGCGGCACGGACACGTCCATGTCGACGTGGAGCAGCCGGTCGGCCCCGAGGGGCTCGCCGCCCGCGCCGGGGTCGCGCACGTCGACCCGCTGGCCGCCGTTGGCGAGCACGTGGAGATCCCCGTTGATGTACTGGACGCCGACGATGGGGTGGAAGATGGTCTCGGGCGCGCGGTTGAAGTGCAGGCCGCCGAGATCGGCGTCCCGGAACACGGCGAGGCTCGCGTAGGGCACGAGGGTGACGTGCCGCTCGGCATCGCCGAAGCGCAGGTCGACGCGGGCGCGGCCCCCGGTCACGTCGTTCGAGTTGACGGCGGCGGCGCTGTCCTCGGTGACGACGCGCTCGTACTCGAGCGTGGGGCCGCTCACGAGCTCGTAGTTGTCCGAGAAGGTGTTGACCCACTCGGTGTCCTTGTTGCGGCGCGCCTCGACGAGGATCGATGCCCGCCCGGGGTAGGCGGCCACGCTGCCGTAGACGGCGTAGCCGCCGCGAACCGGGATCTCCGCGGCCTCGTAGCCGAAGGCGTTCCCCTCCACGTACAGATCGAGGCCCTTCACGCCGAGGGCCTCGACGCTCCCGCCGGCGGCCCACGCGTCGATCGGCTGGCCGTAGGCGCGCCAGCCGTCCTGTCCCGCGCGAAAACCGCGCGAGTACTGGAACAGGACGCCGTGGGCGCCGAGGTTGACAGGGCCGAGGCCGTAGCGGTCGAGCCGCAGGCCGCTCACCGCGTGGGCGACGTCGGGCTCGAGGCCGAGGTTGGGGTTCTCGAGGGCGACCTGCTGGGGGTTCGTGAGCCCGGAGGCGAGGGTCACGTCCCAGTTGCCGAGGTGGGCGACGCCGCGCAGGCCGCGCAGGGAGGTGTCGACGTCGATGTCGGTGTTCTTCACGCTGTTGAGCGCGATGCCACGCCCGAAGGAGAGGTACGAATCTCCCACGGTGAGCGTGAGCGACCGGCTGCGGGCCTCCGCCCAGATCTTCTCGAGATCGAGGTAGGCGTCCTCGAACGGCGAGGCGAGGCCCTCGCCGAGCAAGTCGCGCTCGTGGTGGAGCTCGCCGTCGAGGAGGTAGCGGTTGGCGAAGAGCCCGACGGCGTCGACCCGGGCGCCGACCCCCACGTTCGGCGTCCCGCCGGTCAGATCGAGCCGGTTGACCACCTCGACGTAGTCGAGGATGTTGCGATCCTCGAAGTGGAGGAGCTTCTCGGGCACGTGCGAGTAGCGGACGCGCAGATCCTCGGAGCCGTGGATCCCGGTGAGGATGCCGAGCGGCGCCGCGGGCACGGGCGCGTCGGCTTCGGCGGCCGGGACGGCGACGACGGGCTCATCCCCCGCGCGGGCCAGGCCCGCGAGCAGCGCGAGGATCACGGTGCAGGCGCGGCGAGGAGCTTCTCGACGGCGGCGCGGAGCGTCACCTCGTCACCCGGGTTGTAGCCGCTGAAGACCTGGTCGATGTTGCCGGCCCGATCCACGAGGACGTTGAACGGCAAGGTCTTCGTGGGGTTGTACTGCGCGACCACGGTGGTCTGCGGGTCGAGCAGGATCGAGTACGTGAGGCCCTTGCTCACGACCAGGGGCTTGACCTTCGAGGCGTCCCGCGCGGCGTCGGCGGAGATGCCGAGGATCACGAGGCCCTTTGCGCCGAGCTCCTTCGCCATCGCCTGGAGGTGGGGCATCTCCACCTGGCAGGGGCCGCACCACGTGGCCCAGAAGTTGATCAGCACCACCTTGCCCTTGTGCTGCGAGAGCGTCTGGGCCTGGTTCGTGAGGTCCCGCAACGAGAAGTCGGGCGCGGCCTTCGTCGCAGCGAGGGCGGGTCCGACCGAAGGGACCGCCAGCAGGACGGTCGCGAGAAGGGCGAGTCGAAGGCAGAGCGCGCGCATGTTCCTCCGGAGGCGTGTGGCCCAGGGACGCGCAAGCCTATCCCCGTCTTCACGCTGACCGCACCTCCGGCGCGTGCTACCTTCCGAACCGATGCGCTCCCGAATCCTCGTCGTCGACGACGAACCGTCGATCCGGAAGGTGCTCCAGGCACACCTCGCGCGGGACGGCCACGCCGTGGAGACCGCGACCGACGGCGCGGAGGCCATCGGCCGCCTGGAGGCCGAGCCCTTCGACCTCGTGATCACCGATCTGAAGATGCCCGGTGTCGGGGGGCTCGAGGTGCTCGCGCACGTGCGCCAGAACCAGCCGGGGCTGCCGCTCATCGTCATCACCGCGCACGGCACGGTCGACTCCGCGGTCGAGGCCCTGAAGCTCGGCGCCTTCGACTACATCACCAAGCCGTTCGACCTCGCGGAGCTCCGCGCGGCCGTCGACAAGGCCCTGCGGGCAGAGCGCGCGAGCCGCCGGACCGTCCAGGAGGATCCCTGGCGGGGGGACAGGGGCCGCTTCGACCTCATCGGCGTCACCCCCTCCATGCAGCGGGTGTACGCGCTGGTGGAGAAGGTGGCGGACTCGCCGACCACCGTGCTGCTCGTCGGAGAGAGCGGCACCGGCAAGGAGCTCGTGGCGCGCGCGCTCCACGCGCACTCCGGCCGCCGGGACAAGCCGTTCGTCACGGTCAACTGCGGCGCCATCCCCGAGAACCTCTTCGAGAGCGAGCTGTTCGGCTACGAGAAGGGGGCGTTCACCGGGGCGGTCACGTCGAAGCCCGGCCGCTTCGAGCTCGCCGACGGCGGCACGCTGCTGCTCGACGAGGTGGGCGAGCTCCCGCGCGACATGCAGGTGAAGCTCCTGCGCGCCCTGCAGGAGCGGACCGTGGAGCGCGTGGGCGGGATCCGCCCCTCCACCGTCGACGTGCGCGTGATCGCCGCCACCAACGTGGATCTCGCCGCCGCGGTCGCGGCCGGGCGCTTCCGCGAGGACCTCTACTACCGCCTCAACGTCATCCAGATCCGCCTCCCCCCGCTCCGCGAGCGCCGCGAGGACATCCCCCTGCTCGTCGAGCACTTCCTCGCGCGGTTCAACGAGCGGCTCGGAAAGCACGTGGACGGCGTGGAGCCCGCCGGGATGGCCGCGCTCATGGCGTGGACCTGGCCCGGAAACATCCGCGAGCTCGAGAACGTCGTGGAGCGCGGTGTCCTCCTGTCGGATGCGCCCGTGCTCGGAGAGGACGCCTTCCCCGGGCTCGAGGGCCGGCCCGGCGGCGCCCCCGCGCAGGCGGACCCGGACGGTGTCGGGCTCAAGGAGCTGGTGCGGGTGCACACCGCCAAGCTCGAGCGCGCGCTGATCCTCCGCTCGTTGGAGCAGGAGAGCGGCAACGTGACCCGCGCGGCGCGGCGGCTCGAGATCAGCCGGAAGAGCCTCCAGCTCAAGATGAAGGAGTACGGCCTCCGGGAGGAGCCCGAGTAGGCTGCATCCTCCTTGTCTTTCGCCCTGGCCGTCCTAGATCCGGCCGGGCTCGGAGGTCGGGAGATGGAGGTCGGAGACGCGGTTCGGGACTGGGTCGCCGAGATGACGCGGCTGTGCGAGCCCGACACGGTGGTGTGGTGCGACGGGTCGGAGGCCGAACGCGAGCGCCTCACGGGCCAGGCCGTCGGCACCGGGGAGCTGTTGCCGCTGAACCCGGAGCGCCTCCCCGGTTGCTACCTGCACCGGAGCCACCCCACCGACGTGGCGCGAACCGAGGGGTCCACCTTCGTGTGCACCGAGGTCGCCGCGGACGCCGGTCCCAACAACAACTGGCTCGCGCCGGCCGACGCGCGTGCCACCCTGCGCCGCCTGTTCGCGGGGTCCATGCGCGGGCGCACGCTCTATGTCGTGCCGTTCCTCATGGGCCCGCCGGGCGGCCCCCTCTCCCGCGTCGGCGTCGAGCTCACGGACAGCCTCTACGTGGTGCTGTCCATGCGGATCATGGCGCGCATGGGCGACATCGCCCTGCGCCAGCTCGGCGCGTCCGACGACTTCACCCGGTGCCTGCATTCGCTCGGCACCCTGGACGCCGACCAACGTTACATCTGTCACTTCCCCCAATCGAACGAGGTGTGGAGCATCAACTCCGGCTACGGCGGGAACGCGCTCCTGGGAAAGAAGTGCCTCGCGCTGCGGCTCGCCAGCTACCTCGGGCACCAACAGGGCTGGCTCGCCGAGCACATGCTCATCGTCGGGGTCACCGATCCCGCCGGGCGCACCACGTGGCTGACCGGCGCATTCCCGAGCGCGTGCGGCAAGACCAACCTGGCGATGCTCGTGCCCCCGCCCGACATGTACGCCGCGGGGTGGCGCGTCCGGACCGTCGGGGACGACATCGCGTGGCTCCGTCCCGGGCCCGACGGGCGGCTCTGGGCGATGAACCCCGAGTTCGGCTTCTTCGGCGTGGCGCCGGGCACGAGCCGCAAGACCAACCCCAACGCCATGGACACCATCGCGCGGAACACGCTCTACACCAACGTGGCCCTCCGCCCGGACGGGACGGTGTGGTGGGAGGGGCACGACGACCCACCGGTCGAAGGCATGCTCGATTGGCAAGGGCGCCCCTGGACACCCGGCTCGGCCGAGCTCGCCGCGCACCCGAACAGCCGCTTCACCGCGCCCGCCTCTCAGTGTCCGGCGCTCGCCGAGGAGTGGGATCACCCCGAGGGCGTGCCCATCGACGGCATCCTCTTCGGCGCCCGGCGTGCCACCACCCTTCCGCTCGTGTACGAGTCCTTCGATTGGCGGCACGGCACGCTCGTAGGGGCCATGCTCGCCTCGGAGACGACCGCCGCCTCGACGGGCGAGGTGGGCGTCGTGCGGCACGACCCCATGGCCATGCTCCCCTTCTGCGGGTACCACATGGCCGACTATTGGGGCCATTGGCTCGCCATCGGAGCGCGGCTCTCCCGTCCACCGCGGATCTACGGCGTCAACTGGTTCCGGACCGGCGAAGACGGCCGCTTCCTCTGGCCCGGCTTCGGCGAGAACCTCCGGGTGATCGCCTGGATCACGGCACGCTGCCAGGGCGTGGGTGTCACGGCGGAGAGCCCCATCGGCCACCTCCCGGGACCGGGCGCGATCGACCTTGACGGGGCCGGGGTCGGGGTAGACACTCTGAGACAGCTGCTGACAGTAGACCCCGTGCCCTGGCGGGCCCTCGTGGAAGAGCAGGAGAAGTACCTGGCAAAGTTCGGTTCGCGCGTGCCTCCGCCCCTGTGGGACGAGCTTCGGTCACTTGGTCGGCGTCTGTCACAATCGCCTCCATAGGTAGGGCAGAGGTCTACCCGGCGTTGACCCACCCACCCGTGTCACTACCTTGGCAACCGGTAGTGTTTCCGATCAGGGGGATCGGGACGAGACACAAAGGGGGGTATGACATGCCGCAAGAGAAGGAAGGCACCACTCGTGGTGGACGCGGCTTCGCGGGGATGGATCCCACGAAGCAGAAGGAGATCGCGAGCAAGGGGGGGAAGGCCTCCCACGAGAAGGGGACGGCCCACGAGTTCACGCCCGACGAGGCGCGCGAGGCCGGCCGCAAGGGTGGCAAAGCCGCGCACGAGAAGGGCACCGCCCATGAGTTCACGCCCGAAGAGGCACGCGAGGCGGGTCGCAAGGGCGGGCAGGCGAGCGGTCGCGCACGCGCGGCGGCCGCGGCGGCCCAGCGGGGCGGCGGATCCCAGCCGGCGCGCCAGAAGGAGGACGTCGGGGAATGACGACCGGGGCGCCCCGCGCTCCTGTCATGGAGCGTGGGGCGTCCACCCTTCTCAGCCGCGGTCCACGAGCAACACCTGCTCCTCGAGCCGCGCGTACGAGGTCTCCATCCCGTCCACCATCCCGGTGGCGAGGACGGTGTCGCGCAGCTCCTTCGACGGGTAGGTGATGCGGACGTCGATGCGCGTGCGGCCGCCGGGGCGCGGCGAGAGGATCAGCTCGTTCACGGTGCCCGGGCCGTCCATCCCGATCATCCGCTCCGTCGTGACCGCGCGGCGCGGGGCTTCGCGCTCGAGCAGCTCGCCGGTGAAGCCGAACCGGCTCCCGTCCGCCTCGCTCTCCCACTCGTAGCGGTAGGTGCCGCCCACCTCGTCCGCGACCTGACACACGGGCATGGTCCACCCCGGCGGCCCGAGCATCCACTGCTCGAGGAGCGCCGCCTCGTGGTGACAGCGCCACACCTGCTCGACCGAGCCCCGTACCTCGCGGGTGACGACCACGTGCGTGTCGTCGACCACCTCGAGCGCCGTGTGGAAGGCGGCGGCGTGCTCCCGCAGATCGGCCAGCACGTCGTCGACCTGCGCAAGCGCGGCCGCGAGGCCCTCCTTCATGCCCATCGCGATCAGCCGCTCCATGGCCTCCACGCTCGGAAACGTGGAGACCCCCACGAAGCGCGAGCCGGTCGGCGTGGCTTCGAAGCGGACCTGCATCCGTGTCTCCGGGAAGTCACGGTTGGGGCTGCCGTCGGCGTTGGCGAACCCGTCCAGGATCTCGAACGCCTGCGGAGCCTCGATTCGCACGAACCGCCAATAGCCGCGGCTCGTCTCCCCGTTGGGACCGGTCATGTGGTACTCGGCGCGCCCGCCTACGGACATCTCGTAGCGGGTGAACGTCGCAGGCCACTGGGGCGGGCCCCAGAAGCGCTCGAGCTGGCGGGGGTCCGCCCACGCGTCCCACAGGCGGGTCACGGGCACGGGGTACTCGCCGATGGCGGTGAGGCTGAGGGTCGCGGGGTCGGACACGATGGACGTGATGGGCATGGGCTCTACTCCTCGGGCTCGGACAGGACGGCGTCCAGTCCAGTGAGTCGGTGGCGCCAGATCACCTCGAGCTGGTCGAGGCAGGTACGGGCGCGGGCGATCTGGTCGGGGTTGGCGCGGACGAGTCGCTCGCGGCCCGCGGTGGCCTTCGCGACGAGTCCCGCCTCCTCGAGCACGGCGACGTGCTTCTGCACGGCCGCGAACGACATGTCGTAGTCGGCGGCGAGCCCGCTGACCGACACCGCGCCCACCAGCGTGCGCCGGAGGATGTCACGGCGGGTCGCATCGGCGAGGGCGCGGAACACGCGACTCAGCTCGGACTCGGCGGGATCACATACAACCATGTGGTTGTATGTACCCGTCGACGCCGAGAAGCGCAAGAGGATCACCTTCACGATCGTCCAGTTCGGGGCGTCGTAGCGTCGAGGTTCGCGCGGAGCCTCAGATGCTGCTCCTGCCTCTTCTCGTCGCCTGCGTCCCCGACACGGGCGACACGAGCGCCAAGCCTTGCGACGAGGGGTTCGAGCGCCGCGAGGACGGCAACTGCTACGAGACCGATGGGCCGATACGGACACCGACACGGACACCGACACGGACGCCGACACGGACGCAGACACGGACGCAGACATCGTGGTCGACCCTTGCGGGCCGCCAGACCTGTGGACCGGGCCCATCGATCCGTCGCTCAACACCGACGTGCCGTACGATCCGTCCTACGACGCCGGCCTCTTGGACCTTGAGCCGGCGCTTCCGACCGGCCGGTCGACCTCGGGCGGTGAGAGCCACCTACTGTACGACGCCACGGTGGTCGCCGTGGACACCGGGAAGAACTATTTCGACCGCATCATCGTCGCGGATGCGAACTTCTCGATCGCGGTCGTCCTGAACAAGTCCGAGACCGCGTCCGTCGGAGACACGGTCGACTTCGCGACTTCCTGGCTCGGGGGCCGCTCAGGGTCGTCGTACGTGGAGCGTACGTCGGGGTGGACCGTGCTGAGCAGCGCCAACCCGATGTACGTTGCCGAGTTGGGCTCGGCGAACGTGGACTACTACGCCCGACGCAACCAGCTGGTGCACGTGTACGGGGAGATCACCGCCCGGTCGTCCCACGAGTGCGAGATCTGGGCCCTCGACTGCTACGTCCTCGAACACGACGGGACGGAGGACTACATCCGCGTCCCGAGGGACAACCCCTGGTACCTCGACATCGACTACGAGGGCGGCCTGTGTGCCGAGATCGTCGCTCCCGTGAACATCTACATGGGCAGCACCGGCACGGTCGAGTTCCTGGACATCACGAACACGGACTGGATGCGCACATGGGAGGGCTCGCCGTAGCGGGACGGTCGCGACGTTCCGGATGCAGGCCCCGAACACGGGGGATGGCGGCGAGCCATGGGAATCGAACCCACCGGGCAACCCCTCTCGAGGCGCCCCGACCGGTTTTGAAGACCGGGGCCGGCACCAGCGCGGCGAGGCTCGCCATCAGACCGGAAAAGAGCGACCTACTGGGGAGGCGGCGGGCTCGAGCACTGCAACGAGTCCCGGAAGATGCCGCAGGTGTACGCCCCCCGGTACAACACGTCGACCTCGCCGTTGAGCTCCTTGCCGTCGACTGTCATCGACACCTTGCACGGCCCGGCCGGCACGTCCCAGACGTAACAGGAAGGGTCGCAGGCGGTGGGCGTCGGGGCCAGGACGCACTGGACCCGCGGGGCGCTGCCGCCATTGAAGACGAACTTCGCCTTGTCCACGCGGATGTCGGACACCGGGGCCACCTCGGGGATGACGGCGGCGCCGGCCACGACGGGGGTGCGCTTCTTCGCGAGCTCGAGGTTGGGGTCGTACTTCCCCTGCACGGTCGGCAGCTGGGCGCCGCCCGTCGCGTTGGGGACCGACACGACGAGGAACCCGTTGAGCTCGGAGCCGGTGACGATGCCGTCCCCGTTGCTGTCGGCATCCCCGCTCATGCCCTCGATGAAGGACTTGGCGAACACGCCCGGCCGGACCACCTGCCTCGGCGCGGTGCTCGACAGGATGAAGCTCTTCTGGCCGAGCGCGGGCCAGTCGTTGCCCGTGGGGCCGAGCATGGCGAGCCCGTTGAGGGCGCCCTCGTGCGCGGCGTCGGTGATGACCATGTACCGGCTGGCCGGCACCCACTTCTGGAGCTGGGCGCCGAGCTCCGCCGCGGTGATGGAGGACGTTTCGAGCGCGTCGGGATCGGTGTCGTAGAAGAGGAGGCGCGGATCGCCGATGTCTCCCCCGACGCCGTGGCCCACGAAGTAGAGGAGGAACAGGTCGCGATAGTCGACCTCTTTCGACACCTGTTCGCGCAGGACCGACTGCACGTTCTCGAGCGTGGCGCTCGCGTCGGTGAGCAGGCGCACCTGGTCGAAGCCCGCGGACTGCTCCAGCGCCGCGGCGATGCGCGCCGCGTCCGAACGGGCGGTGTCCAGCGTGAGCTCGGCGGGGAGCCGGGCGTAGCTCGAGAGCCCGATCACCAGCGCGATGCGCCGGGGCTCGGGATCCTGGGCGAAGGCACCGCTCCCGAGGGTCACCATCGCGAGCCCCGTGGCGGCCGAGGCCAGGGCTGCTCGTAGGCCGATCCGCATCGCTCCGTCTCCTCGCGGTCGCATGCTAACCGATCGGGTCGGTCGTTCGCGAACCTCCGCCCGTACAGGGCCACTGCCGGCTAATGGGCGCTCCATGCACCGCGTACGCGATCCGATCCACGGCTTCATCGATCTGTCGCCGGTGGAGGCCGCGCTCGTCGACACCCGGGCGATGCAGCGCCTCCGCCGGGTAAAGCAGCTCGGCCTGACCCACCTCGTCTACCCGGGCGCCGAGCACAGCCGCTTCGTCCATTCGCTCGGCGCCTGCCACGTGGCCGGCCTCCTGGGCTCGGCGTTGGCGCGCGCCGGCTGGACCGGCGACATCCATCTCGTCCGCGTCTGCGCGTTGCTGCACGACCTCGGGCACCCGCCCTTCTCCCACGCGGGCGAACGCGGGGTGCCGCACGAGGCGATGACGCTCGCGCTGGTGCGCGAGGGCGAGATCGCCGAGGTCCTGCGGGCCCACGGCGTCGATCCCGCCGCAGTCGTCGCGATCCTCGACGGCACGGGCGATCGGGTCTCCGGCGCGCTCGTGTCCGGGCAGCTCGACGCGGACCGCATGGACTACCTGCTGCGCGACGCGCGGATGTGTGGCGTCCGCTACGGCGAGTACGACCTCCCCCGCCTCGTCGAGTCGGTGGCGCCCGCGCCCGACGGGGGGCTCGCCGTGCGCGGCGCCGGCCTGCACGCGGTGGAGGGCCTCCTCCTCGCCCGCTACTCGATGTTCCAGCAGGTCTACTTCCACCGCACCCGGCGGGTGCTCGACCTCCTCCTCGAAGAGGTGCTCCCCGACTGGCCGACGGACCCCGACGCCTTCCTCGCATGGGACGACGGGCGCGCGCTGGAGCTCTTGCGCGATGACCCGCGGCCCGCTGCGCGCGCGATCTGGGATCGTCGTATTCCCGCCTGTGTCGCGGAGCTCGAGGTCAGCGCCGACCCCGAGCAGCTCGCGGAGGCCGACGCCATCGCCGCGCGGCTCGGGGAGATCCTCGGCGCCCCGCCGCGCGTGGACAGCTCCGCCCGGATGGTCACCTTCCGCCCGAGCGGCGACATCCCGATCCTCGAGTCGGACGGCCGCACGCGGAGCGTGTTCGCCGCCTCGCCGGTGCTCCGACGCATGGACCCCCACGTGGAGGTGCGCCGGATCTACGTCGACCGGCCCCTCGCCGATCGGGCCCGCGCCGAGGTCGTCGCGCTCCGTCGGCAGGCGGTCCAGCTCCGGCTGTTCACGCCGAGGTGACGCCCCCGGAGCCCGACAGGACCCGGAGCGCGGCGTTAGGGCAGCTTCGCCGCATGCCCCGCCGTCCGACCGACCTGCACGCGCTCCGAGGCGTCCTCGCCGCGCTCGCGCCCGTGGCGATGCTGCCGATCGAGCTGCTCGAGGCGACGGATGGAATCTGGACGTACGCCCCGGTCGGCGCCTTCGTCCTGGGCGGCCAGCTCCTGTCGAGCGCACTCCTGCTCGGCGGCGCGCTGGTCCTCCCCACGCGCACCCGGACGGGCCGCGTCCTCGCCTCCATCGGCCTCGTGCTCGCCACGCTCCTCACCGTGACGGGGCTCCCGAAGGATCCCGCCTTCGGCTTCGTGCTGCTCCTCTCGGTCGGGGGCCTGCTCACCTGGATCTGGCCGTCGACGAAGCCGCGGCCTGCCCCGCCCGCGACGCGTGACGACGTGGCCCCCCTCGCCCGGGCGTCCAGCCGGGGCGCGGCCTGGGTGGGCCTGGCCGCCTGGGTGGTCGCCGTCCCCACGGACGGGGGAACAGGCGTCTCGCACGGGGCGAACGCCGCCCTCGTGATGGCAGTGGGCGCGCTGTTCGCGGCGCGGTGGGCATGGATCGCGCGGCGGTTGGGCGCGCCGGGCCCGCGCAGGGTGATGCTCGGCGTGGCGCTGACCGTCGCGGGCCTCGCCGTCGGGTGGGCCGAGCCGCTCACCGGGCTCACGCTGATGGCGACCGGACCGGTGCTCACGCTGCTCGGCACCCGCTGCACGCCCGCCCCGACGGCGCCCGGTCGCCCCGTCACCGCCTGGGAGGCCGTGGTCAGCCACCCGGCGCGCGCGCTCGTGGCGACCTTCATGGCGTTGGGCGCCGTCGGGGCCGCGCTCCTGAGCCTCCCCCTCGCCACCACCCGTCCGATCTCCTTCGTCGACGCCCTGTTCACCGCGGTGAGCGCCACGTGCGTGACCGGCCTCGCCGTGCTCGACACTCCGAACGACCTCACCTTCGCCGGGCAGGTGATCCTCCTCGCCCTCATCCAGGTCGGCGGCCTCGGCATCCTCACCTTCTCGACCGCCACCGTGGCGCTGCTCGGGCGCCGCCTGTCGGTGCGCCAGGAGGGGGCGATGGCGGGCGTGCTCGGCGCCGACGGCGTGGGGGACGTGTTCCGCTCGGTCCGCGAGGTGTTCGTGGTCACCGCGATCGCCGAGGGCGCCGGCGCCATCGGGCTCGCGGGGCTCTTCCTCGCGAAGGGGGCGTCCGTGCCGACGGCGCTCTGGCACGGGCTCTTCACCTCCGTGAGCGCGTTCTGCAACGCCGGCTTCGCGCTCCAGTCGACGAACCTGGTCCCCTACCGCGAGGACGCCCTCGTCCTGCACGTCGTGGCGGCGCTCATCACCGTGGGCGGCCTCGGTCCCGCCCTGATCGTGGGCCTCCCCGCGCTCGTGCGGCACGATCGGGCGCCCCTCCAGGCCCGCCTCGCCCTCGCCACCTCGGCCGTGCTCCTCGTCGTGCCGACGATCGCCATCGCCGCCCTCGAATGGTCGAACACGCTCGCCGGGCTCTCCGTGGCCGACCGCCTGCACAACGCGTGGTTCCAGTCGGTCACCCTCCGCACCGCGGGCTTCAACTCCATCGACCTGGAGGCCCTGCACCCGGCCACGCGGACCTTGATGATCGTCTGCATGTTCATCGGCGGCAGCCCCGCCTCGACGGCGGGCGGCATCAAGACGACGACCGCGGCGCTGCTCGGGCTCGCGGTGATCGCGGCCATCCGGGGCCGGACGGACGCGACGGCGTTCGGACGTCGCATCAGCCACGCGTCCGTCTACAAGGCCGCGGCGATCGCGACCACCGGCCTCGTCAGCGTCGGCGGCGGCATGGCGGCGTTGCAGCTCACCCAGGATCTGCCCGACCACGTGCTGATCTTCGAGATCGTCTCGGCGCTCGGCACCGTCGGGCTCACCATCGGCGGCACGGCCCAGCTCGACCAGCTCGGCCGCATCATCGTCGCGCTCGCGATGTTCATGGGCCGCGTCGGCCCGCTCACCTTGTTCCTGCTCCTCACGGAGCGGGAGTCCACGCGCCGGGCGACCTTCCCCAAGGAATCGGTCGCGGTAGGTTGACCTCGGACACACGGCAGAGAGGCGTCGGATGCAGAGACAAGCGCTCGTCCTCGGGCTCGGACAGTTCGGATACGCGCTCGTGCGCGAGCTCGCTTCGCATGGCGTCGAGGTGCTCGCGGTCGATCGACGGGAGGACCGCGTGCAGGCGGTGGCGCCGTTCGTCGCGCAGGCCCTCACCTTCGACGCGAAGGACGAGGCGAGCCTCAAGCGCCTCGCCCCCGAGCGCCGTGACCTCTGCGTGTGCGCCATCGGCGACGAGGCACGGGAGAGCTCGATCATCGTGACCGCGCTCCTGCGGCAGCTGGGCGCGCCCCGGGTGATCGCGCGCGCCACGGACGAGCTGCACGCACGGATCCTCACGCTCGTGGGCGCCCACGAGGTGGTCAACCCCGAGCAGGCGTTCGGTGCCCGGCTTGCCACCCGGCTCGCGTTCAGCGGCATCGAGGACGAGCTGCCCCTCGGGGGGGACCTCTTCATCACCGAGCTGCGCACGCCGCCCTCCTTCGTGGGGCGAAGCCTGCTGGAGCTGGCGTTGCCGCGCCTCTACAACGTCACGGTGGTGGCCATCCGGCGCGTGGACAACGGGGCCGGCAAGCTCGCCCTCCCCGACCCGCGTGAGCCGCTCCGGGCGGACGATCTGCTCGTGGTCGTCTCGCCCCCGGGCGCGGTGCACCGCCTGACCGAGCGGGTCTGACATGCGGCTGCGCACCGAGCTGGAGATCGCCGCCGTCGCCCTCGTGGCGATCCAGGTGGTCACCTCGTTCGCGGCCATCGGGCTGCTCGTCCGCATGGGCCCGGCGATCGAGCGCATCCTGGACGACAACGTCACCTCCGTCCACGCGGTGGACGAGATGCTCGGCGCCATCGCACTCGCCGAGGTCGACCCCGAGGCCGCGACCGCGCGGTACGCCGAGGGGCTGACCCGCGCCCGCGCCCATGTGACGGAGACCGAGGAGGGCCCCCTCATCGAACGGATCCGCGAGGTCGGCCCCGCCGCGCTCGCCGGGGATGGCCCCGCGCGCGAGGCCGCCGTGGGCGCGCTCGACGCCCTCGCGGACGTGAACCGCCGCTCGATGGCGCGCACCGACGCGAGCGAGCAGCGCCTCGGCTACGGAGGCGCCTGGGCGGCGGCGGTGCTCGGGCTCGTGAGCTTCGCCGTGGGCGTGCTCGTGTCCCGGCGGCTGGTGGCGCGCGTCGAGGGGCCGCTCGCCGAGGTGGACGCCTCCCTCCAGGCCGCCCGACGGGGGGACACCCACCGACGGTGCACGATCCTCGACGCCCCGGAGGAGGTGGCGCGCGTGGCCCGCGAGGTCAACGAGCTCCTCGACGAGCGGCAGGCCCTCTGCCTGGGCACCCCCGGCCGGGCGGCGCTCCTCGATCGCGCCGCGCTCCTCCACCTGCTCGAGGCCTCCCCCGTTCCGATGGTGGTCGTCGACGACGGGGGCGTGCTCCATGCCGCCAACCGCGCCGCGCACGATCGGCTCGCCGCCGACGACGGCCCCGCGGTGCGCACGGCGCTCCGCGGCATGAACGCCGGTGCGCTCCCCACCGCGGCGGCCGAGGTCGGGATCACGCGGGTCGTGCTGCTTGCGGACGGCATCGCGAGCCTGTGCACGCTGCCCGAGGCGCCGCGCGCCGTGCGTACCACCGCGTAGGCGCCGCGCGCCGACGCGGCGGCGTCGTTACTGGCCGGCGGCGGCCGCCTGGCCCGGCTTGGCGACGGTGGTCGGATCCTTGCCGTCGAGCACGGCCTGGCTCGACTCCTGGATATACGACACCACGCCCTCCAGCTCCTGGTTCCCGATGTTCGCGCCGGCCAGCCGGGTGGCGAGCGCCTGCTCCTTCGCGATGATCGAGGGGACGTCGATCTCGCCGTCGTTCAGGCGGCTCTGCTCGCGCATGTAGGAGGCCATGTCCAGGCACTCCTTGGCGAGCTCGGGCTCGGCCGTGCCGACGAGCTGCGCCGCGCGCTTCCAGAACGCGCCCACGTGCGCAAGGTGCTTGTTGTACGGGCGCGCCAGGCGCGCCGCGTGATCGATCTCCGCCTGGTTCTGGGGGCGGAGGGTGCCCGGCGGGGGCGGAGGGTTGGCGAGCGCGTCGGCCACCCGCTCCTCGGCGGTCATGTCGGTGCGCTCGTGCCGCGAGCCGGGAGGGAGCGCCTCGCTGCTCGTGACGGTGCGTTCCACCGTGCGCTTCGCCACCTTGGCGTCGGGCTTCGTCGAGACGTCCTCACCCGACCCCGGCCCGAAGGCGAGCAAGGCAACGCCGAGACCGAGCACGGCCGCGACGACATACGGGATCCACTTCTTCATCCGAGCCTCCAGGGCCGCGGCGGCGCGCCCCACTTGAACCTACCCGACGGGAGCCTATTCCAGGTTGCGGAGCACGGTGACGACGGCCGTGCGGTCGTCCCCACCCATGTTCGCGGCCACGGCGTGGCGAGGCGCGTTCGGCACCTGGTAGGCCCCGGCCTGCCCCTTCATCTGGCGGAACAGCTCGACGACCTGCTTCACACCCGTCGCTCCGACGGGATGCCCGAAGCCGATGAGCCCGCCGCCGGTGTTGACGGGGAGGCGCCCGTCGATGTTGGTGACGCCTTCGCGCGCGAGCAGCCCGCCCTCGCCCGGCTTCGCGAAGCCGAGCGCCTCGTACATGAGGAGCTCGGTGACGGTGAAGCAGTCGTGCACCTCGGCCACGTCCACGTCGGCCGCGGTGATACCCGCGGCGGCGTACGCCTTCTGCGCGGCGGCCGCGGTGGTGTGGAGCTGGGTGAGATCGCCGTCCTCGTAGAGCGAGGCGGTGGAGTGCCCGTACCCGAGGATCTCGACGGCGTCGGAGGGGGTCTTCCCCATGGCGCGCAGGCCCTCCTCGCTCACGACGATGGCGGCGGAGGCGCCGTCACTCACCTGGGAGCAGTCCGACATCTTGATGTAGGCCGCGAACTCGGCGTTCTGGAGGAAGCAGGGGTTCTTCTCGCTCGCGGCGGCGGCCGTGTCGAGGTCCATCCGCCGCGCCTTCATGTGCGCGAGCGGGTTCTTGTTGGCGTTTCCGTAGGCCTTCACGGCGATGCGCCCGATGTCCTCTTCAGAGACGCCGTAGCGCTCGCGGTAGATCTTCGTGCGCCGCCCGAAGAGCGCGGGGAACGTGAAGTCGTCGATGGAGCGCTGGCGCTTGTAGTGCGACGCGCGCGCGAGGTAGTCGGCGCCGACGCGGGCGCTCTCGTTCGACTGGATCTCGACACCCGCGACGAGGATCGTGTCGAACCCGGCCCGGACCGCGTCGATCGCGCAGAGGAGCGCGAGGCCGCCGGAGGCGCACGCGCCCTCGGTGCGGGTCATGGGCTTGCCGGCGAGCGCCGGGTGGCTGCCCGCGAGGGCCGCGCCGAGGTGGCCCTGCTTGGAGAAGAGCTCGCCGACGAAGTTGCCGATGTAGCCCTTGTCGATGCGGGAGGGGTCGACGCCCGTGACGGCGAAGGCGGACTCCACGGCGCTCTGGAGGGTCTCCTCGAGGCCGGGATTGTCGCGCTTGCCGAACTCGGGGTGGTTCTTCCAGATGAAGTCGGGGTGGCCCTTGCCTACGAAGGGAGTGTTTGCGCCACCGACCAGGAAGACACGACGGGACATGCGGACCTCGGGAAGTCGGCCTGTTAACCCGCGGCGGTCCGGCCCGCCCTCAGCCTGCCGCGACCGCGGCGGGGCGGCGCTCGGCGAGGAGACGCTCCACCTCCGGGTGCACCTGGTACATCGTGATGACCGTGCCGAATGTGTTCTTCCACTGGCGGACGCGCTCGCGGCTCACCCCGAACTCGTCCGCGACGACCTGGCCGCTCTCCGCGCGGGCGAGCGCCTCGAGCAGGCGACGGAAACGTGCGCGCCCGTAGGTCTTGATGAAGTTGCGCGCGACCCGTTCGCGGCTCCTGGCGTTGGCGATCGGCATGGGGTTCTCCTCCGTCCGGTGGTCCTGTTCCGCAAAACGTTCAGGGAACGCTTCACCCCCTCAGCCTACCACCCTCCGTTGACGTGTCAATCCCCTCCCCTCAGGAAGAACGCCGGTTGAACCTGACTTTCATGCAGTTTGGAGGATCTAGCCCGCAACCTCCCATAACTCCACGACAATTCCCTCGTGCAGCAGACTGTCGTGCCACACGCGCTGCTCGTCGCGCAGCGCATCCCCCGGTCCCTTGATCTCCACGAGCGCATCGCCGTGATCGAGCCTCGCCGGCACCGCGCCCTCGACGCGGCCGGCGACCCCAGAAAAAACATACAGATCGGGGAGGCCCCGCGCGGCGCTCCAGCCCTCCCGTGCGAGTCGGCGGAGCACCGCCGCGGCGGTCTTCCCCGGGATCGCGGCCGCCCATTCGCGTACGGTCTCGCCCGCGTGGAGGCCCGCGAGGCGCTCCCCGCCCCATCCGGCGGCAAATCCGCCCGGCCCGTCGGCGGCGAGGGAGGCGAGCCGGGCGTCCACTTCGTCGCGGCGGCGCGTGTAGAAGCCGGGCGTGCCGACGTCGAGCGGACCGTCCCGACGGGCGGTCGGGAGCATGCCGGGCACGGGGAGGAAGTAGAGGTCGCGGAAGACCAGGGCGTAGAGCGAGGTCCAGAGCCAATTCTCGCCATGGCGGGCCTCGCGCCCGGCGGTGGCGAGCATCCGCACCACCGCGGCCTCGACGGGCAAGGCGGCCCCGTCGACCACCCAGGTCGGGCGCACGCCGCGCGGCCCCGGCGGGAGCCGGAGGCGGCGGGTGGGGGCCGTGCGGAGGGGCGCGAGCGGCGCCCACCCCTCTCCGAGCGCGCGGGCGAGCCGCTTTCCGGTGCGCTCCAGCGCGACCGCGGTCGCGCGATCCACCGCGCCCACGCCGGTCCGGCACACCGCGAGGGCCTCGGCGCGGCGCCCTTCGCGATCGAGCCGGAGCGCCCACGCGGACCGGAGCGGCGCGCCCGCCTCGACGAGCCGCCCGAGCACGTCCGCGGGCGGATCCGCGGCGAGCACCGCCTC
>JAKFCH010000119.1:0-29076 GCA_036676765.1 Deltaproteobacteria bacterium
GCCCCCGCGGCGCCCGCGAAGGCCGCGACGCCCGCCCCCGCGAAGGCCGCGCCTCCCGCCGAGGACGCCGGTCACGACCACGGGCACTCCCACGATCACGGGCGCGGCGAGCCCGCGGCCGAGGAGCCCGCGGCCGAGAAGAAGGTCGCCAAGAAGGCCGTCGAGGTCGTCGCGGAGGACACGCCGAACCCCAACGCCCGCAAGTTCACCACCACCGCCACCGTCGTGGAGAAGGGCTCGTTGTCCTTCAACTCGGCCGAGGACGCCGAGAAGCACCCGCTCGGCAAGGCGATCTGGGCGTGCGGCGGCGTACGCGGCGTGTTCGCCGTGAAGGACTTCGTCACCGTCACCAAGGACGACGCGGCCGACTGGGCCAAGCTGTCGCCCAAGGTCGTCAAGGCGATCAAGAAGACGCTCTGATCCGGTCGGATGTCGGCGCGCACGTTCTCCGGACATGTGCGCCATCGAACAGCCTGGGGGGCCCGTAGGGCCTCCCTGGGTTGCCGTGGATGCCGCGCGGCACTAAAGCGCCGATGGCATGCTCCTTTCCCTATACTTGTCCAGCCTCGCCCTCTCCTCCGCCCACGCAGCGGAGCCGGGCCCCGTCCACGCAGCGGAGGTGGGCCCCGCCCTCCCCGCCGATTGGGCGAACGCTCCCCCCGCCACCTGGACGGTGGTCCTCCAGACATCCGGCCTGATGCGGCCCGTGGCGGAGGCCGCCCGCGAGCCCATCGCCCGCCTCGTCGAGGCGATGCCGCCGGGGGATCGGATCGAGATCCTCGTGGTGCACACGCGCTCGAGCCCCGTGTTGAACCTGCGCACGGTCGACGACACGGAGCGCGCCGCGCTGGCCGCCGAGATCCGCGCCCTCGAGCTACCCTCCGCCAAGGCAACCGACTTCGGCGCCGCCTTCACCACGCTCGCCGAGCGCCTCGACAAGGCCGGCGAGTCCACGCCGCGCTTCGTCCTGATGGTCGGAAACTTCTGCCACGAGCCGCCGCTGGAGTCCGTGTACGCGGACGGCGGCTACGGCTGCCGCGTCGTCCGCGGCTTCGACAAGCTCGACGCGAGCTTCGACAGCGGCGGTGACCGCGCCACGATCGACGCCACCCTCTTCCCCGTGTCCACCGGGGGCCAGCCCGTGCACGAGAGCAGCCTCGACCAGGCGAGGGCATTCTTCGAGCCCGGCGGCACCGTGGCGGTCTCCACCACGCCCCTGGCCGCCTGGGTGGAGGAGCGGCGCCCGCACGCCGCAACGGCCCGCTACGGCCCGATCGCCCGCGCGGAGGCCGCGCGCCTGTCGCTCCGGGCCGAGGTGACCGAGGCGCCGACCTCGGAGCGCCCGATGGGCACCATCCTGCTGCGCACGGGGCTCGAGCACCTCGGATTCGAGGCCCGCCAGATCACGGTGAAGGGCGCCCGCTCGGACGTGCAGTCGCTCACGCTCTCGCCGAACGGGCGATTGTCCGTCGCGGTGGACGTACCCCCTGGTCCGTTCAGCTTCGTGCGCACCCAGGACACCGTCGAGGTCCCGGTCGAGATCCGGGTGGACGGCGAGCTGTCCCCGGCCGCCACTCTGCGCGCGCTGAACGTGGAGCCCGAGCGCACGGGCCTCACCGCGACCGTCGTGCTCCAAGTGCAGCGGAGCTACGGGCTCTCCCCCTTCCGCAGCCTGGTGGCGGGCGCGGGGGCGTTCGCCTTGGTGCTCGTCGGAGTCCTCCTGGGGAAACGCCGGCTCGCGCCGGTTCGCCTCGGCGGCAACTTCAGCTACCGCCGGTCCGGGGGGGCGCGTCAAACCCTGGCGATCGAGCAGCTCCAGGAGGCGCCGATCGTCATCCGTCCCGACGGGTCGTTGGGCATTGGTCGTCGTGAGGACTCCCTGTTGGTCCTGCGGGCCGAGCGCCCCCTCTGGAACACCCGTTTCACCGTAGAGATCCGCACCGGGAACACCGAGATCAACGCAAGGCCAATCTCGACCGGTCGCCACCCGGTCGTCCCCGGCGCGACATCGTTCCAATTCCGGGACTATCGGCTTAGCTGGGAATGAATTTCGATCCTGATCACGCCGAAACCATTGCCGCACGTCCGTTCGCGCGCTACTGTTTGCCCTGAGTGGTGCGCGCCTCGCGAAACCCCTTCGCGCGGCGAGTGACTCATCATCTGGCAGGAAGCCAACCGCTCCGTTTGCCTCGGCAGAGGTCGACGACCCGTGACGCCAAAGAATGGAGATCGTCCGATGACCGGTGAAGAGATCTACAACCTCCTCAACAAGATGTCCGGGCGGGGCGACTCGCCCCGCAAGCGGGAGCGTCAGCTTCGAAAGGTCGCCGAGAAGATCGGCCTCTCGAGCGATGCGCTCCGCGCGAAGGCACGTCGCTACGCGAAGAAGATGGGGTTGCACTACCCCCTCATGCGCAAGCCGGCGAGCCAGAACCGGGAGAAGGAGCGGGAAGACCGCCGCGTCGAGCGCCGCGGCTGGCGCGACGAGCGGATCAAGCAGGGTGAAGAGGCGCTCGCGCGCGGAGCCGACTGGGCCGAGATCGCGCGCCTCTTCGGCATCAAGACGCCCGAAGGCGCGGCCCAGTGGTGGCGGCGCAACCATGACGGCGTGGCCACTCCCAAGCGCAACGCCCGTCGGCGCCGTCGTCGTAAGGCCTCCTGATCGGTCGCGGCCCGGCGGTGGGCCGGGAGCATCGAACATCGGCCGGCCCCCCCGGTAGGTGCGCTCCCGCCCCCGCCCGCCTCCGCGCGCTCCATCGGTTCGTCACCCCTTTCCTCGAAAGCTGACCTCGAGCCCGTCTGCGCTCCTCGACCACGGTTGATGGTCGAGGAGCGCGACCGCCCATCCCCGGTCCGCCTCCGCGCCCCCGAGTTGGGAGCCGCGGCATCCGCCAGGCACGTTGTGCCACGCGGCGCGTCGGTCACCCGGGTGTCACCCCCGTGTGTCCAACGACGGCCGCGACGCCCATTGGCAGGACGCGCCTGGGGGCACAGGGCATGGCCCCAGCTCGTCTGGAGCCGCCTCCAGCGCCGCGGAGCCCTGCACGGCCGGGCACGCGTGCGTCCCCGCGATATGCTCGCGGCATGTTGCTGATGCTCCTCCTTGCCTGCACGAACACCGCACCCTCCGACACCGGCGAGGCCGACACCCAGGAGGAGCCCGCCACCGGCGACCCGTGCGAGGAGCTCGAGGTGCGCGTCACGGGGGACGATCCTCCCCAGGTCGGGGACGAGTGGACCGTCTGGTTGTGGTGCGACGACGCGCTGATGCTCGGCGCCACGCGCCTGTTCTTCGACCCCAACGACATCGCGACGGTGTCCGAGAACCGGGCCGCCTTCCTCTACGAAGGCACGGCGTCGATGACGATCCAGGTCGGCTCGCGGCGGATGTCGCGCGACGTGACGATCACCGCCGAGTAGCCACCGCCCGCCCGGTCCCCTCCCTCAATCGAGGGAGAGCGAGATCGTGGGCGTGTTGATCACGCCTACCGCCGTGATGCGCGAGGTGAAGCCCGCCTCGGCGGTGATCCACTTGAGCTTCACGCCGACGCCCACGCCCCACTCGAGCTCGTCCCCGAAGGGCAGGCCCGGCACGTGGCGGTCCTGGTTGAGGAGGAACGACGGCGTGATGCTGCCCCACGCGTAGTACTTCTTGGGCCCGAGCGTGAGCTGCAACGGCACGTCGAGGCCGATGGACGGCTCGAGGGACGTGGTGGCCTCGGTGGTCGCGTAGAAGTTGTAGAAGCCGAAGGCGCCGAGGGAGACGCCCCACCACTTCTCGCGCCGACCGAACTCGTTGCCGAGGTGCATGTCGTAGCCGGTGAGCGCGGTACCGGAGGTGTAGCTGCCGCCGGCGCTCAGGTCCCCGTTCCACTCCTTCCGCCAGTACTTGACGCCCACGTCGGCCCCGCCGGTGACGGAGGCGCCCCCGCTCCCGATGGCGAGCCCGCCCCCCGGCGAGACGTAGGGGCGATAGTTCCAGCCCCAGATCTTGCCCTTCTTGAAGAGGGTGGGGAGCTCCGCATCCTTCTTGCTCCCGGAGTCGGAAGACGAGGCGGGCGCGTCGGAATCCTTGCTGGCGCCTACCGATTCTTCGGCGGGAGGCACGGGAAGCTCGATCGGGGCATCCATCCCCGCTGCCTGAACCATCCCGACCAAGAGCACCAGCGTCATCCGAACCTCCGCAACTGGAGCTAACCTATGCCGTCATGAACGATCTCTTCCCCGCTTCATTCAAGCGCATGCGGGCGCTCGGCCGGGGATCCTCCGGGCGGGTGTGGCTCGCGGAGGGCCCCACCGGCCTCGTGGCGCTCAAGCTCGCCACGGTTCCCGGCGGACTCCGTCGCGAGCTGGACGCGCTCCGTGTGATCCGGCACCGGTACGTCGCCCGCCTCGTGGACGCCCACGCGAACGGGGATTGGATCGCGACGGAGTTCGCGCCCAACGAGCGCGCGGACGCCTGGGGCCGCGGCCAGCCGATGCCGGTCCTCGTGGAGCTCGCGGCGCAGGTCGCGGAGGCGCTCGCCCACATCCACGGCCTCGGGATGGTGCACGGCGATCTGAAGCCGTCGAACGTCCTCGTCGCGGAGGACGGCACCGCGCGCCTCATCGACCTCGGGATGGCGCGGGGCGGCGCGCTGCCGGCCCTCGATCTCGGCGGCACCCTCGGGTTCATCGCGCCGGAGATCCTGCGGGGCGAGCGGCCCGGCCCCGAGGCCGACATGTACGGCCTCGGCGTGCTGCTCTACCACCTGCTCACCCGGCAGGCGCCTTTCCGCGACGCCGATCCCGCCGCGCTCGGCTACCTCCCCCTCACCACCCTCCCCGAGCCGCCGAGCTCGATGCGGCCCCGCCTCCCCCGCGCCCTCGACGACCTCGTGCTGGCCCTGCTCGCCCGGCGCCCGGCCTCCCGCCCCTCCCCCGCCTCGCGCGTCGCGACGCTCCTTCGCACGTCCCTCACGACGCCGCCCCGCCCGCCGCTCGTCGGCATGGTGCGTGAACGGGAGATCCTCCGCCGGCACGTGGTCGACCTGCTCGACGGCAAGCCCGCGACCCTCGTGCTCCACGGCACGGAGGGCAGCGGGCGCCGCACCCTCATCCGCGAGTGTGTTCGGGCCGCGCAACGCGAGGGGGTGCGGGTGGTCCCCGGGGGGGCGGATCGTCGCGCCCTGCTCGCCGAGCTCGGCCAGGGCAGCCCCGCGATCATCGCGCTGGACGGGAACGCGAACGGCGTGGAGGCCCTCGTGGTGCGGATCATCACCGAACGACCGCCGTGCCTCGTCCTGGTGCGCGCCGATCGCCCGATGATGCGGACCGCCCGCCTCGGCGGCCGGCACCTGTGCCCGTCGCCCCTCTCCCTGGAGGACGTGGCGCGCGTCCTCGAGGGGCTCGAGATGGACCGCCGGCGCGCCGACGAGTTCCATCGGCTCTCCCGCGGCTCGCCCGGCACCCTGCTCGGGCTCGCGCTCGGCCTCTCCGTGCCCGACGACTCGCTCGAGCCCGTCGCGCGCCGGGTGCTGGCGCTGCTCTCGACCGGCCCCCAGACCGTGACGGCGCTCGCCGTCATCGTGGGCCTCTCCGAGCACCGGCTCCTCGACCACGTCGAGCCGATGATCGACCGGGGGCTCCTCACCGCCAGCGGAGATGGCGCCTGGCTCATGGAGGCCCGCGCCGCGGACAGCGCGTGACGCCCGCGCCTCCGAGGGGCTCTACGCCTTCTGCGCGTCCAGGTACCGCTCGAGCGACGCGTTCACCTGCTCGAGGTTGGGCCGGATGAGCGCGATGATGAACTTCTCCACCTGGGGGGCGATGGTGGCGGCGAGGAACCGCGGCACGCCCGGGATGTCCTTCAGGTGGATGTCGAGGTTGCCGGAGAGGATCACCCGCGTGCTCCCGGGGCCCGCGTCCTCGAAGCGGTTGGTGCCGCCACACCTCATGTTCTCCGTGAAGGCGCGGATCTTGATGTTCCACGTGCACAACCACCGGGCGTCGTCCCAGTCGGCGTAGTCGTCCCACTTGACCATGTCGGGCTTGATGATCCCCTGGACCACCTTCGGGATCTCGCCCTTGCCCGCCCACTCGTTGTGCAGCTTCACGCCGCCCGGCCGATCCTCGCGGCTCTTGACGACGATCTCCTTGATGTTGGCCATGAAGGGTGCGATCGCCGGCAGCTCGTCCCGGTAGGCCCGGTAGACGCGCTCGCGGGGATGGTGGATGACGGAAGAGGCATTGATCTGCATGCGGACCCCCCGACCAGGGCCGCCGGGTTAACCCGCGCGGGAGCCGGGAACGGGAACTTGGTCCACACCGATGCGCGTTTTTCGGCCGCGATCGAGCGCGCCGTCAACGAGATCGAGGTGCACACCGACGCCGAGGTGGTCGTCGTCGCCGCACCTTCGTCGGGCTCCTACGCCGATCTCGCGTGGATGGGCGGCGGCGTCTTCGGGGTGGCCGTGCTGGGCTTCCTGTGCTGGAGCCCGATCGTGTTCGACGCGGTCTGGTTCCCGATCGACGTGCTCGCGTCCGGCGGCTTCGTCGGCTGGGTGCTCGCCCGGTGGCCGCGCCTCGTGGTGGCCCTCGCGGGGGATGCCCGCCGGGCCCGGCAGGTCCACGAGGCCGCGCTCGCCGCGTTCACCGAGGAGAACGTGCACGCGACCGCCGGGCGCACGGGCCTCCTGGTCTACGTGAGCGCCCTCGAGGGGCGCGTCGAGGTCCTCCCCGACCAGGGGCTCCTCGGCAGGATCCCGGGCGCGAAGTGGAACGCCGTCGCGTTGCGCGCCGACTCGGTCGACGGGCTCGTGGACGGCCTGCACCGCCTCGGCACGCTGCTCGCGACCCACCTCCCCCCCACCGGTGACAACGTCGACCAGATCGGCAACGTCCCGCGGGTGCGCACGTGATCCCGTGGATGGTGTGGGCGGCGGCGGCGTGGGCGCGCGCGGGCGGCGGCCAGGGCTACTCCGGCGGGGGCGGCGGATCCTACTCGGGCGGCGGCGGCGGCTTCTCGGGTGGCGACGGGGACGGCATCGGGCTCCTCCTCTGGCTGGTGTTCCAACATCCCGTCATCGGGATCCCCGTCCTCCTCGTCGTGGTGGTCGTCGCCTTCTGGATGAAGTCGCAACAGCACGACGTTCGGCAGGTCCACCGCACCCACCACGTGCGCCCCGTCGCGCCGCGCGCCGGCCTGGGCCCGCTCCGCCAGCGCGATCCCAACTTCTCCGAGCCGCTGTTCCTCGATCTCGCGCGGCTCGTCTACACCCGCGCGCACGAGGCCCGGGGGATCGGCGACTGGGCCGCGCTCGCGCCCTACCTCACCGAGCCGGTCGTCGCGTCGTTGCGGACCCGCGCGCCCGGCAAGCCGGTGAAGGAGGTCGTGCTCGGCACCACCCGCATCGAGGGCGCCACGCTCGGTTCCACGAGAGGGGACGGCGAGGTCGCCCGTATCGTCGTGCTCTTCGAGGGCAACCTCACCGAGGGCGGCAACAAGCGCTTCGTCCGCGAGCGGTGGACCTTCGCGCGCGCCGCCGACACCCTCTCGCCCGGGCCCGACCGGATGCGCGTCCTCGCGTGCCCGAGCTGCGGGAGCCCCATCGACACGACCCCCGAGGGCCGGTGCCGCAACTGCGACAACGTCATCACCGACGGCCGCCTCCAGTGGCAGGTGGTGGACGCGCGGGTGCTCCTCGACGAGGCCGCGCCGCCGCTGCAGCTCACCCGAGGCGCGGGCGTCGAGGTCGGGACCGACCTGCCCATCGTGCTCGCGCCGGACCTGCCCTCCCAGCTTCGGGCCTTCCAGGCCCGCCACCCCGACTTCCAGTACGAGGGCTTCCGCGCCCGCGTCGTCGAGGTGTTCACCCGCATCCAGCAGGCCTGGAGCAGCGGCAAGTGGGAGCAGGCGCGCCCGTTCGAGACCGACTTCCTCTTCCAGCAGCACCGCTACTGGATCGATCGGTACGCGGCGGAGGGCCTCCGGAACGGCGCCTCCGACATCACGGTCACCGACGTCGTGCTCGCGCGCATCAACGTCGACGCGTACCTGGAGGCCGTCACCGTGCGGATCTTCGCGCGGATGCGCGACTGGACCGAGGATCGCACGGGAACCCTCGTCGGCGGGAGCCGCACGAAGGATCGCGTGTTCTCTGAATACTGGACCTTCCTGCGCAGCGCCGGCACCACCGCGCGCCCGCGCGAACACGTGGACGCCTGCCCAAGTTGCGGCGCTCCGCTCGACAATGTCTCCGAGACCGGCGTGTGCGGCTATTGCGACGCCAAGATCACCGGCGGCGAGTACGACTGGGTGCTCTCCACCATCGACCAGGACGAGGCGTACCGTGG
Organism: Deltaproteobacteria bacterium; assembly: GCA_036676765.1. Classification (GTDB taxonomy): domain Bacteria; phylum Myxococcota_A; class UBA796; order UBA796; family SXON01; genus CAJBVW01. Next base: position 8,335 of record JAKFCH010000119.1, read on the forward strand.
ATAGTAGAACGACCGGATCGGCGATCACGCGCGGAGGGGACCGTGGCTGAGCGCAAGACCCGTCGCAAGCAGCGCCTCGAAGAGGACGAAGCGAGCCGCCTCGGCGCCATCCTCGGCGAGTCGGCCCCCGTCGAGGGGGGCGGCCACCGCGAGGCTTTGAGCCAGCGCGCGGGCGAGGCCGTCCGCTCGGGGGATCCCACCCTGGCGCGTGCGTTGGAGGCCGCGCTCCGGCACCGCGGCCGCGTCGAGCGCGCCACCCACGGCTTCCACACCTACCCGGCGGGGCTCAACCCCGACGCCGCGCGCGACCTCGTGGCGCTCGGCTCCGGCCCCCTGCTCGACCCGTTCTGCGGCGGCGGCACCGTGCTCGTGGAGGCGATGCTCGCCGGGCGCGAAGCGTTGGGCCTCGACGTCTCCCCCATCGCCAACCTCGTCGCGCGGGCCCGCACGGCGCGCACCACCGAGGAGGAGCGCACCACGCTCCGCGCCACGGCCCGGCGCGCCACCGAGGCCGCCCTCGCGGCGCGGACCACGCCGAACGTGCCCGAGGAGCTCGTGCGCTGGTACGAGCCGCACGCGCTGACCGAGCTCGCGACCATCCACGACGCGATCGGCAAGGATCCCCTCCTCCGGGCCGTGTTCTCGGCGATCCTCGTCAAGGCGAGCCGCCGCGAGAGCGACACGTCGAGCGCCCGCACCGGCGAGAAGCGGCCGCCCGGCACCGCCGGCGTGCTCTTCCACAAGAAGGCCCGCGAATACGCGCGAATGCTCGAAGCCCTCGTGGAGGCCTCGCCCGGGGGCGCGCGCGCGCGTGTCCACCGGGAGGACGCCCGCGAGCTCCGCGAGCGCGGCGGCTTCGGCCTCGTCGTGACCTCGCCCCCCTACCCCGGCGTGTACGACTACATGACGATGCAGCAGCTGCGGCTCGTGTGGCTCGGCCTCGACGCCGGCGCCGACCCCCACCAGGAGATCGGCTCGCGTCGCCAGTTCCGGGCGGACCGCGCCTCGGCGCTCGTCGCGTGGCGGAACGACAACCGCAAGTGGATGCGCGCGGCCGCGCGCGCGCTCGACACCGGCGGCCGCTTCGTCGTCGTCATCGGAGACGGCCAGGTCGCCGGCAAGCGCATCGACACCTTCGAGGCCATGGAGGAGTCCGCGCGCGCCGCGGGGCTGGTCCGGATCGCCCGCGCGACCGTCGAGCGGTGGGACGAGGGCGTGAGCGCCATGCGTCCGGAGCACGCGATGTTGTGGGAGAAGCCCGCTGAGGCGCCCGCGCCCGTCGAGCCGACCTCCGCCGAAGAGTAGGGGGGCCATCGCGGCGCCCCTCCGGGGAGCCGGGCGGCATCGGGACGACCGAGGCGGAGCGCGTGACCGTCACGCGCTCAGGGGTTCGCGTTGGCGCCCTCCCAGCGCTCCTCGGCCTGCTCCTCCGCCGTCGCCCGCTCGACCTTCATCCCCATGCCGCCCACCGTCGGCTCCACGCGGCGCACGCTCGTGATCCAGGCGCCCTTCGCGGGCCCCGGCGGCACGAGGCAGTCGGGCGAGGTGCCGATGAGGTCCGTGCGGCCCCACGCCTGGAGGGCCTCGCGCATCGCGGGCCACTCCTCGCGCTTCCACCAGAAGAGCATCGAGCGCTGGCGCGCGCGCTCCTTGGCCCCGCGGGCGACGTGCACGGGCTGCTTCGTGTACGGGTCCACCCCGCTCACGTACATGGCGGTCGAGATGGTGCCCGGCGTCGGCATGAACATCTGCACCTGCCGGCACTGGAGCTTGTTCTTCTTCATGTAGACGGCGAGCTCGATGGTCTCCTCGGGGCCGGTCCCGGGGTGGGCGCACTGGAAGTACGGCACGATGAGCTGCTTCTTGCCGGCGTCGGCGCTCGCCTTCTGGAAGCGTTCGAGGAACTCGGCGAAGTGCGTGACCTCGGGCTTCCGCATGAAGTGCAGGGTGCGCTTGCTCACGTGCTCGGGCGCGGTGGTCAACGAGCCGGACACGTGGTGGGTCGCGAGCTCCTCCACGAAGTTGGAGTCCAGGCCCGCGAGATCGTAGCGGATGCCGCTGTTGACGAACACGCGTTTCACGCCGGGCAGGGTGCGCACCTTGCGCAGCAGATCGATGTACGGCTGGTGATCGGTGCCGTAGTGTTTGCACCGCACCGGGTGCAGGCAGCTCACCCGCCGGCAGACCTTGCCCGCCGCCTCGGACATGCACCGCATCTGGAACATGTTCGCGGTGGGCCCGCCGAGGTCGGAGATGACGCCGTTGAAGCCCTTCTCCTTCGTGAGCGTCTGGACCTCGCGCACCACGCTCTCCGGGCTGCGGCTCACGACGTCCTTGCCCTGGTGGAGCGTCAGCGCGCAGAACGAGCATCCGCCGGAGCAGCCGCGGTTCACCGTCAGGCTTCCGCGGATCGCCTCGAACGCCGGGATGGGCTTGCGGTAGCAGGGGTGCGCGGCGTTGGCGTACGGCAGCTCGTAGAGACGGTCGAGCTCGGCGGTGGTGAGCGGCGTGTCGGCCGGGTTGCACCAGATCGCGCGGTCCCCGCTGCGATGGAGCAGGGCGAACCCGCACTCGGGGTTCGCTTCGCGGTACATCAACATCGTGAGCCGGTTGAACGCCAACGGGTCGGCGACACACTCCTCGAACGATGGCACGTCCACGTGCGTGAGCTCGGGCACCACGTCCTTCTTGCCGAGCGCCCAGGCGGTGCCGGGGATGTCGCGGCAGTCCGCGATGGTCTTCCCCTCCGAGAGGCGCCGGGCGATCTCCACCACGGTGCGCTCGCCCATGCCGTGCACGAGCAGATCCGCCTTGGCGTCGAGGAGGATGCTGCGACGGATCTTCTCCTGCCAGTAGTCGAAGTGCGCGATGCGACGGAGGGAGGCCTCGATGCCGCCGAGCACGATGGGCACGCCGGGGTAGGCCTGCTTGATGCGGTTCGCGTAGGCGATGCAGGCGCGATCGGGCCGCAGACCCGCCTCTCCGCCGGGGGAGTAGGCGTCGTCACTGCGGAGGCGCCGCGACGCGGTGTAGTGGTTGACCATGGAGTCCATGTTTCCGCTGGTCACGCCGAAGAACAGGCGCGGCCGGCCGAGCACGGAGAACCCCTCGGGGCTGTCCCACGCCGGCTGGGAGATGACCCCCACCCGGTATCCGTGGGCCTCGAGCCAGCGCCCGATCAACGCCACGCCGAAGGAGTTGTGGTCCACGTACGCGTCACCGGTGACGAGCACGATGTCGAGGGGCTCTCCCCCCGCCTCTTCCAGGGTCATCGGCAGGAAACGTCTGGCCATGGGAGCCGCCCTAACCCGGCGACGCCCTCCGTACGCGCATCCGCGCCACCACGACGGTGCCGGCGCCTACGTCGGCAGCGGATCGATCCGCATCGACAGGTCGGCCCACCGCGCCTGGTGCACGAGCCCGCCCATGCTCACGAAGTCGAGCCCCCCGGCTCCCTGGAGGGTGGCTGCCAGGCGGGCGATCCGCTCGGCGGTCATGTTGCCGCTGGCCTCGAGCACGACCGGCTGGCCGCCCGACGCCCGGTGCGCCGCCCGCATGGCGACGGCCTCGTGGAGGGTCGCGTCGTCCATGTTGTCGAGCAACACGACGTCGGCTCCGGCGGCCAGGGCCTCGCGGAGCTCGCCGAGGGACTCCACCTCGACCTCGATCCGCAGGAGGTGGTGGGCCGAGGCGCGCGCGCGCCGCACGGCCGTGGTGAGCCCGCCGGCGGCCACGATGTGGTTGTCCTTGATGAGCACGCCGTCGTAGAGCGCGTAGCGGTGGTTGGCGGCGCCCCCGTGGCGCACGGCCTCCTTCTCCAGCGCGCGGAGCAGCGGGGTGGTCTTCCGGGTGTCGACCACCCGCAGCCCCCCCGCGGCCCGCACGACATCCCGCGTGTGGGTCGCCACGCCGCAGAGGCGCATCAGGAAGTTCAGCGCGGTGCGTTCGCCGGTGAGGAGCGCGGCGAGCGTGCCCTCGACGCGGGCGACCACGACGCCGGGCTCGGCCTCCGCGCCATCCGCCACCATCGGCTCGTAGCGCGCGTCGAGCTGGCGGAAGACCTCCGCCGCCGCCGCCTGGCCCGACACCACGATCGCCTGCTTGGCGACGATGCGGGCGGCGCCGCGCGCGGTGGCGTCTACGACAGCGCGCGTGGTCACGTCACCCGGGCCGACGTCCTCCTCCAGGGCGAGGCGTACGAGGTCGGAGAGGGTCACGACGCGCTCATCCCGCGTCCTCGCCGCCGGCCTCGATCTCCGCGAGCCGCTCGCGGATGACCCGGCGCGCGATGGGGCCGATCTGGGCGCGCACCGCCTCGTCGACGGCGACCTCGATGAGATCGCGCAGCGCCGGCGAGCGCGTCAGCGCCTTGGTGAGGAGGACCTCGACCACCTCGGGCAGCACCTCGAGGATCGCGCGCTCGAGCGCGGGCCCGATCACCTCGGGATCCACGCGCACGGGCGGGTGGGACCGCCACTCCCGCGGCAGGAAGCTGGCAAGGCGCTCATCCCCCACGGCGGGGCGGGGCGCTCCGGAGGCCAGGGGCGGCTCGGGCGCGGGCGCGATCGGGCCGTCGTACGCCTGGATCGAGTCCGCGTTGTCGGGCACGGGCGCGGCCGCATCCGTCGGGGCGCGCCGCGCGTGCGGGACCGGGTCGAACTCCGGGGCGGACGCCGTCGGGTCCGCGGGGCTGGCCGCGAGCGGGCCCAGCGCGGCCTCGAGGTGGCGGATCAGGGTGTCGACGGTGAAGGGCCGGTTGATGCGGCCGTAGACGCCGACGAGATCGGCGCGCTCCCCGTTGAAGACCTCGAACCCGCCGCAGAGCAGGAACACCACGGCCTCGGGGCTCCGCGTCTTGACCGAGCGCGCGAGATCGTAGCCGTTGCCACCGGGGAAGCTCAACGCCGCCAGGGCGACGGCGATGCCGCCGGCCTCGATGGCCACCTCGGCCTCGGTCGCGCTCGCCGCGACGACGAGGCGGAGTCCGGTGCCACGCAGCGCCTCCTGCACCCGGCGGGCAGAGAGAGGCGATGCATCGACGACGAGCACGGTCCGCGTAGGCATGCGTTCACTTGTCTATGCCGACCGAGCGTCCGGATCAATCCTGGAAGGCGGAACGACGTTCCCACGACCCTGATCCGTTGTCGGATTTCGACATGCTACGGCTCGCGCCTTGCAGGCAGGGCGGCGACGTGTGAAAATGGCTCTCGACTGCGCGGGGGCGTGGCGGAATGGTAGACGCGCTCGACTCAAAATCGAGTGGATTGCATCCTTGTCGGTTCAAGTCCGACCGCCCCTACTCCCTCTCGCCGGGCTCTCTCCGCGCGATGCCGGGCTCCCTACGCTGCGGGATCCTTCGGCGCGCATCGGCCGCGGACGGAGCTACCTGACGGACGTCGAGCGCGCGTCCGGCTCACCGTGAAGGCAAGGCGGGCGCGACGCCCAGGCGTCAGGCCGTACGTCGGTGCTTAGCGGATGAGCCAGCGCTCGCCGGTGTGCTTGAGCTTGCGCTCGCGCTCCAGCTTGCGGAGCTCGGCCTTCACCTCTTCTTCGGTGAGGTCCTTGTAGGGCGACCGGTGGAGGATGCCCGCCACGAAGATGGACTCCTTCAGGCCCCGCTCGGAGTACTCGCGGGAGCCGAGGCGCGTCACGGCATCCCCACGCACCCACTCGGCGCGGCGGGGATCGACCATCGAAGCGGGGGTCTTGACGACGCGGGGCTTCGAGACCGTGGTCTTCTTCTCCGCGGCGACCTTGGGGACGGCGACCGGCACCGCAAGCTTGACGGGCGCGGGCTCGATGTCCGCCCAGGACACCTTCAGCCGCTCGATGATCTCGGCGGTGTCGGGGATCGAGACGGGCCCGAGCGCGAGGATCGCGCGGCGGAGGCCGTTCGGCACGGACTCGGGGGGGATCTCGCCGACCTCGACGAGGAAGGCCGCGCGGGTGCTACCGTCGGGGATGTCGAGGATCTCGCGCGACGCGCGCGCCGCCCACTGGGACAGGTCGGCCGCGAGCGCGCCGGGGAGGCGGGTCTCGGCGAGCGCGAACAGGTCGGCGACACAGGCGGGTTCGATGCGATCGATGTGCTGGCGGATGACGTCCTGCGTCAACACCTGGATCATCGACGGGGAAGAGACGCGCAGACGCTCGACGTGGAGACGCTGGACGCGGTGATCAGACGGACTCAAGGGGACCTCGGTTTCATTACGGCGACCCTCTATCCGGTCGTCACGTGCCTATCCGCTCCTGGGCGGACGCTCCCAGAGGAACTCGGGCTCTCCGAGCTGCTTGGCTGCCCACCGTCCCGCGACGAAAAGGAAGTCCGAAAGCCTGTTTACGTAGCGCATCGCACCTTCCCCGGTGCCTGGCTCTTCTCGTAACAATGCGACCAACTCACGCTCGGCGCGACGACAGACGGTGCGTGCCTGGTGGAGGAACGCCCCCACGGGGCCGCCCCCGGGCAGGATGAACTCGCGGAGCGGGCCCACGTCCTCGTTCAGCGCGTCGATCCAGTCTTCGAGGCGCTTCACGTCGCTGTCTCCGACGCGGTACATCCCCTCCCACCGATCGTCCGGCCGCGTCGCGAGGTCGGAGCCGACGTTGAAGAGATCGTTCTGGATGACGTGGAGCATCCCGTCGATCCGGGAGACGGCCTCGGGGCTCGCCCCGCTCTGGCGGTTCATCACGCGGACGATCCCGAGGATGGCGTTGAGCTCGTCGGTCGTGCCGTACGCCGCGATGCGCACGTGGTCCTTCGGGACCTCCTGGCCGCCGACCAGACGTGTCGTTCCCTTGTCGCCCGTCCGCGTGTAGACCTTGGTGATTCGCATGACGTTGGCACTAGCGCGTCAGGGGAGCCGCCGGCAGGTGCCTAGGCCACACTTGTAGACGATCCGGGCGCCGCTGGTGACCGCGACGGTCCCCTGCGATTCGAATTCGCCGCTGGGACGGGTCTGCGCGAAGAGCTCGTAGCTCCCGGGCGCGACGCTCCCCGTGGAGAGGCGGCCCGCCGGCCCCATGAGGTAGGCCTGGCCCCCGCTCACGAGCAGGACGCCGGTGCCGGTCCCGCTGCCGGGCGGCGGCGGGGTGCCGATGCGCTTCGGCACGATGTGGTCCGAAGGCGCGGAAGACGGCGCCACGTCGGGCACGACCGCCGCCACCGGGATCGCCGCCTCCGGAGACGCCGCCACCGGCGCGGGCGTCGCGACCGACGCGGGCTCGGCGGGCACCGCGGCGCTCCCGCTGGTCACGTTGGGGTCGGGCGCGGCGAGCGCGCCGAACGTCGGGAGCGCCACCGGCGTCACCGGCTCCACGACCACCGCCGGCGCGGCCGGCGCCCGCAGGGCGAGAACCAGCGCCGTGGTCGCCACCCCGATCTGGACCACCTGGAGCCCGAGGACCGCCAGGAGCGCCACCCCGATCCACGGGGGCACCCGCGCCGCCGCGACCGCCGCGACGCTCGCGCCCGTCCCCTTCCGACCGCTTTGTTCCTCGACCACGATGTCCTCCGAGACCAGGACGCGGGGCGCCGACGCGCCCCCCTGAGATGAATCCGCGCTGGCCCGGTTCGCCACGCCGCTCGACCCGGTGCCGATGCCGGCGCCCCCGATGCCGGCCCCGCCCATGGCGGCCGCCGACGGGAGGCTCGACGGCGGCCCGGCGCCGTGCGCCGCGGCCCCGCCGACGACGCTCGACCCCATGGCGCCCGATCCCCCCGCGATCCGCCCCGAGCCCCCTCCCCCGCCCGCGCGGAGGGCCAGCTCGCGGAACCGCATCGCGAGGGCCTCGAACTCCCCCGCCATCTCGAGCGGATCGCGGAAGCGCAGCGCCGGATCGATGCGGAGCGCGCGGTCGAGCAGGTGGAGGGTCTCGGTGACCAGCACGCCTTCGAGCGTGGGGTTCGGCCGGCCGAGCACGCCCTCGAGCGCCTCGGCCACGGCGCGCCGGTCCTTGTCCGAGAGCCGATCCGGCGAGTTGAACTGCGCGGGATCGAGGTCCCGGTCCACGAACAGCGCGGGCTTGCGCTGCTGGAGGTCCCCGACGAGCGCCACGCGGTGGCTGCGGAAGAGGTGGGCGTGCGTGCCGTTGCTCGGCATCTTCCCGCCGTCGCGCAGCACCGTGCGCATGCGCAACAGCGCGAAGAACGTGCACCCGAGCGACCAGGTGTCCATCGCCGCGGGGTGCGGCTTCCGCGCGTTGAAGAGCGCCTCGGGCGCGATGAAGTTCTCCGTGCCGAGGATCATGCGCGTGGCGGCCCACTGGGTGTCGTTCACCGACCGGAACTTCGCGGCGCCGAAGTCGGTGAGGAGCCAACGCCCGTCGACCGCGCGGAGCACGTTGCGCGGCTTGATGTCCGCGTGGATCACGCGCTTGCCGAGCTCGAGCTCGGCCACCGCCTCGTACTCGCGGACGCGCCGGCAGATGTCGGCGAGCGCCTCCGTGAGCTCGAGGAACGAGCGGGGCGCGGGCCACGTGGCCTCCCACCAGCGCTCCATGTCGGTGGGGCACCACTCCATGACGAGCCCGGACACCGGGCTGCCGATGATGTCGTAGAGCCGCGGGCACGGCGGGCTGCCCGGGGCGCGGGAGAGCGCCACGAAGGTCTCCACCTCGCGCGCGATGGCCTCCTCCGCGAGCTTGTCGTCCGATCGCGCGATCTTCAGCGCGAGGAGCGTGCCCTCGGGGACCGTGGACACCGCGTTCGGCGCGCCCTGGGGCGCCACCCGGCGGATGCTCGCCATGCCGCCGTCACGCGGGTGCTCGCCGGGCGCCAGGACGTAGACCCGCCCGGACCGACCGACCCACCGGCCGACCTCCCCCTTGCCGGCTTCACCTCCGGAATCACCTCCGGGTTTAGAAGTGGCCGGCAATACCGACTCCGCCTCCTCCGTCGAGGATCACACCCCAGTAGCCCACGCCCACGCCCACGAGGAGCACGCCACCCGACGCGAGCACGAGCGCGTTGGTCATGGTGCGGGTCTTCTCGAGGTCCTCGGTGGTGTTCGCCTGGTCGAATTGCGAGCGCGCCGCGAACGACGCCGCGTACACGCCGCCGGCGCCGAGCACGCCGAGCACGCCGCCGATGAGGAGCGGGGTCTTCTCCGCGGGGCGCATGCGCGCCACGGTCTGGACCTGGAGCCCCTCGCTCGCCTGGGTGAGGTTCTCGGAGCCCTTCTTCTTCTTCTTCTTCGTCTCGGTGACGACGGCGGTCTCGTCCGCGGGGGCGGGCGCCATCGCGTCGCGCAGGAACTGGGACGGCAGGGCGTTGCCCTCGATGAGCCAGCTGCCGCGCACACCGCGGTCACTCGCGATCTGCTGCACCACGTGGGGGCGGCCGACGGTGGCCGCGGCCTCCTCGAGCGGGCGCCCGTCGATCGTCACCTTGGAGCCGGCGGGCTGGTTGACCACCTTCCCTTCGAGGGCCACGAGGCCCAACGGGGCGGCCTGCCGCTCGACCTCGAACAGCTCGCGCATCGGGTGGGCGAGCTCGAGCTCGGTGGCGTCCCACGCGTAGGTGGGATCGATCTCGAGGGAGGTGCGGAACCACGCGCCGGCCTTGACCGGATCGTTGTTCACCATGAAGTGCCACGCGCCGATGTAGCGGTAGGCGCTGGCGAACACCGGCGACGGCGCGGCGCTGGTGAGGCACGCGATGCCGACGTCGAGGCGCTTGCCCGCCGCGGCGAACGTGGCGTCGTCGAGGTTGCGGAGCGCGAGCTGCATCACCTGCAGGTCGTTGACGAGCTGGTCACCCGGGTAGGGCTGCGTGCACTCGGCGCGGGCGGCGGGCGCCCAGGCGAGCAGGGCGGCGAGGGTGACGGTCGAGAGCAGGATCCGCAACGGCTACCCCAACGGAAAAGGATGGGCGGCACAATAGCACGCGCATGCACGCCACCGGCGACGCAGGGGCCCGGCGCGAACGCGGCGGGCCTCCGCGGGCTCAGGTGACGGGGCGCACCCAGGCGACGACGGTCCCCGCGGACACCGGCGTTCCGTCGGCGAGCGCGAACCGTTCGACCACGCCCGGCACGCCGGCGCGGACGGGCGCGAACGTCTTCATCACCTCGATGAGGCCGACGGCGGTGGCGGCCTCCACGGTGGCGCCGGCCTCCAGGAACACGGGATCGCGCGGGGACGGGCGCCGCCAGAACGTGCCATCCGTCGTGACGCGCACGGGCACGAGGCCATCCACCGGCGCCTCGATGACCGCGGCCGCGGCGGCGTGGTCCTCGGCGGCGGCGGACGTGCCGGCGCGCGTGAGCACCGCGAGGTCGTGGAGCGACCAGATGCGCGGGTTCCGCGCCGGGCGGGGCGACTGCCACGCCATCTCCACGGCCGCGAGGAGGTAGGCGCGCAGCGCGGCGAACGACACGACCTCGTCGGTGTCCATGCGCGCGGCCGCCGCCATCGGATCCATGTCGGCCTCGATGCGCGCGGCGGTCTCGTCCATCTGCGCGGCGATGGCGGCGCGCTCGGCGGGATCGGCGGAGGCGATCTCGAAGTCGTCGTCGAGCTTCGTGTTGAACGCGGCGATGGCGAGCGTGCGCCCCTCCATCACCGCGAGGCGCGTGAGCGGTGTCGAGAGCTGCAGCACGGGATCGTAGGGCATGCCCGCCATCGCGTAGTAGCCGGCGCCCGACGCCTTCCGCAGCAGCACCGTCACCATCGGGACCTTGTTGGTCGAGTTGGTGTAGATGAGCGAGGACCCGTACCCGAGCAGGCCGTGGGCCTCGGCCTCCACGCCGATGTCGAAGCCGGCGATGTCCTGGAGCCACACGATCGGCAGGCCGTCGGTGTTGCAGGCCCGGGAGAAGGCGCTGATCTTGGCGATGCCGTCGCGGTAGAGGATGCCGCCGGCGCGCACCCGGCCGGGGTGGCTCGGATCGGGCGTCGGCAGCAGGTTGTTCGCGATGAAGCCGCACCAGAGCCCGCCGACGCGGCCGACGCCGGTGATCATCTCGCCGCCACGATCCGCCATCATCTCGCAGAACAACGAGTCGTCGACCAGCCGCGCGAGCACCTCGCGCATGTCGTAGACCTGCCGGTGATCGTCGGGGAGGATCGCCGCGATCTCCTCGGGGTCGAAGCGCGGGGGCGCCGCCTCGGCGCCGTGGCGGTAGAAGGCCGCCGCCGACGAGGGCAGGCGCGCGATCTCCGCGCGGATCATCGCGAGGGCGGTCTCGTCGTCCGGCACACGCACGTCCGCGCACGCCGACTGGTGGACGTGGACCTCGGGCCCGCCGATGTCGAGGCTGGTGAGCTTCTGCGACTTGGCGCCCTTGATGAGCGCGGCGCCCGCGATGACCATGTACGCCGACTCGGTCATGTAGACGCGGTCGGAGATGATGGGCATGTAGCCGCCGCCGGCGATGCAATCGCCGAACACCCCGGCGATCTGCGGCACGCCGCCCGCCGCGAGGAGGCTGTTCTTCTTGAAGATGTGGCCCGCGCCGGTGCGCCCCGGGAACGACAGCGCCTGCTCGGGGAGGAACAGGCCGGAGCAGTCGACGAGGTAGACGACGGGCACCCGCAGGTCGAGCGCCATCTGCTGGGCGCGCTCGATCTTCTCGGGGGACAGCGGCCACCACGAGCCGCTCGCGACGGTGTTGTCGTTGGCGATGACGATGACGCGCCGCCCCTCGACCGTGCACCACGCCGTGACGACGCCCGCGCCGGGCGCCCGGCGCTTGCTGCCTCGGAAGTCACGACCCCAGTTGACGTAGGACCCGACCGGGAGGAGGTCGGTGCCGGGGTCGACGAGGCGATGGATGCGATCCCACGTGGGGAGCTTCCCCTTCTCGCGGACGCGCGCCGCGGCGGACGCCCCCCAACCGTCCCGGACCTCGGCCTGGGCGGCCGCGAGCGTGCCCTCGCGCGTGGCGTTGCGCGCGGCGAAGGCGGGAGGCGTGGGGAGCGGGGTGCCGATGGGGCGGAGCGGGACGAAGGCCATGGCGCCGCGCTAACCGCTGGGGCGACACGAGGCCCGCGCCGCATGCCACGGTCACGTCACGGCGCGAGCAACCTCGGCAGCCCGGAGATGATCAGCGGCGGGGTCGGGACCACCGGCGCGCCCGTGATCACCACGTAGGCGAAGCCGTTCCAGGCCACCCCTCCCGTGCACGTCGACGCGCCGCCCACGTCGGCCGGCCACGCGGCGCACAAGAAGTCGCGCCCGTGCCGCAGGTCCGACACCCCCTGGAGGATCTCGCACCCGTCGTGCCGGTTGCGTGGGCCGAGCGCCGTCCGCGGCTCCACCCACCACCGGCAGTCCGGACAGACCCGCATCTCCTCGAGCGCGCGGCGCTCGGGGCGGGTCCAGTCGGCCTCCCTGCGCGCGGCGAGCCACGCGTCGAGGCTGGTGCCGAACGAGATGGAGACGAACGCCGAGGCCGCCGCGATGCGGACCGCCGGGTAGTGCCAGAACCGCGCGATGCCCACCGCCGCGATCACCGCCGTGAGCATCGTCGGGACGACCAGCATGCGCTGGGTCGCGCGTTCGAGCCCGACCATCCACACCGCGACGAGCGCGAGCTGCGTGCCGACCATGGCGGCCATGAGCGTGGTCCCGCGCGTGCGCGGCCGCTGGAGCGCGAGGACGGCGAAGGCGCCGTAGACGATGGCGCAGGTCCACCAGGAGAGGGCGACGAGGTGGCCCACGTCCTCCAGCCACTCGCCGAGGTCGAATCGCGCCCCGAGCCCGTGCCAGTCGGAGAAGTAGTCGATCGGCGAGGAGGCGTGGCCCTCCCAGCCGAGCGCCTTCCCCACGAACCACACGAGCGCGCCCCAGCTCACCACGAGCGCCTCGGGCCGACGCCGCCAGAGCACGTAGAGGAACAGGAGCGGCAGGGCCTCGAAGCGCACGAGCCCGAGCGCGCCGAGGATCACGTCCGCGGTCCGGACGCGGCCCCGCACCGCGAGCGCGAGCCCGGCGAGGAGGAGGAGCAGGAAGAGCCCCTCCTGGTAGAAGGCGGTCCCCCAGAGCGCGAACGGGCCGAAGGTCCCGGCGGGCACGTAGAGCCAGCCGGCGCGCCGGCCGCCCATGGCGTGCGCGAGCACGGCGCCCGCGGCGACGGCGAGGGAGGTCAGGACCGCCATCACCACGCGGGTCTCGAAGAGCTCCAGGCCGAGCTGGTCCGCGCACCAGAGGACGAGCTGCGGGCCGGGCAGCCACCCCTGCACGAGGAGCCAGTCGCGCCCCGCCCACCGTTGGAACCCGTCCAGGCCGATGTTGTCGGGGAACCCGACGAGGAGCATCGCCCGCGTGGCGAGCGCCACGAGGAACGCGACGACCGCCGGGGCGAGGGCCCCTCCGGGCGGATCGTCCTTCGGGGTGGGGGCCCAGAAGCTCTTCATGGCGCGCCCACCCCCGAGAACGGCAGCCCGTCGGCGAGGCGGGCGAGCGTGTAGCGCTCGGCCTCGCCGTCCCACACCGCCGTCGCGACGCAGGCCGACGTGGACCGAGGCGCCGGCCCCCACGGCGCGCACCAGAAGCCGTCCCCGTGGCGGGCATCCCCGATGCCCTGGAGGATCTCGCAGCCGTCGTGCCGCGAGCGCGTGCCGAGCTGCGCCCGCGGGGTCACGATCCACGCGCAGTCGGGCGCCGCCTCCATCACCGCGAGCAGCTCGAGCTCCGGCGCGATGCGCTCCACCTCGGCCTCGTTCGCGCGCCAGGCGTCGACGAGCCCGACGCCGACCAGCACGCTGCCGATGAGCACCAGGGCGGGGCGGAGGCGCTCGGGCAGGCGCGCCCACACCACCGCGGCGCCGACCGATCCGAGCAGGCCCGCAATCGCGACGGGCACGACCAGCATGCGGTAGGTCGCCGCTTCGAGCCCCGCCATCCAGCCCGACACCGCCGCGACCTGCGCGAGCCCCATGGCCGCGACGAGCAGGACGCCGCGGCGGCGCCACGCGGTCGCGATGCCGACGCAGGCGGCCACGAAGCAGGTCACGCCGCCGGACTGGAACGCCGCCCAGAACAGCCGGACGGCGTCCTTGGACCACGAGTCGAGGGTGGTGCGGGCGCCCATCCCCTCCCAGTCGTCGAAGTCGGCGGGCGAGGCGCGATGGCCCTCGAGATCGAGCCCGTAGCGGAGACCGAGCCACACCAACACGCCCCAGAGCCCGACGAGCGCGCGCGGATCGCGACGCCAGGCCACGTAGAGCGCGATGCAGGGCCACCCCTCGTACCGCACGAGCCCGAGGAGGCCGATGACCACGTCGGCCAGCGCCAGCCGCCCCGAGAGCGCGAGGGCGAGCCCGCCGAAGAGCACCAGCAGGAACGTGCCCTCCTGGTAGAGCGCGGCGCCCCACACGAGGAACGGCCCGTAGCAGGCGGGCACGAAGAACGTCCACGCCGCCAACCGGCCCCCGAAAAGCCCCGCCACCACGACCCCCGCCGCCACGGCGCCGGCCGCGAGCACGGCCATCGCGACCCGCGCGCTCAGCACGCCTCCGCCGAGCGCGGCGACGCCCGCGATCACCAGCTGGGTGACCGGGAGCCAGGCCTGGACGAGGACGTGGTCCCGCCCCGCCCACCGCTGGAAGCCGTCGAAGCTGTAGTTGCCGGGGAACGCCGCGAGCAGCCCCAGGCGCAGGGCGAGCGTCACGCCGAACGCCACCGCGGCCGGCATCGCGAGGCCCCCGAACCGCCCCTCCGCTTCTGCGGCAACCGGCACCGGAGGTCGCGTCAGAGCAGCCCGTCGAGGAAGGTGGTGTCGTAGTCACCGGCCCGGAACCGGGCGTCGGCCAGGATGCGCCGCTGGAGCGCGATGGTCGTCGGGACCCCCTCGACCACCATGGCGGCGAGCGCGGCGTCCATCCGGGCGATGGCGGCGGCGCGATCGGGCGCGTGCACGATCACCTTGGCCACCATCGAGTCGTAGTAGGGCGAGATCGAGTCCCCCTCGCGGAGGTGGGTGTCGACGCGGACCCCCTCCCCCTGCGGGAGGACGAGCCGCGTGACGCGCCCGGGCGCGGGGCGGAACCCCGCGGCGGGGTCCTCGGCGTTGACGCGGCACTCGATGGCGTGCCCCGAGACCGTGTAGACGGGCTTCACGACCTCGTTGGCGGCGACGCGGAGCTGCAGCTCCACGAGATCGAGCCCGGTGACCGCCTCGGTGACCGGGTGCTCGACCTGGAGGCGCGTGTTCATCTCCATGAAGTAGAGCGCGCCCGACGGATCGCGGAGCATCTCCACCGTGCCGGCGCCGTAGTAGCCGGCCTTGCGACACGCCTCGGCCACGATCGCGCCGAACCGCGCCCGCTCCTCGACGGTGAGCGCGGGCGACGGGCTCTCCTCGAGCAGCTTTTGGTGCCGACGCTGGACGCTGCACTCGCGCTCCCCGAGCGTCACGAGGTTGCCGTGCCGGTCGCCGAGCACCTGGAACTCGATGTGGCGGCCGCGGACCACGAGCTTCTCGAGGTAGAGCGTGCCGTCCCCGAAGGCGCTCTGGCCCTCGGCGCTGGCCTGCCCGAACGCGTCCGCCATCTGGCCGGGCTCGTCGACCCGCCGCATCCCGCGCCCGCCGCCGCCCGACCGCGCCTTGAGGAGCACGGGGTAGCCCAGGCCCTCGGCGATCGAGAGCGCCTCGGCTACCGAGGCGACATTTCCCGGGGAGCCCGGGATGAGCGGCATCCCGAGGGCCCCCATGGTCTCCCGGGCCACCTGCTTGTCGCCCATGGTGCGCATCGCGCCCGGCGAGGGCCCGATGAACGTGATCCGCTCGGCCTCGCAGCGGGTGGCGAACACCGCGTTCTCGGAGAGGAACCCCCACCCGGGGTGTAGCGCCGAGCACCCGTGCTCCCGCGCGGCGGCGAGCAGCGCGTCGGCGTCGAGGTAGCCCGCGCGGCCGCCCACCGGCGCCACGGCGTCCGCCTCGACGAGCCACGCGAGATCGGCGTCGGGCTCGGTGACCGCGGCGACGGCCTGGATGCCGAGCCGACGGCACGTGCGGAGCACGCGCGCCGCCACCTCGCCCCGGTTCGCGATGAGGATGCGACGGAACACCTAGGCGCCCGAGCCCGAGCCCAGCTCCTGCTCGAGGAGCTTGCGGGCGAGCGTCGCGTCGATGTCGGCCTTGTGCGCCTTCATGAGCACGCCCATCGCCTTGCCCATCTCCTTGGGGGAGGTCGCGCCGCTCGCGGCGATGGCCTCCTTGACCCAGGCGCGGGTGGTCTCCTCGTCGGCGAGCTTCGGGAGGAAGTTCTCGATGATGGCGAGCTCGACGCGCTCGACGTCCGCGAGGTCCTCGCGCCTGGCGGCGACGTAGGCGGTGATCGAGTCCTCGCGCTGCTTCTTGAGGCGGCGGAGGGACTCGAGGCAGCGCTCGTCCGTCACCTCGCCCTTGCCCTCCTTCTCGAGCTCGATGAACGCCGCGCGGATCATCCGCAGCCCGGTGGTGCGGGGGGCGTCCTTCGCGAGCATGGCCTTCTTGAGCTCGGCCGAGACCTCTTCCATCAGCGACATGACAATCTCCGGGCGGGGCTTCTATACCGCCGAGGGGTGCTCCCGCCAGCGCTGGCCGCCCGGGCGCGCGTCCCCTATTCGGCCGATGCTCCCCCGGGCGCGGGCGCCGGCACGCCGCGCAGCACGCGCACGACCATGCCGAGCAGCCCCGCCGCGAGCAGGCCGATGCCGACGAGGGTGAGGCCCCGGTCCACGACGCCCGGCAGGGGCGCGGCCAGCGGCCGCTCCTCGCCGAGCGTGGCGTCCCCGACGGGCATCCGCCGCACCTCCTCGTCCAGGAGCGAGAGATCGTAGGAAGGACCGGTCACCCCGGGCGCGCCGTACACGAGCCGCGCGCCGCCCTCGGGGATGCGCGCGCGCAGCTCCCACCGAGGGGTGGTCACCCGCACGGCGTCGATGGCGAGCGGTGGGTTGTCCCCGTTCTCGATGCGGACGAGCAGGGCGTCCCCGATGCGCTCGTCGAGGAACACCGAGAGCGTGCCCCCGCGGGTCGGGCCCTGCCAGGTGAGGCGGCGGAGCGCCACCGTGGTGCGGCCGGCGTCCCGGAGGATGGACACCTCGCGCTCGAACACCGAATTGCTGGTCTCGATCAGCACGGAGGCCACAGGGGCCGTGCCGTCGAGCGGAACGCGGATCTGCGTCGTGGACCCCTTCTCCACCTGCTCCAGCGGCCCGGTGGCCCAGGGCTCCTCGTCGCCCGTGCGCCAGAGCAGGAACGGCACCTGCTGCCCCGCGGCGTCGATCACGCGCAGATCGCCGAGGTCGGCGCGGCTCCGCGCCAGCACCTCGCGGTCGACGGGGATCCGGGCCCACCCGGGGCTGCCCACGATGTCGCGCTCGTAATGGAAGCGCGCGAGGGAGAGATCGACCCCGGCCGTGTCCACCCCGGCCCGCGTCGGCACGGCGACGAAGGCGGGGTTCGGGGCGGCGGTCGGCGCGACGACCCGCGCTACGGGACCGCGGAGCAGATCCGGGAGGGCGATCGCGAGGTCGTAGGGCGAGGCCGCCTCGGTAGCGCCGCCGTACAGCGTGTGGGGACCGCCCCCGACATCGCGGGCGACGAGATGCGCACCCGTCGAAACCACCTCGATCGTGTCGATCGGCAGGGGCTCCCCGCGGTCGAGCGCGACCTCGACGATCAGCGTGTCGCCCACCGTCGGCTCGGTGGCCATCTCCACCTCCATCCGGTCCACCCGGGCCTCGCCCACGCGGACGCGCTGGATGTTCCCCGTCACCTGGCCGATGTACCCGTAGTCGTTGCGGAGGCTGTACCTGCCGTAGCCCTCGGTGCGCGGGAGCCGCACGGTCACGGCGCGATCGAGCACGTCGACGCTCGCCGGCACCCCGAAGCGGAGCGCCCGGACCGACCGCATGCCGCCGAGGCGCAGGGTGTACCGCGCGGTCCCCTCCTCGGTGAGCACCGGCGCCGACAGCTCGAGGACCTCGACGATGGGCGGCACGTGGTCGGGGGCGTTGCGGACCGCGGTGAGGTCGACGAGGCGCGGCTCCCGGCGGCCACGCCCGTCACCCGAGGGGGCCTGGAGCGCCACCCGGAAGGGCCCCGCGACGTGCGGGAGATCGATGGTGCGCCCCTCGTGCCCGTCCACCCGGTAGAGGAGCTCGCGCGGCGCGGAGACGACGGCGCCGCCCTCGCGCCAGCTCACCGTGGCGTAGAACGGGCCCATCCCCTCGAGGTCCATCACGTCGAGCACGAGCGCGTCGATGGGGGCGTCGGTGGCCTCGGTCTCCCACACCGTCGCGTCGGTGGGGCGGAAGTAGAGATCCTCCTCGGAGGTGCCGGCGTCGCGCGCCGAGGTCAGGACGGCGTAGGGGATGGCGCGCCCCGACGCGTCCGCGAGGAGGAGCCCGCCGGGCAGGGCGTCCGGATGGCCACCGACGAGGTCGGGCCCGAGCACCACGCGGACCGGGCCGCTCGGGGGGAGCTCCACCGGGACGGAGAGGGCGTAGGTGGACGGATCGGCGGCGAGGGCCACCTGGAAGACTTGCTGCAAGATCAAGATCATGGCTTCCGATCCTTGAGCACGATTCTCTGGAACGCAACCGCGCCGACCAGCAGGGTCACCGCGAGGCCGGCGAAGGAGCCGACCCGCGCGAAGCCCGAGAGGCTCCACGTGTCGACGACGAAGACCTTGAGCGCTCCGAGGAGCGCGAACGACAGCCCGGCGAGGCGGGCGCCGCGCGAGTCCCGGGCGGTCCCCACCGCGATGAGCACGAGCCCGTAGGTCGCCCAGGCGATGGAGCGGGTCATGCTCTCGGCGAGGTCCTCGCTGGAGAACGAGAGCCGGTCGTCGTGGGCGAAGGCGTGGGCCACCTCGAGGTTCACCAGCGCGAAGCCGAGGAGCACGGCGATGACGCGGAGCCCGGTGCGGAACCACGCGGGCTCGTCGAACAGCCGCGCCGCCACGAGCAGGCAGACCGCGGGGACGCCCCAGGTGTAGAGCGTCCAGTTCAGCACGATCATCCCCTCGCCGCCGCCGTAGTCGAGGGCGTCGGGGTTGAGGAGGAGCCGCACCGCCACGGCCATTGCGAGCGCCCCCCCGAACACCCGGATGACCGGGTGGGTGAGGCGGCGGGAGAGCGCGCCGAGGAGCGCCACCTCGATCGCCCAGCCCACGGTGAGCCACGCCTCGGACAGCTGCAACGGCACCGCCGCGGAGGCGAAGAGCAGCACGACCGTGACGAGGATGGCGAGCTCGCGGTCGTCCGCGCGCACCTTCACGGCCCGCACGAGCGTGACCGCGGCCGTCAGCGTGACGGCGCCGAGGAGCACGGGGAGGACGCCGATCGCGCTGTCCCCCAGCGTGTCGACCCAGAGGCGGTGGAACACGAAGAACAGCGCCGGCCCGACGAGCGCGGCGGAGAGGGCCCCGTAGAGGTCGGCGGCGCGGGGCCGCCAGAACGGCGGGAACGCGAAGGCCACGTAGACGACGACCGTGCCGAAGAACCAGGCGGCGCGGTCCTCCGGGGTGACGGTGCCTCCGTCCATGGCGACGCGGGCGAGCGGCGTGAGCAGCGGCGACGCCACGGCGACGAGCGCCGGCACCAGCAGCACGCGCGGGCCGCGGGTCTGCCCGAGCACCGCGCCGAGGAGGCCGAGCACGGCCGCGCACCCCGCGACGAACACCATCGGCGGGGGCGCGCCCGGGAGCGACACGACCGCGACGAGCAGCCCCGCGTAGACGACGGGGATCACCCAGAGGATCGTGCCCGTGGCGGCCGCGAGGAGCGGAACGCCGACGAGCCCGGCGGCCACCTCCGGCCAGCGCGCCGGCTCGGTCACCGTGTAGGAGACCGCGAACGCGGCGAGCAGCACCCCGCCCACGCCCACGCCGAGGCCGTCGAGCCAGGGCACGTTCGGGGAGATGGGGTCCCGGGCGCGCCGCCGGCCCGCGAGCAGGAGGAGCGTGGGCGCGACGAGCACGTAGGCGAGGGCCATCCAGACGGTCACGCCGGGGCCCGTCGGCAGGGAGAGCCCGGTCACGGGGTCGGTGCGGAGCGAGTCCGCGGGGACGACGAACGCGACCGCCGCGAGGAACAGGAGCGCCGCCGCCCCGCCCGCCACGATCGCCTCGGAGAGCGCGGTGGCGCGTCGCACGGCGACCCCGAGGTAGAGCAGCCCGAGGAGCAGGGGGGCCATCAACCCGACGAACACCTGGTCGGGGGCGCGGAACTGCGCCATCCAGCCGAGGTAGAGCGCCGTCGTGACGAGGCCGGACACGCCGAGCAGGCTGGTCCACCGCCGCCGCGACGCCGCCAGGATCATGCCCGCGTCGAGCAGGCCGAGGTAGCCGAAGAACGCGACCGCCTTGTTCTCGCCGGTGGAGAGCAGGATCGGCGTGAGGTAGCCGCCGACCAGCGCGAGGGCGGCCATGAAGCGGCTGTCCCGCCGCTCGGCCGCGAACAGGGTGATCGCCGTGGTGGCGGCCATCAGGCCGAATGCGACCTCCTGCCCGAACAGCCCGTACCGCGCGTGCCCGGCGTAGAGCACCGCGTAGAACACGCCGGCGCCCCCGCCGCCGAGAGCGGCCGCGGGCACGTCGTAGCGGCGCGCCCGCGCGAATTCGCTCGCGATGACGGCGGCGGCGCCCACCGCGGCGCCGAGGGCGAACCGCGCGCCCGGGCCGACGAGGCCGGCGGCGATGGCCTCCCGCAGCGCGAAGATCGCGGCGAGCAGGAGCGCGAGGCCGCCGGGGATCGCGAGGGCCCAGACGCCGAGGGCGTCGGCGCCGAGGCGGCGGGGGGGCGGCGGT
>JAKFCH010000120.1:0-34790 GCA_036676765.1 Deltaproteobacteria bacterium
CTCGGCGGCGGCGGGCCGATCGGCGGGCGCGCGCGCCATCGCCCGCTCGCAGAGCGCCACGAGCTCGTCCGGCAGGTCCGCCCCCGCCACGTCCCGGACGGGGGGCGGGGGGCCCGCGAGCACCTGCCGCCAGTCGCGCCCGACGTACGGCGTGCGCCAGGCCAGCAGCGTGTAGAGCAGCGCGCCGAGGGCGTAGACATCGGAGTGGGGCCCCACGGCGGCCGTGTCGCCCTCCGCCTGTTCGGGCGCCATGTACGCGGGCGTGCCGGTGATGGCGCCTGCGCGGGTGTGCTCCTCCGACCCGTTCGCCGCCGCGATCGGCGCCCCGACCTCCGCTCCGTCCGCCACCCCCATGCCGACCCACCCCGCCCGCGCGATGCCCCAGTCCACGACGCGCACCTCGCCTTCGTCGCCGAGCATCACGTTGCCGGGCTTCAGGTCGCGGTGCAGGACCCCCATCGCGTGCGCGTAGTCCACGCAGGCGCAGACGCGCCCCAGCACGCCGATCCGGGCGGGCAACGACAGGCGCCCCTCGCCCAGCACCTCGCCGAGCGATCGCCCGCGCACCTCGTCCATCGTGAAGAAGGGCCGGCCGTCCGGCAGCTCCCCGAGATCGTGCACGGGCACGAGGCCGGGGTGGTGAAGCGCCGCCAGGAGGCGGGCCTCCCGCAGGAAGCGCGCGCGCGTCGTCGGATCGCCGGCGAGGTGCCCGGCGAGCACCTTCATCGCGACCCGCCGGCCGAGCAGCCGATCCAGGACCCGGTGCACCACCGCCATCCCGCCGGCGCCGAGCACCCCGAGATCCAGGTAGCGGGAGGTCAGCACGGGGAGGCCGGCGAGGGCGTTCGTCTCGGGGCCGTCCGCGACGGTCGCGTCGATGGAGCGTTTCACGCGCGGAGAGCCTCCCGAATGCGGCCACGACGGCCGGGGCGCGGGAGGATGCGCCGTCGACGCGGAAACGTAAAGGCCCCGCGGGCAAAGATCCGCGCCAGGCGCCCGGAAGGCGGCGCGCGCCCGGGCGCGCCGGTCCGCCCGCGCTCCGCCCCGGAGCGCGGGCGACCGAGGGCCTCCGGCCCGAGCCTGGAAGGGGGCCGACGACGCCCGGCTCGGCGGGCGGCGGGGCGCCCGGGGGACGTCGGACGAAGGGCGCGGCACCAAGGTCCGCAGGCCCCTCCGTCAGGGAGCCGCGGGCTCGGGGATCATGGCGCCGACGAGCCACCGCTGGAACCACGCCGTGGCGAGGTCCGAGACCCGCTCCAGCGTGCCCGGCTCCTCGAACAGGTGCGTGGCGCCGGGTACGATGAAGAGCTTCTTCTCGCACGTGAGGCGCGCCAACGCCATCCGGTTGAGTTGGATGACCTGGTCGTCGAACCCGCCCACCAGGAGCAGGGTCGGCGCCCGCACGCGCGGGAGCACGTCACCCGCGAGATCGGGGCGCCCGCCGCGGGACACGACGGCGCCGACCAGCCCCGGCTCCTCCGCGGCCGCGATCAGGGCGGCGGCGGCGCCCGTGCTGGCGCCGAACGTGCCGATCGGGAGCCCGCTCACCTCCCGCTGCGCGACCGCCCACCGCACGGCGTCCACGGTGCGGCCGCCGAGCAGGGGGATGTCGAAGCGGTGCTCGCGCGTCACGCGATCGACCGCGTCCTCTCGCGCGGTCAACAGGTCGGCCAGCAGCGTCGCGAACCCGGCGTCCTGCAGCGCCGCGGCGACCTGGCGGTTGCGGGGGCTGTGGCGGCTGGACCCGCTGCCGTGCGCGAACACCACGACCCCGCGTGGTCGGAACGGCACCCCCCATGTCCCCATGAGGCCTGGGCCGACCTCGACTTCTCGCTCCATCGGACACTCTCCCGGATCCCGGATCTCGTAGGCGCCGGGCGGGTCGCGTCGGGCGGGGCGGGCCGTCATGACGCAAGGTGACCCACCGATCATCGGATCCGAGACCCTCGCCCGAGACGTTATCGGCTGGCTCGACGCTCTCCAGGCGTCCCGAGGCCCATCGATGACTCCCGAGCAGTTCCGCCACTTCGGTCACATGCTGGTCGACTGGATCGCCGACTACCGCACCGACATTGCGAGCCGACCCGTCCTGTCACAGGTCACCCCGGGGGACGTTCGCGCCCGCCTGCCCGTCGCCCCGCCGGACGAGCCCGAGTCGTTCGACAACGTCCTGCGGGACGTCGACCGGATCATCCTGCCGGGGCTCTCGCATTGGCAGCACCCGTCGTTCTTCGGCTACTTCCCCTCGGCCACGTCCCCCGCGTCGATCCTCGGTGACTTCCTCAGCAGCGGCCTTGGGGTGCTCGGGTTGTCCTGGCAATCGAGCCCGGCGCTGACCGAGGTCGAGGAGGTGGTGTGCGACTGGACGAGGCAGATGTTCGGCCTCCCGGACGTGTTCCACGGCGTCATCCAGGACACGGCCTCGACGAGCACGCTGGTCGCGCTCATCTGCGCCCGGGAGCGGAGCAGCGGGTACTCGTTGGGGGGCGGCGGCCTCCAGGGCGCCGACAAGCCCCTGGTGGTCTACACCTCCGTGCACGGCCACAGCTCCATCGAGAAGGCGGCCCTGCTCGCCGGCTTCGGTCGTGACAACGTCCGCATCGTCCCGGTGGACGAGCGCCAGGCCATGCGCGCCGACGCGCTCGAGGAGGCGATCCGCGCGGACGTCGCGCGCGGCTCGGTCCCCTGCGCGATCGTCGCGACGGTCGGCACCACCACGACCACCGCCATCGACCCGGTCGGCGAGCTCGCGCGGATCGCGCGCCGCCACGGCGCCTGGCTCCACGTCGACGCCGCGATGGCCGGCTCCGCGATGGTCCTGCCCGAGTGCCGGTGGATGTGGCGCGGCGTCGAGGCCGCGGACTCCATTGTCATCAACGCGCACAAGTGGCTGGGCGCCGCGTTCGATTGCTCGTTGTACTACGTGCGCGACCCCGAGCACCTCATCCGGGTGATGAGCACCAACCCGAGCTATCTCCAGAGCAACGTCGACGATCGGGTGAAGAACCTCCGCGACTGGGGCATTCCGCTCGGCCGCCGCTTTCGAGCGCTCAAGCTGTGGTTCCTGCTGCGCGCGGAGGGGGTCTCCGGGATCCAGCGCCGCCTCCGGCGCGACATCGCGAACGCCACGTGGCTCGGCGAGCAGGTCCGCGCGCGCGCGGCGTGGCGCGTGCTCGCCCCGGTGGTGCTCCAGACCGTGTGCGTACGCCACGAGCCGCCCGGTCTGGACGAGGACGCCCTCGATCGCCACACGCTCGCCTGGGCGGAGCGATTGAACGGCAGCGGCGAGGCCTATGTCACCCCGGCGAAGCTCGACGGGCGCTGGATGGTGCGCGTGTCCATCGGGTCGTACCCGACCGAGCGCGAGCAGGTGGAGATGTTGTGGGAGGCGATGCAGCGAGAGGCCGAGGCCCCGACGGCCTGAACCCGCCTCCGCTCACTCGTGGCGAAGAGGGGAGGATCCGACCCCCTCACGGGTCTTTCGAGGAGGGGGGCACGATGTTCGGCGAGGCCGAGAAGCGGGATCCCATGTTGAGCGTCAAGGTGCTGTTCCTGTCGGCAGCGTTCCTGGCGTTCCTGTTGTCCGTCTGGCTCTGGTTCGGGGGAGAGGAGGAGCAGGGCCTCTTCGTGGGGCTGTGGGTGCCCTCGATCCTCGCCCTCGGGGCGTTGTTGATCGCGGGTGCGAAGGCGCGGGTTTCGTCGTGAGCGATGTCGCCCTCTTCACCTTCGGGTTCATGGTGTACATGGTCGCCCTGGCGGGGGTGATCCTCTACGGGTACGAGGTGTTCTCGCGCTACGACCATAGGTTGTAGGTACCGTTTCCGCCACCCGAGCGCGTTAGGGGGCACGACGCTCAAGGGAAGGAATGGAGCCCGGAGAGTTTTCCAGCGATCGCGGGGCCACGCCGGGGCCCGAACGCCGGGCCGAGGCTCTCGTGCATCGGGCCCTCCTGATCGTCGCCCTCGCCGCGCTCGCATGGGGCTGGTACACCTTCCGGTTTCTCTGTGACGACGCGTACATCGCGTTCCGCTACGTCGGCAACTCGGTGGCGGGCTTCGGCTACACGTGGAACCCGCCGCCGTTCCGCCCGGTCGAGGGCTACACGAGCTTTCTCTGGGTCGTCCTGCTCGACGGAACGTGGCGCCTCACCGGCCTCGCGCCGCCCCAGGTGGCCGCGGAGCTGGGGTTGGTGTGCTCGATCGGCTCGATCGTCCAGGTATGGCGCATGGCGCGGCACGTGCCGCTCGCCCCCGGGCTCGCGCCCTGGCGGCCGCTCGGGGTCCTCCTCGTGCTGGCGGGGACCGTGTCGAACCGCACGTTCCTGGCGTGGACCAGCTCCGGCCTGGAGACACCGCTGGCCACCTTCCTGCTGCTCTCCTGGGTGTTCGCCGCAGCCCGCCTGTCTCCGACCTTCGGGAGCCAGCTCCGCGTGTGCTTCCTTTCCGGGCTCCTCGCGCTCTGCCGGCCCGACGGGCTCCTGTTCGTGGGCGCCACCGGCGCGCTCCTTGCCCTCCAGTGGCGAGCCTTCCGACCGCTCGCGGTCCTGCCGCTCGGCCTCGTCGGCGCCCACCTCATCTGGCGGCAACAGACCTACGGCTTCTGGCTGCCGAACACCTGGTACGCCAAGGTGGGGCAGCCGTTCTTCGAGTCCGGCTGGCGCTACGTCGCCTCCTGGCTCCTCGAGTGCGCGTGGTGGTTCGGGCTGGCGGCGGTGCTCGCCACCGGCGCGGTCTGGCTCCTCCGCGGAGACCGGTGGCGATATCGACCCTGGCAGATCGCCGCCGTTGCGGTGCTCGCGCACGCCGCCTGGTACACGTTCTGGGTCGGCGGGGATCACTTCGAGTACCGGATCTACGCCCACCTCGTCCCGCTCTCCTGGCTCGCCCTGCTCGGGGCGCTCGGGGCCGTCGGCGTCTCGACGGCGTTGTTCGGGGCGGTGCTGGGCGTGCAGCTGGCGCTGTCCCTCCCGGTCCCATGGGCCCACTGGTCGGCCACCCACGGGCTCACCACCCGCGGCCGGACCCACATGATGGTCGTCCCGGTCGCGCCGCTCCTGCCGCGGCCGCTGAAGGCCTACGCCGGCGCGTTCGACGCGTTGCAGGGGTGGCTCATCCGACACCACGTCGGGATGCGCCACCAGGAGCACGCGGTGTTCGGCACGCACCTGGCCTCGGTCTACCCCGACCGCCCGCCTACCGCCGAGGTCGTGGCCGCGTGGGCCTCCCGCAACGCGGTCGACGCGGACATCCCGGTGATCGCGAGGACGAGCGTGGGCGTGCTGGGGTGGACACTGCCCCAGGTTGCGGTCCTCGACGTCCTGGGGCTCAACGACGCGGTGGTTGCACGCAACCCCGCGCTACGCAAGGGCCGCAACATGGCGCACGAGCGCAAGCCTCCCGACGGCTACGTGAAGTGCTTCGCCCCGGAGGCCGAGCTGGTGGGCCGCTCGCTGGTGATCACCCCCCGGGAGATGCCGCTCACCCCCGCCGCCGTGCAGGGGTGCGAAGACCGGTACTGGGGTGGACTGGGTCTGGACCGCTGATGATTCACCCCGACCGACCGGTCAGGCGCCCTTCCGCCCCGACACCAGGTACATGATCGAGCCGCCGGCGCTGGTGTGGTGCCCCTCGCCGATCGCGGCGAGAGCGGCTCGGGCGCGCTCGCCCGCCATGTCCCAGAGCGCCACGAAGCCGGCGGGATCCCCCCCGCCCGCCAGGTAGTACCGCTCGGTGTCCACGCGCGACCACATCCACATCTCCCGCTCGACGGACGAGGCCAGCTCGTCGACGAGGGCGCGCTCGCGCCGGGTGGCGTAGGGAGGGAGGAGCGAGGACGCGCGGTCGTTCAGGAACACGCGCACCTCGGCGAGGCCGGCCCGCGCGAACAGGCCGGGCACGAGCTCGCCGAGGGAGATGTCCCCTTCCCCGAGGGCGGCCTTGCCCCGCTCGCACTGGAGCTGGAGGCGCACGAGCCCGAGCACGGTCTCGACGGGGAGGGTGAGCGCGGAGGCGTCGATGAGCGGCCCGGCCAGGTTGTTGGGCTCCGCCACCGCGACGAGCCCGCCGGGGCGGGTCACCCGGACCATCTCGGCGAGCACGGCGGCGGGGTCCGGGCAGTGGATGAGGACCGTCTGGCACGTGACGAGGTCGAAGGTGTCGTCCGGGAACGGGAGCGCGTCGGCCGTGCCCTCCCCGAAGGAGAACCGATCCCCGAGGCCCGCGGCCCGGGCGCGCGCGGCGGCCGCGGCGACCCAGGTGGGCTCGCGATCGACGCCGATCATCCGCGCGTCGGCCGGGAGGACACGCGCGAGGGCACGGCCCCAGTGCCCGGCGCCGCAGCCGACGTCCAGCGCCGACCCCACCGCTCCGAGGCCCCACCGCGCCCCGACGAGCGCGAGGAAGTCGTCCGCGTACCAATCGTCGCGGGTGTCGCCGAAGAACTCGGCGGAGTGCGTGGTCTGCCCGGCGAACTCGTTGGCCATGGTGCCTCCGGGGCCGTTGTACCACCCGGCGGGCGCCCCCCGGCGCCTTCGAGATCCGGCACCCGGCCGGAACGAGCCGCGACTGGAGGCACTTCGTTACAATCCGACGAGCTTGGTAGCGCGGAGCGGGTCGAACGAAGCATGCGAGGGGGAAACCCGGAACGAGTGACAGGAAAGTTCCCGTTTGCGCGCGGCGCACCACCGTGGAACGTGCTGACTTTCGTCACGCCGGCCTGGGCCCGAGCGCGCACGAACGGTCGGCGGTCGCTCGCAAGTCACGCGACAAGCTTCCGTAACTACAGCATATTTCCCGCCATGCCCCGCGCTCCGTAGCGCCCGACCGGCACCGCCGAACCCGGAGCGACCGTCCCGCCGGATCGGTGCTCCGGCCGACTTGTGTGCATCGCCGCATGGACACATCCGAGAGCCACGTGCTACGGCCAAGACGCCACACCGCAGAGCCGAATTCGGCAGCTCTGGCCAACCGTACGCGTCAACAGGGAGACAGCTGTGAACAATCGCGTCCTCTTCGGATTCCTCCTCTCCTTCGCGCCCCTCACGCTCGCAGGATGTGAAGACGAGATCGACACTCCGCGGGAAGCCGCGCGCGGCGACGCCAAGCCCGACCGCGTGGAGCACCCGGCCACCGCGCAGGCGGACAACACCGCCCGCAACGAGCGGGATCGGGACGGTGGCACGCTCACCCCGCTCGACCAGTCCGAGAGCGGGCCCGACATCGAGATCACCGCCCAGATCCGGCGCGCCGTCCTGGCGGACGAGGCGCTCTCGGCCAACGCCGACAACGTGAAGATCATCACGTCCGGCGGCGTGGTCACCTTGCGGGGCCCGGTCGCCAGCGAGGCGGAGAAGGCCTCGATCGACGCCAAGGCCAAGGCGGTGGTCGGTGTCACCCGCGTGGACAACCAGCTCGAGATCCAGCCCAGGTAGTGCCCGCCGCGGGCTCCGTGTTCCACCAACCCCAGGAGTGAGTACCATGGCAAAGGCCGTATTCTGCATCGCATCGACCGAGTACCAGGCCGTCCGGATCGTGGAGGACCTCAAGTACGTCGGCTTCGCGGACGACGACATCTCGGCGCTGTTCCCCGACAAGGCGGGCACGCGCGACTTCGCCCACGAGCAGAACACCAAGGCGCCCGAGGGTGCCTCGGTCGGCGTCGGCGCGGGCGGTGTCGTCGGTGGCACGCTCGGCCTGCTCGCCGGCATCGGCGCCCTGGCGATCCCGGGGATCGGCCCCTTCATCGCCGCCGGCCCGATCATGGCCGCGTTGAGCGGCGCGGCGGTGGGCGCCGCGGTCGGCGGGGTCACCGGCGCCCTCGTGGGCCTGGGCATCCCCGAGCTCGAGGCGAAGGCCTACGAGGGGAAGATCCGGGGTGGAAACATCCTGATCTCGGCCCACGTCACGACCCACGAGCAGGAGAAGTCGGCCAAGGAGATCTTCGAGCGGGCCGGCGCCACCGACATCAAGGTCGGCAGCGAGAAGGCGCCTCCCAACGTCGACGACGACGCCTCGCGGCCGTACCGCATCGACTGACCCCCAGCCTGGCGGGAGGCTGCCGGGATCTCCGGCAGCCTCCTCGTGCCAATCGGCAACGTGTCAGTCGGGTCGACGCGCCTGGAGGATGTCGATCGCGAAGCTGAGGGGCTTTCCCAACACCGCCGGGAGGCCCGTCGGCACCAACGCGGGGCGGTCCCAACCGAAGACGTGGCCGAGGGCCTCGGTTTCCGGCGCCACGATTCGCCGGGCGGCGTGGTCACCGCACCAGGCCGCCCACGGCAGCCCCGGGGCCCCGAGGACGTAGGAGACGCGGGGGTCCTCGGGGTCGGTGTCCACGATTGGCATCAGATCGCGTGTCACGTCGATGAGGCCCGGCCACCAGCGCTCGAAGCGTAGCGTCTCGAGCATCGGGAAGCGCTCCCGGAAGCCACGGATCACCGCGTCCACCACCCGGGGAGAGCGTAGCGCGCGCCGGGCGAAGGTGGACACCGCGGAGCCGCCCCCGAGGAGGAGCCGATCGTCGCCGGTCAGGCGGTAGTAGGAGTAGACGGTCGTGGTGTCCCAAACCTGGAACCGGCGCGCGGGGAACAGTTGGTCGATCTGCGCGGGCGCGAGCGGCTCGCTCACCGTCAGCACGGTCTGCGCGTGGTACACCCGCTCGCTCGCGCGCGGGTTGAGCGCGGCGGGCATGCGGTTCACGCACACGACCAGGTGGGGGGCACGGACGGCGCCGAGCGGCGTCCGGACCGTGGTGCCCTCGATCGTGGTGACCGGGCTCCCCTCGTACACCCGCACCCCCCGTGCGATCAGCGCGCGGCGGAGCCCCTGGCAGTAGCCGAAGGCGTCGACCGCCCAGGTGCCCCCGTAGGCGAGCCCCGCCTCGTAGCCGCCGGGGTGGAGCGCGGCGAGCGCCGCCGCGTCGAGGTGGTCCCCGCCGAGGTCGACCGCCCGGCGGGCCTCCGCCTCCTCGCGGATCGCCTCGACCCCCGCGTCGCCGATGCCCACGTAGAGGCAGTCCACCGCGATCAGATCGCAGTCGATCGTGTACGCCCGCGCCGCGTTGGCGATCATCCCCGCGCCGGCCCGCGCGAGCCGCCACAGCCGGGCGGCGTCCGCGGGACCGTACCGGCCGACGAGCTGGTGGAGCTGGAGCTCGCTGTCCGGCGTGAGGAACCCGGAGCTGCGCCCGGACATCCCCCCGCCGCAGACCGTGCCCTCCACGAGCGCGACCTCGGCGCCCGCGTCCGCCAGCCGCAGCACCGCGTGCAGCCCCGCGACCCCGCCGCCCACGACGATCGCGTCGCACGCGTGGTTCCCGACGAGGGGCTCGCTGCGGGCGATGGGGTGCTTCTCGTACCACCACGGATCGCCGAGGAGCGGGGATGGACGACGTGGCAACGTGGGAGCTCCTGCTCCTCGGGTACCGCCGCGCGCGTGTTCCGGCCATCATCGGGCACGCCGCGGGGCGACGATTCCGCTATGGTAGAGGCATGCGATCGCTCCTCCCCCTCCTCTTCCTGCTCGCCTGCACGCCCAAGCCCGCCGACGAGGTCGATTCAGACGACTCCGCCGCCGACACCGACACGGAGGACACCGACACCGCGGCCGCCCCGGTCGACGCCGACGGGGACGGCTTCACCGACGACGTCGACTGCGACGACACGAACGCCCGCATCAACCCCGAGGCGTCGGAGCGCTGCAACGATCTCGACGACGACTGTGACGGCCGCACGGACGAGGCCGCCACCAACCAGGAGCTGCTCTACCCGGACCTGGATGGGGATGGCTACGGGGTCGAGGGCCAGCAGCAGCTCGCGTGCCGCGGCGAGCCGGGCCTCTCGCACACGACGGACGACTGCGACGACACCGACGCCGCCACCCACCCCGACGCGCCCGAGGAGGACTGCGAGGACCCCGTCGACCGCAACTGCGACGGGATCGAGCCCACCGCGGACCAGGACGGGGACGGCACGCCCGGGTGCGACGACTGCGACGACTTCAAGGCCGACGTGCACCCCGGCGCGTCGAACGTGTGCGACGACTGTGACGACGCGACCGTCGCCACCCCGCTCTTCACCACCGACTTCGCCACGGCGCCCGAGGGGCTCTCCCTCAACGGGGACGCGACCGTCGACGGCGGCGCGTTGCAGCTCACCGCGAACGCCGAGGACTCCGCCGGCGCCGCGCTGCTCACGACCACGCACCAGGCGAGCGTCGGCCTCGACATCACCTTCACGACGCAGATGTGCTGCGACGGCGGGGACGACGGCATCACCTTCGCGTTCCTCGACGGGGAGGTGCCCGAGACCCAGGTGGGGAGGC
This sequence comes from Deltaproteobacteria bacterium, assembly GCA_036676765.1. Lineage (GTDB taxonomy): Bacteria > Myxococcota_A > UBA796 > UBA796 > SXON01 > CAJBVW01. Next base: position 10,320 of record JAKFCH010000120.1, read on the forward strand.
CGGGCCCGTCGCTCGGCTTCTTCGGCCTCCACGGCCACGCCGTGGGGATCGACACGTGGGAGGACCCCACCGAGCGGTCGGGCAACGGCATCACCGTGCTCGGTGACGTCGAGATCACCATCGACACCGCCGACCTGACCGACTTCATGTGGGACGACGGCGATCCCCACGACGTGCGCATCGTCTACACGTGGAAGGAGGACATCGCGACCGTGCGGGTGTCCGCCGAGGGCACCGAACGGATCTCCGCGAGCTGGGAGCAGCCCGACATGCCGATCCGGCTCGGCTTCACGGGCGGCACGTCCGCCAACTGGCACGAATTCCAGGCGGTGGACGACGTGTCCATCGGGCGATGCGACTGACGGGAGATGCCGCCCTTTGGTGGCGGCTGTTGCACCCTGTCACCGATGCGCAGGGTGTGTAGCAGCCGTGGGGGGGGCGGGCGCGCGGAGGGCTATGACATCCGGGCGTAGCTGACCTCAATCCGTCCGCGGAGCCCCCCGATGTCGAAGGACCCCTCCCAGGATCGGCTCCTGACCACGCTTCATCGCTGGCAGGAGAAGCACCGATCGCGCGCCGAGAAGGTCGCGGAGGCCGAGGCTCGCCTGACGAGACGGAAGGCGAAGCTGCGGGCGCTGGAGGAGGCGATCGCCGACCTCGAGACCCGGCTCGCCGAGCCCCGGAAGCGGCACCTCGGCGAGGAGGACGCGGACGACGGTCCGCTGCGGCCCGCCCACCTCATCTTCAATCCTTCCGCCGGCCGCGACTCGGAGGACAACGCGCTTCGCCTGTCCCAGGTGATCAGCGCCCTCCGCGCCCACGGCATCGAGGCCGAGGTCGGCCTCAAGACCTCGGGGCACGCCGCGCGGAAGCAGGCCCGCGAGGCCGTCGCGTCCGGTTGCCCCCTCATCGTGGTCGCGGGCGGCGACGGCACCCTCCAGGACGTGGCATCCCAGATGGTGGGCAGCTCGACGATCCTGGGGATCGTCCCGACGGGGACCATGAACAACGTGGCACGGTCGCTCGGGATCCCGTTGGAGATCGAGGAGGCCTGCGCGCTCATCGGCATGGGGATGACCCGGCAGATCGACGTCGGCAGCATCACCGGTGAGGGGCGGCCGCAGGTCAAATACTTCCTGGATTGCGCCGGCGTCGGCCTCCTCGCGGTCGCGGCGCTCACGGGCCAGGCGATCGAGAAGCGGCGCTGGAACCCGTTCGTCCGCGGGGTACGCCAGCTGTTCGAGGCCCACCCGCAGACGATGCGGGTGGAGCTCGACGAGCTCGTCCTCGAGCCCTCCACCCACCTCGTGACCGTGTCCAACGCGCCCCTGATGGGAAACAACCTCCTCGCCGCGCCCGAAGCCAGGATGGACGACGGGCTCCTCGACATCTCCGTGTACGACGGGATGGGCGGCGCGGCCCTCTCCCGACACTTCCTGGTGGCCGCCTCCGGAAAGTCGGACGACGTGGTGAACTACCGCGCGGCGCGGGTCCGCATCACCACCGTCGACCCGGTGCCGACCAACTCCGACATGGAGTTGCCAGGGCCGCGGCGGACGATCGAGTTCTGTGTCGTCCCGAAGGCCTTGTGTGTCATCGTCGGAGACGGCACCGCCCTGACCACGCCGGTCCACGGAACGCCGCCCACGACCGCCGCCGAATAGGCACGGCGCGCTGCGCTCGCTCGCCTACGCCAGCAGCGCCCGCCGGAGCCGGTCCGCCCGCTCCTCGGCCCGCCGCGACAGCTCGTGCTCGGTCAGCGTGGCGATCTCGGCATCTCCGTCGACCCCGTCGAGGTCGGCGAGGTGGCGCTGGAGATCGTGCTCGAGCTCGCTCGTGGCCTCGCCGGCGAGGTGCACGCCCACGTCGGCGGGCGGAGGCGGCGGCTCCAGGCGGAGCGGCCCAGGCGTGTAGGTGTCGCACAGCGCGTCGGCGAGGCTGTCGGCGAGCGCATCGCGGCGGGAGAGCGGCGCGAGCCCGAACCGGTGCTCGAGGAAGGCGAGCACCGACGTGTGATCGCACACGTGCGAATACGCACCCCGACGGATCCAGGGCGAGATCAGCAGCGCGGGGATGCGGCCGCCGTAGCGCTCCATCGAGCCGGGGCGCAGCTTCCCGACGGGGCGCGCCTTGCGCGGGTGCGGCGCCTCGGGCGGCGGGACGTGGTCGTAGTAGCCCCCGTTCTCGTCGTACAGCACGATCAGGAGGGTCCGGCGCCACACGGCCTCGTCGGCGCGCAGGGTGTTGTAGAGGTCGGCGAGCAGCCGCTGGCCCCACACCTTGTGCTTGCCGTGGTGATCGTTGTTTGCCTGCCGGGCGCCGGCGTTCAGGTGGCGCGGCTCGATGAAGGTGTACGCCGGCAGCGGGACCGGAGCCGCGTCGATGCCGCGGGCCGAGAGGTGGGCGAGGTGGGCGGGGTCTCCCGAGAGCGGGCGGGCCCGCGAGATGTCGCAGGCGAAGCGGTCGTAGGCACGGAGCGGGCTCGCCTGCTCAGGGGACACGCCGCGCCGCCGCCGGGCCCGCGCCTCGCGCGTGATCTCCCGGAGCACCGCGCCGCTGGTGTAGATGCAGGCCGGGCCGTCGACGTAGATGCGCCAGTCCAGGCCGGCCTCGGACAGCCGGCTGAAGATGGTGGGCCGCGCGCCGAACTGGGGGAGCGGCATGGCCCCGGTGGGGGACGTGCCCATGTGCAGGAAGTAGCGGTTCGGCCACGTGTTCGACGCGATCGACGCGAACCACCGGTCGGCGACCGCGAAGTGGAGCGCGAGGTCACGGGTGATCGGGAGATCGTCCTTCCGGTGGTAGCGCATCACCTCGCGGACGAGCTCGACCTCCGCCTCGGGGGTGCGGGTCCGGCCGCGTGCGTAGTTGGCTTGCACCGCGGCATACCCCTCGTTCGCCATCCCGTCCCGCGGCCAGAGCTGCGCCCACATGTCCGGAAACTGGTGCGGGGCGCCCGGCGGGATCATGCTCGCGCCCGGCTCGGCGAAGATCCGCTCCCCGTCGGCGTAGAGCGGGCCGTAGACGGGATTGGAGTAGCCGGGCCCGATGCCGTCCACCCCGTTGGCCTCGGGCGTCATCCACCCGAGCACGCGATCGAACGAGTTGTTCTCCTGCATGAGGACGACGACGTGGTCGATGTGCTCCATGCTCATGCCCAGAAGCTAGGACCGCGACGCGTCGGAATCAACTCCAGGGGCGTTCTGTTTGCTGGCGCTGGCCGGGCGGCCGGGCGGAAACGTGGGTACCATGGGGGATGCTGCTCTTCCTGCTCGACGCGTGCCCCACTTCCGAACCGTCCACAGACACCGTCGCAGACGCATGCAACTGGGACACCCCCGACCAGACCGACCTCGCCTGGGACGCGCCCACCACCACCGGCGTGTCTGCCGCCGACCTGCTGGCGTGGGGGATCGGCACCTTCACCGACACGCTCACCTGGGATGACGGGACCACCACCGAGCTCACCCTGGTCACGAGCCCCACCGGCGCCCGCGAGCTCAGCTACGGCCCGCCCGACGCGTGCCTCGTGTCGGTGGACGGCTTCGTGGCGTGGACCCTCACCACCGCCGATGGCCGCGTCGACGTTACCGGCGAGGCGGTGTGGTCGGTGGAGCAGGCGCTCCTCGACCAGGATCTCGGCCGCGTCCACCTGAACGGGGCGCTCGATCGCGCCACCATCGGGTTCGAGCCCCTCGACGCCACCTCGCAGCTCGGGGTGGGCGTCTTCATCGACGACGGCGGCGGCCTCGACCGCGTCTGGGTGGGCGAGTCCTGGGAGGTCGACAGCGACACGACGCGTGTGTGCGTGCGCGCGTCGACGCTGCCCGACCAGCTCGGGTGTGTCGACCATGACGAGTTCGAAGGCGGAGACTGATACTCGCCGGGCGGAGCGGCTTCTTCACCGTCCCGATGGTGCTCGATCGCTGGACGGGCTATCGCCCCCGTGGCGCGGAGGTTCGTCGTGACCGATCGCATGCTCCTGGACGGAGGGCGGGCCATCGATCTGCGCGCGCGCACGCTCGACGGCGAGACCTTCACCACCCGGGAGGCCGAGCTCCTCGCGTGGTTGGCGGAGCGTCCGCACCAGGTGGTGACCTGGGAGGCGCTGCACGAGCACGTGTGGCGGTTCGCCCCGTCGGTGGTGTCGCGCGCGCCGTACTTCACCTGGCGGCGGCTGGTGAAGAAGGTCGAGCCCGACCCCGAGCATCCCCGCAACCTCGTGTCGCACCACGGGGACGGGGTGGCCTACGTGCCCCCCGCGGCGAGCACGGAGCGGGCGGTGGTCGTGTGGGGCCCCCCGGGGAGCGGCCGCGACACGGTGGCCGCGCAGCTCGCCGCCGCGTCGCCCGACGCTCCGGCGCCGCTCGTCGCGTCCACGCCGACCGGCGCCGTGGGCGAGCGCGCGATCTGGGTGGGACCGCTCGGGGACGCCGAGGCCCGCGCGCTTCTTCGTACGCTCGGCGTCGAGGCCGCCGATGCGGAGCTCGACACGATCGGCGCCGCGGCCGATGGGCTCCGCGGCCGCCTCGCGCGCGCCGCGCAAGCCTGGCCCGCGCTGGGCACCGTGGGGGTGGTGCGCCTCCTCCTCACCGAGCGGCTCCCCGACGCCGAGGCCCGCGTGGCCGCCCTCGCCCCCCCGCTCCGCGCGGCCCTGGCGCTGGTCGTGGCGCTCGGCGGTCCGGTCACGCCCGGCGTGTTCGTGCGCGCCGCCGCGTCCGCTGAGCTCGGCGACGACGTGCTCCAGGAGCTCACCGCGCTCGGCCTGCTCCGGACGGTGGACGGCGACCGCGTCACCGCGTGGCACGCCGTGGCGGCGGTCTCGCCGGTCGGGCCCGACACGGTCGCCCGGGTCGAAGCCTTCTGGGCGGCGGAGCCGTACGAGGCGTCGGCGGCTCCCCCCGAACATGGTGCCCTCCGCTCCGGGCTCGAACGCCTGGTGGCGACCCTGGAGTCGCCCGCGGCGCGGGCGCGGGCGGGGCTCCACCTCGTCCGTGTCCTCTTCGACGCGGGCAAGCTCCAACCGGCGCTGGTCCTCGCCGAGCGGCTCGTGCCGGGGGCGGAGCCGCCCCACGATCGGTACCTGCTCGCGCAATGCGTGCGCGTGCTCGGCACGCTCGGGCTCCACGACGAGCTCGAGGAGGCCTGTGCACCGCTCCTCGCGCGCTGCGCGGCGAGCGACGATCAGCGCCTGACCGCGCGCACGACCGCCAACCTCGCGCGGGTCCGCCAAACGCGGGGGGACTCCGCGGGCGCGCTCCCGCTGCTCGAACAGGCGCGCGCCGCCTGCCGTGCGGTGGGAGACGTGGAGGGGGAGATGCGCTCGTGCCTCACGATGGGGACCGTGCTCTCGGCGCTCGGGCGCTGGCCCGAGGCGGAGCGGGCGGTGCGCTCGGCGTTGGTGCGCGCCGTCGATCGCCCGGCACGCCAGCGGGAGGCCCGCGGCCAGCTCGCGCTCCAGCACGTGATGCGCGGCGATCTCGAGGCGGCGGAGGCGGGCTTCGGGGCGCTGGCCGAGCCGCCCGACTCCTTCGCCACCCACAACTACTTCCTCGTCCGGGCCCTGCTGGGCCATCCCGTCGAGGCGCTCGCCGGCCTCGCCCGGCTCGCGACGCACGCGCGGACGCACGCGACCGAGGGGGATGTCCTCCACCACCTCTCCCTCGCGGCGATGATCGCGCTGGCCGTGAACGACGACGAGGCCGCGCGCCTGGCCCTGGAGGCCGAACAGGTGCGCCAGGCCCTCGGCGATCGGACGCCCCTCCCCCGCGCCGTGCGTGGCGTCGTCACGGCGCGGCGGGGCGACCACGCGCAGGCAAGGCGCCTGGCCGCGCCCGAACCGAGTGGATTGGGCGGACGCTTCGACGTGCCGCTCCTCTGCTTGCGGGCGGAGGTGGCCCTCGCCGGCGGCGAGCCGGATGCGGCACGCGCGCTGGTGGCCGAAGCGCGGGATCTCGCGGCGCGGCAACACACCGACCCCCGCTCGCTCTACGTCGGGTGGGCGGCGCTCGCCGCGGCGTCGACGCCCTGACCGCGCGGCGGGGCTACGCCCCGGTGACGGCCATGCACTCGTCGTAGTAGGGGTACTCCTCGAGGGCGACGTACGGCTCGACGATCGCCCCCACGAGCTGCGTGGGGTCGACCGAGGCATCGCCGAGGACGGTCTCCGTCCAGCCCTTCTCCACGTCGAACCACACGCAGGCCTCGCCGTCCCGTACGGCCCAGATGTGGTGGGCGCCCTCCACCTGCGTCGGGGGCCCGAGCCGCGCGACCAGGAGGGACTCCGTCTCGGACCACGGCCCCCTTTCGCGGGCGATGCCCCTCGCGCCCTGCAGCTTGCTGCCCGTGAGGGGGCTGCTCGAGGTCTGGGCCGTGACGTCGGAGACCCGGGTGATGCGTGTTCCGCACGGATCTACCTTGGTGATGTTCGCGCGGTCGAGCCCGCAGGCCGTCTTCGCGTCGGGATCCGAGCCGTCGACGGGCACGGGCGGCGGGAGGATCGCGTGACGGCCCACCTCGGTCACCTGCCAGCCGTCCGTCGTGGGCTCCACGAGCACGGTGTAGAGGTACACTTCGCAGGCCTCGCCCTCCGTGTCGTAGCCTTCGGACACGCCGTACGCGCTGGCGGGGTCCGGCGTGCGGCCCAACTCCGCCGTCGCCGTCGCCATCTCCGCGCTCCTTGAGCCCGCAGGGAAGCTCGTCAGGTCCATCGTCCTGCGGGCATCCCAGCCCGCCCAGGCCGCGGAGTCCGGGTGGAGCGCGTAGGTGTCGAGGAGCCCGTTCTTCGGCGCCGCGACGAGCTCCCACGAGGTGGGCGCGGACGCCGTCAGCCCGCAGGCCTCCAGGCTGCCGCTGGCGCCGAGCTGGGTGCTCACGCCCGTGGCGAGGCCCGTGCCCCCGGCGGCGACCGGCGCGGAGGGCCCGGTCGCCTGGGGCGCGTCGGTGGGGAAGAAGCCGCATCCGAGGACGAGGAGGGCGAGCGGCGAGAGGAGGGCGAGAAAGTACATGGGGATCTCCGAGCCCCGCACTCCTACCGGGCACCCCCCTGCACGTCGCCGTGCAGATTGTTGCAGCGGAGGTTCGCCGGATCGTGCGGCGGGGTCGCCCCGCCTCGCGCTACGCCGAGGCTACCCTTCATCCTCCTCGAGCCGGTTCAAGAGCTCGAGCGCGGCGTCGATGAGCCGGAACACCGCCATCCCCCGGGTGGGGACCCACGGCTGGGGACCCTCGCAGAGGTGCCGCAGGACCGCGCGGACACGTTGCCGGTCCGCGCCCCGGGCCATGTCTACGAGGAAGGGGAGGACCGCCGACAGCTCCGCGGCGGCCCAGTAGCCGTGCGCCGAGGCCGCTTCCACCGCGGTGACCCAGTGGCCGGGCGCGGCCTCGACGAGCGCGCCGATCTGGATGTCGGACAACTCTCCTTGCAGGAAGTACTTCGGGAACAGCTCCGCCACGCGGACGGACGCCGCCAGCCGCGCGTCCGGATCGGCGGTGAGGGCCGCGGCCGCCGGCCACATCGCCGGGTGGTCCCCTGCCGCCACGAGCTCCACCAGGGCCCCTGCCGCCCGCGGGGTGAGTCCCGTCGCCTCCGCGACGTGCACGTAGAACGGGAGCCGCCACCCGTCCTGTTCCCTCCATGCCGAGATCCGCCGGAGGAGCTCGATGGCGAGCGGCTCCGGGAGGCCCGCGGGGAGGAACGCTTCCAGCGCGCTTCCGAACCAATCGTGCTCCGTGTCGTTCAATGCGCGCACGACCAATCCCTCGGGGATCCCGGTGCCCTGCCACGTCGGCCAGAGCCCACGCAAGGTGTGTCCCACGGCTTCGACGGCGAGAAACTCTCGCTTCCCGTCGGCGTTCGCCCGGCCCTCCGTCGCGTAGAGCCACAGATCCACCGCATGCGCGCGGGCGGCGGTGGCGATCTCGGCGTGGGCAAGCGCATCGGAAGTGGGAGGCCGCCACCAACCGCCGAGCAGGAGCATGAAGGGCGCGTGGGGCAGCCACGCGGCGTAGACGCGACGCGCGCCAACGTCTCCGTGCGTCGCGGCGGCCTCCAATGCGAGCCCCGGGAAGGACGACCTGGGTACCAACGTCTGTGCATCCCACCAGGCGACCAGCACCTCCACGAGCTCGGGGGTGCGGTGCGCGACCGAACCGACCTCCAGCTGGGCATCGGGATCGAGGAAAGGAAACCGTCGGCGGGTGGTGGCCTCCCGGACGAGGGCCACCACGACGGCGTCCGCCTGCCGGGGTCGGCCGCGCGCCGCGCGGGCCATGCCGGCGAGGAACGCCGCATCCCCGCGGATGGAGTCCGGGGCCGACGCCCAGCGGTCGCCACGGGCGAACCCGGCCGCCGCCGCGGAGATCACCTGACGTCGCACGCGATCGGAGGGGGGGAGGACGTCGACGAAGGGGGAAGAGAGGGGGGGCGCGTCCTCCGCGGGCCCCTGCCCGCCCGGCCAATGGCGGACGAGCCACTCCGTGGCGCCAGGGAGCGGTACGAGCGCGGCAACGGCCCAGGCGATGCTCGGGGAGCGCCTCCCCGCCGAGAGGTCTCGGAGCGCACGGAGCAGCTGTTCGACAGGGGCTTCTCCGGGGCGGAGGGCGAGGGCGGCGCCGCCTGCGGGGAACTGACGGCCGGACCGGAGGATGTCGACGAGCTTCGGGACGAGCTCGGCTCGCTCCGTTTCCCGCCCCCGCAACGCCCACCCGGCGACGACCGCGGAGGGCGCACCGGCGAAGGGGGCGTCCGCGTGATCGACGAGGGCGAGGAGGAGGACCTCCTCGCACCCCTTGAAGTCGGGGCCGCGTGCCAGCTCCGCGACGGCGACCGCGCGGACCCATGCGTCCTCCTCAGCGAGGAAGCGCATCCAGAACGGGACGTCGCTCCGGAGCGACGCGTCGTCCCGCGCGCGATCGGCGTAGCCCTGGAGGCACGCGCCGCGCGCCGTCGAGTGCGCGAAGAGGGCGGCGAGGCGAGCCCACGTCGCGTCCCAGAGGGGGCCGCCGCGCGCGGCGACATCGCCGAGCCAGGCCGACGCCTGGTTCCGCGCCCATGGCCAGACCTCGGTGGTGGTCGCCTCGACGAGCGCGTCGGCTGCCGTGTCGATCCCGTCGACCCCGAGGATGCCGAGATCGTCGATGGTACGCACCAGCCAACGAATACGACGCAAGGCGACAATCGTGCCTCCCCGCGCCTCGGCGAATGCGGCGAGCAGCCCGGCGAGCGCAGAGGGGTCGCGGAGGACGCGGCCGATCGCGGCCAGGTGCGCGGTAGAAGCGAGGGGTACCCGCCCCGCGGCGGCTACGATCTCCCAGACGGGCTTTCGGGCGAGCTCCGCGGCCGCGAGCGCCTCCGAGACCATCGGATGGGTGAACGCCAAGGCCCCCTGGGGATCCACAACGAAGATGCCGCTCCTCCGTGACTCGGCAACCAGCCAGTCTTCGGCATCCGCCAGGCCGAGCGCGAGGCGATCGGTTCGGCTGACAGGGTGGCCCGACCGGGCGACGGCCGCGAGCGCCAGTCGCTCCAACGTAGCCCGACGGTCGGCAGGGCCCACGCCGCCCCGGTCCTGGGGCCAATCGACGAGGGCCGCCACCAACATGTGCTGACGGGTGAGCCAGGGCGCCCCGGGGTCATCGGCGGGGACCCCGAACGCCGCGGCGAGGGCGCCCTCCAGCGCCTGGACCGGCCGGCGGACCTCATCGCGCGGATCCGCTCCGCCGGAGGCGGCCGCCCATCGGCTCCGGTACGCCTGCGCCGCGCTCGAGGACCATGGCAGCACGCGGAGGGTGGCCACCTCCCGGAAGAGGCCCTGGGTCACGTGGGTGTCCCGACAGGACACCGCCACGCCGTGGATGCGGTCCGACGCGAGGAGGGCGTCCACTTCCCGCATTGCGCGCGCACGTTGAGCGGTGGCCGCCTGATCGAGTCCGTCCACGAACACGATCCAGTCCGTTCCGAGGTCGCGCCAGAGCGCCCCGGGGGCATCCGCGCTCGACGCGGCGCCGATGGCGCTCGCCCCTCCGTGGGCGAGCGCCTCGGCGCCGATGACCACGGGAAGCGGCGCCTCCGGATCACTCGCCGCCGCCTCGCATCGCTCCAGGGCGACATGCCACAGCAGGCTCGTCTTCCCAGCGCCCGCGGGACCGACGACCGGTACGAGCTTCGCCGCCTTCCCTCCGGCAGGCGCGTGAAACCAGGCGGCGGTTGCCAGCGGGGGACCAATCCCCCCGCTCGCCTGGAGCTCGGGCTCCACCCAGACAGACTCCACCGCGACCTCCCGCCCGGGGGGCGGCGGCAGCGGGTCGAGCGCCGTGCGGGAGCGAGCGTGCCGACGCACGGTGTCGATCCACGCCGCCCGCTGGTCCGCACGCTCGCGGAGGGCCAACCAATCGCCGTCGCCACACTCCCTTCGGAACAACTCCGAGAAGTGCTCCCAATCCCAGACCGCGATGGCGTGCCCGCGCCCCTGCGCCAACTCGATCGCGAGATCCTGGACGGAGCGGGAGGGCCTCGCCGTGGTGACCACCACGAAGTGATCGATCGGGTGGGGCAGCGCCTCCAACTTGCGGATCTCCGCGCGCAGATCGGCCGGGCGAAAGGTGGCGACGTGCTTCGCCTGAAACGCCCACACCTCTCCGTGGCCGCGCCGCCGGTCCTGGGCGAGCACGTCGACCCCCTGTTGCGCCTGCCCCGAACGCCCGCGTCGCGCCGCATGGGGGTCTCGGAGCCACAGCTGGGCGAACCGCTCCACCATGCGTTCGAGATCCACACCGTCTGCCGGGAGGGCAATCATGCCGGCAGGCCTATCCTCGGGCGCGCCGTAGGGCGTGAGGCGCCCCGCCTCGCGCTACGGCGTCGGCCACATCCCCCGCTCCGTGTACTTGCCGTAGTGCAACCGCCACGCGGCGATCATCGCGTCGAAGGGCACGTCGACGTGGCTCCCGTGGTCCTCGACGTACTCCATGAAGCGCCCGGCGACGCGGTCGTGCTCCTGGAAGACCGCGTCCTGCTCGCCGTCGAATTCGAGCGGCTCCACCCCGAGCTTCTCGCAGAGCTCGCGGTTGAAGGCCGGCGTGGCCGCCACCCACCGGCCGCCCAGGAACAGCTCGGTGTACCCGTGGTACACGAGCAGGTCGGTGCCGAGCTTCTCCTCGAGCTTCGCCGTGCCGATGTGGTTGCGCACCGTCGCGAAGTGCAGGCGACTCGGGATGCCCAGCACGCGCGCCGAGGCAGCGAGGAGCAGGGCCTTGTCGATGCAGTGCCCGCCCTCCGACGGGTCGCGCGACACGACGCTGCTCGCGGCGTAGTCCTCCGGGGTGTACCGCACCCGCCACGGGTTGTAGCGCAGCCGCTCCCGCACGACGTAGAACAGCGCCACGGCCGCCTCGCGGGGGGGGAGCCCGTCGGCGTGCTCGCGCGCGAACGCGATGACGGCGGGGTGATCGGAGTCGACGAACCGATTGGGGGCGAGCGTCGCGGGGTCGAAAACCATGGGCCGGTCTATCGCGTCCGCGTCATGCGGTGGTGCCGGGCGGGCGCGCGGGCGGGCGCGGGCGCGGGCAGCGATCAGCCGTCGCAGGTGCCGTCGTCATCCGCTTCGCCCGAGCAGTCCTGGTCGATGCCGTCGCCGCAGACCTCGGCGGCGCCGGGATTGTGGGCGTCGTCGTCGTCGTCGCAGTCCGTCGCGTCGGCGGTGAAGCCCCTGGGCGCGTCGCAGGTGTGCGCGGTCCGGGTGGGGTCGCCGAAGCCGTCGTTGTCGGCGTCCACGTACCAGGTCGCGACGTCGGCGGAGGAGCCGGGGTCCACCGTGCCGTCGCAGTCGTCGTCGCGATCGTTGCAGACCTCGACCGCCCCGGGGAACACGGTGGCGTCGGTGTCGTCGCAGTCCCCGGGGATCACGGACGCCCTCGCGTTGACGGAGCAGGCGACCCAGACCGTGCCCGCGTCGCCGAAGCCGTCGTCGTCGGCGTCGGGATGGAGCGTCAGGGCGTCGAGCGAGGTCTCCGGGTCGACGGTCCCGTCGCAGTCGTCGTCGACCGTGTTGCAGCGCTCGACGGCGCCGGGGTGGACCGCGGCGTCGGCGTCGTCACAGTCGCCCGACGCGACATCGAAGCCGTCGCCGTCCACGTCCATGGGCTCGGGCTCGGCGGTGTCCGTGCCGGGCTCGGCGGTGTCCGACGCTGCGGTGTCCGATGCGGCGGTATCCGACGCGGCGGTGTCGGTGTCGCCGACGAAGTGGGCGGCCTCCGGGTCCGTGGGCAGGGCGGGGCAGGCGGTGAGGACGAGCAGGGCCAGGATCGAGAGGCGCACGGGAGCTCCGAGAGAGCGACGTGGTCGGCCCCGGCGCCGGGAATCTTGAGCAATTCCTGTCGTGCGATCGTGTTTCTTCCCTGTCAGCCCCTGCCCGTCGTGTCACACAACGCCACGACGTACGCGATCTCCGCGGCGGATGGCGCCGCGAGCAGCGGGAAGATCTCCGCCACGCAACACCCCTCCCCCCGGGGCGCCACCACCCGCGCGCCGCTGGCGAAGGCCACGCCGTCCCGCGCCGCCCGCGCGAGCCGCGCGTACGCCGGCCCCGCCGCCGAGTCGTGGCGGGTCACGGCCACCTCGGCCTCCCCTTCCCCGAGGGCGCCGATCGTATCGTAGTCCGCGGGGCAATTGGTGTGGGCGAGCCCGAACCACCCGGCGTAGATCCGCGGCGCGTAGGGCCCGAGCAGGGAGTCGCCCACCATCTCGGCGCGGGAGGGCTCCACCCACGCGCCCGTCGGCACGGCCGTGCCGTTCGGCCGGGCCACGGCGGGCCCCCAGGGCCCGGGCGGCGGCGGGCGGAGGCTCGCGCAGAGGGTGAACGCCTCGTCGACCGAGCCGCGGTCGAACGGCCCCAGGTCGACGACACACCGGGCGCCGCGAGCGTGGCCGGACACCCGCACGCCGCCGTCGGCGCGCTCGGTCTGCCACGTGACATTGTCGGTGGTCCGCCGGACGTGATCCACGGCGACGCCGCCGACACGGGGCGGCGTGAGGCTCGCGCCGGGCACCGACCAGGCCGAGTTCGGGCTGTAGAAGACATCGGCGGTGACGTTGCGATGTTCGATGCGGACGAACGGGGCCTCGGCGGTGTCGTCACTCTCGGTGACCAGGGCGGCGTCGGGCACGAGCAGGCGCGCGTGGACCGTCTGCCACCGCAGGGTCCGCCAACTGTAACCGGACGGGGCCGCCGCCTCGGCGATCACCGTCGGCCAGGCGGGCTCGGGGGCGGCGGGGAGGAGGGGGGCGGCCGTCTTCTCGTCGGTCGCGCACCCGACGAGGAACAGCAGGAGGAATCCGAGCGGGTAGGAGGCGGACGACATCGTGCGGCGCTGTATCACCGGAGGGGTGGCCGGCGGCATCGTCAGCGCAGCTGCCCCAACCGCCCAGCCGCGAAGTCGAGCACCTTGCCCTGGGTGTAGCGGCAGGGGATCTCGGTGCGCACGTCGGCCTCGCAGTCGGCGCGGATGGTGTCCGCCTCGCGCTCCAGCACGCCGGGGATGTCGGCCACCTGCCATACATCCAACGCATCGTCCACGCGCGCGCGCAAGGCCGCGGTGCACGCCCCGTTCGCCAGGCAGGCGGAGGCGAGCACGCCGCGCCACTCGCCGGCGAGACGCAGGTCGGTGCGCAGGGCCTGGTCGGTGCCCCAGGGGATCATCTCCCACCGGCCGGCGCCGACGTCGTCGTAGAGCAGGAAGTTGTTGGCCCAGCCGAGGTAGCCGTCACCCTGGCCGCTGACGATCTCCACCGCCCACATGCCGAGGAGCGCGTCGCGCTCGAAGTGCGCGTCGAGGGCGTCCCACCACCCGGCGCGGGTGTCCATCGCCTCGCACAGCGCCTCGAGGTCGACGAAGGGCTCGACCGCGTCCCCCTGCTCCTCGAGCTCGAAGTTGGTGGCGTTGCCGGGCTTCACGTCCCCGCCGTAGCCGCCCGAGTAGAGGTTGCCCTCGTCGCTGTCGAAGCGATCGAGGAACTGCTCGTCCGTGGTCTCCACGATGCCGTAGAGGCCGTACGGCTCGCCGTCGATGGCCAGGCGGGCGTAGCCGTGGCGCGGCGCGTGGAGGCCCATCGCCGCGTAGAAGCGGTAGGCGCCGGCCTCCGCGAGCATCGAACCGTCCTGGATCATGTTGTTGAGCGTCAGGCGTCGGACGCCGTGAAAGCTCGCCTCAGGGTCGTACTCGTGGAAGTCGACCTTGAGGCTCGGCTTGCCGGCGAGGTCGCGGAAGGACTCGTTGCCCTTCAGATGCACGGAGACCGGCCAGCTCTCGCCTTCCCAGGTGAAGGTCGCGGGGACGGGCGCGCGGGGGTCGGCCGCGAGCGCCGCCCGGCCCTCCTCGGAGAGCGCGAGCGCGAAGTCCAGGACCGTGCCGGGCTCGTAGAGGAAGGCCCCGAGGGCCGGGCCGCTGCCGAGGCTCTCCGCGGCCCCCGCCGTGTCGCCCGCGCCCCCGCCGAACAGGCCACCTGCCCCGACACAGCCGAGCAGGAGCGTCAGCACGGTTCGCCGGATGTGATTCGTGTCATCGCTGCCCCCCTTTCCCGCGTGGAACCCAACCTGGGGTAGCCTAGGCACGCAGGCGGCGCTGGCTCGGGCGGGGCGGTCGGCAACTGTCACGAGTTCGAGGTCGCGATCGCGGGGGACAACACGGTCGCGGGGCCGACGCTTGGGCGCTGAACCCCGATGCATGCGTGCGCCGCGGATCGTCGATGGTCGTCAGCGCGTCTCCATTCCCGTCACCGAATGCCGCCACGGCTGGCGGGGGCCTGCCTGGGCGGGTGATTCGTGGAAACCCGGACTCAACAATGTCCTGGGAGGAGGCAGCCATGCGGATCATGACCATCCTGTTCCTCGCCCTCGCGGCCTGTACCGTCAAGACCAACGACGACTGCATCAAGGTGTGCGACGACGACGAGGTCGACTGCGCCGAGGAGTGCGCGGAAGGCGACGCCGAGGACTGCGCCGAGGAGTGCGCGGACGGCAAGAACGACTGCATCTCCGCCTGCGAAGAGAGCGACGACTGACGACGGTTGGGAGGGCGGGCCGACGTTGGCCCGCCCTCGTAGTCGCCCCGGCATGCCGGCTCCTGGTAACGGAGGTTGACCTTGTTTCTCCTGACCATCCGGCTCGCGCACGCCTTCAGCATCCAGGTGCTCGGCGAGGGCGGCTGTCACGAACCCATCACGTTCGACGCGCTGCGGATCCTCCGCGAGACCTACCCCGAAGCCGCCGCCGTGGCGCCCGCGGGTGACGACGAGGCGCTCATCCGGGATGCGCCCTTCGAGATCCCCGACGACATGCGCGACATCGGCGCCGTGAGCTTCGTCATGGGCGTGCGGGAGAACGACCTGCGGGGTGTCACCCCATTCGATCTCTCCCGGATGGCGGCAATCCACGGCCAAGACAAGCACATGCCCGAACATTGCATCCGCAAGTCGGTCGACGACGAGCCGGATGGCACCGAGGCCGCCATGGCCAACTGTCGCACGTTCCTGCTCGAAAAAGTCGCCGCCGCGATCGACGGCCTTGGGAGCACGGGCGCCCCGGCGCACGACCACCGGGAGGCGGCCTCGATCTACCTCGACTACCAGGGGCTCACCGAAGTCTCCCTGCCCGTCTTCTGGTTCAACCTCGGCCAGGCCGCCCACGCGCTCGAGGACAGCCAGACACACACCTACCGGGCTCCCACGGGAGAGGTCACCGCGTCGCTCAACTTCGTGGACCTCGTGGAGAAGGACTACACCGAGGAGAAGGACGGGCCGAGCCACCTGTCGGCAATGGACCAGTGCGAGGGGGATGCCTACCGGGAGGCCCGCGCGGACGCCGCGCGCGACGCCGTCGTCAAGGTCGCCGAGACGATGTTCTACCCCGGCACGGACGCGCGAGGAAAGCTCGACGCCGCCGCGCGTGTCATCGACGAGGAGCTGGCGTTCCTCCCGGGCTGCGACGCGAGCAACGACTGGTGCGACGCGCGGGAGCGCACGTACGCCCCGAAGGGGTGCGCGACCGCGCCCGGGGGGTCCCTCGCGGCCGTCGGCCTCGCCGCGCTCCTCGGGCTCGGCTTCCGTCGCAAGCCCACCCAGGGCCTTCGGCGCAAGCCCCGCCTCGGTCTCCGTGTCCCGGCCGCCCTCGTGGGCCTGCTCCTCACCGGGAGCGCCCAGGCGGGCTCCAAGGTGGAGCTCGCGGAGCTGTCACCCCTGGGCATCGAGGTGGCCGGGACCGCCGCCGTCGATCGCTCGGCCCTCGCGGCGTCGGCGGGTGTCCGGCACCGGCTGGGCGAGAAGTGGATGGTCGGCGGCGACGTGGCCTGGAACCCCTGGTTCTCGCTGACCACGATGTCCGCGCGGCCCGGCTGCCTGAACGTCTACGGCACGATCAAGCGCGTGTTCCCGATGAAGAGCGATCGCGTGTACGTCACCATCGGCGCGAACGTGGGAGCGTCCGTCCTCCTCTTCGACCTCTCCGGCGCGGAGGCGGGGAGTGTCGGGCCCTACCTCGGCTTGAGCCTGCTCGGCGTCGAGTGGCGGGCGAACCAGCTCGGCTACCTCGTGTTCGAGCCCAACATCTCGATACCCGTCCCGAGCCTGAAGGGCACGCCCGTCGCGTACTACCAATACGGGGTGCGGGTCGGGATGCGCTGGGGGTCGTAGCGCGCGCGCCGCCGCCGGGTCACGCTGAACGACCGCGCGCGATGGAGGATGCCGGCCGCGAGGTCGACATGTAGCTCCGAGTCGCGGAGACACCCCCCTCAGTCGACCACCACATGGTACTGATGCGCATGCAATCGTACCAGCGCTTTCTGCTCCTCCTCCTCTGCTCGATACCTCTACTTCCGGCCTGCGAACTTCGGATGAAGGGCTACTACATCAAAAATTCCTACGACGTGGAACCGCCCGCCGAGGTGCTGCGCAAGGAGGTCTCGTCGGCAACAGCCACCGCCTACCCCGTCCTCCAACGCACCTACGCGGATCCGGGTTGGGCGGCGGGATGCCTCGAGGAGTTGGCCGCGCCGACGTCGGCGAACGAAGTGTGGGCGTACGGCCTCTGCCTGGTGGACGCGCCCGCCCCGACGGGTGGAGCGTCCGGGCGAGCTGGTTGCCGGTCGAAAGAGCTGGTGACGTTCAAGGGGAAATTCACGGGGGAGGGCGCGTGCGCGGGCAAGGGGCACACCCTGGATTCCGCCGTGCTCGCGCAAGCCGTGCTGGAAGCAGGCGAAGGGATGGTCGCGTACGAGCGCGACCTTCACGGAAACCTGCCCGACGTGATGCCCGCGCCCGTGTTGGCGGGCTGGCGCAACGCGGTGAGTGGGACCGCGCTGCTGCTCAGGACGGACGCAGAGTTCCGCCCAAAGGGGAACACGCGTCGACCGGACCTTCCTTCGTTGGCGCTCTCGGGTGGCGCCGCCAATGGCGCCTTCACGGCGGGTTACCTCCACACGATGATGGAGCTCCGCGAGCGACTGCTCGCGGAGCTCGCTTCGAGTCCGGAAGCCCGTCGCAAGGTCGAGGGCGAGGCCTTCGGGCTCGCGGCCACGACCAGTGTAGGGACACTGGCCGCGCTGGCATGGGATCTCTACGCGGTCGATCCCGACGTGGTCCTGACCCCGGAGGAGGACGCGGCGGTTCGAAGCCGGCTGAAGCTGACGCCTGACGCGTCCCTCGGGGAGCGGCCACTCCAGCGCGCCGCCATGCTCGTCTTGGACGCATCGTTCAAGCTCGAGGAGCAGGATCTCTTCTGCGCCGAACCGCGGTGGACCCATACCCTGCTCCTGGGCCAATCCGAGAACGCACTTCGTTTCGACAAGCTCTACGAGGACACGATCGAGCCGTTCTTCACCGACTATGGGCGGCTCGTCTCCTCGAACGACTTCATCCGCTACTCGATGGCGGCGGACATCGATCAGAACCTCCTGCTGCCCCTCGACGAGCGTGTGTGCGCGACGCTCGACACGCGCTCCCGAACCCTCTGCCTCACCAACCAGGTCGCCGCGTCGATCACCGAGCCTACCTACGCGCGCGCCGTGCGCGACGTGATGACGCCGTTCCCGGACTTCCCGCTCCTGCCCGGCACCTGGCTCGATGGGGGGCTGCGTTCCGGCACGCCCGCTGCGCTGGCGCTCGCCGCGGGCAACAACCGCGTGCTCTCGGTCAGCACCCACCGGTCCGAGGGCATTCCGGGTCGCATTCCCAAGAACGGCTTTGCGATCCTGCTTCGATCCGTCGGCCAGATCGTGGAGCAGACGAGAACCTGGGAGCAGGCCTACGCGGTCCTCGCGGAGGACTCCCGCAAGGACGAGTATGAGGCCATCTTGGAGTGGCTGCTCGTCGAGGAGGGGGTGAAACCCGCCAATGCGGTCGGCTTCCCTTCGAGCCTACTTCTTGGCGACCTTCGCCCGGTGTTCATCGCGGACGCACCGGAGGACCTGTTCCCGCTGTCGGTCGCTCTCGGCGGGTACACCTTCGATCCGGCACTCACTCGCGCGCTCTACCTTTGGGGGGAGATCCGCGCCTTGGAGGAGTACGAAGACGAAAGGCGCTGGCTCAGTCGTCCGGCGTTGAACGAACTCTTCTCGAAGGAGGGCGAGGAGCGTTTCAGGGATGGACTCACGGACCTCCACGACGCAAAGATTGCCGAGCTCCGCGCGCACGTGATCGAGGAGCTTCAACCACCCGAAGGAATGAGCCGATCCGTTTGGCACGTGCGCCACGCGAAGGAGCGTCGCGCGGTGCTGCGAAAAAACCTGAAGCTGTGCAGTGGCTCTCCCCACGGCGAACCGCCGTCGATCCGATGACCGACCAACAGGTCCAGCTAGAGCTCGTCCGCGCGCGAACGATCGCTTTCGGTCGAACACCGGCCGAATGGCGCGCACACTTCCACGCCGTCGAGCGCCTGGAGGCGGGCTTCCCCGAACCGCAGGGCCTTCGGAGCCCGGTGGTGACGGTCGGGCTCCGGCTCGACGGGGATCAGCACCGCATCGTTTTCGAGCTCATCCAACTCCCGAAGGGCTTGGCCGCACTGTTGCCTCCCCTCCCCGCTCCCGACCTGGGCATGCCGTTTTCGACGGCGCCGTCGGGGCCTCTCCCCAGGTCGACGAACAAATCGGCCTCCACCAGAATCCAGGTGGCGAATGGGGACAGCGTGTCGCTACGCTTCGCGGGCATCACGGGTACAATCTCCGTCGTCCCGGGAACAGACGGCTCCGGCATCGCCCTCTCGTGCAGCCACGTGCTTGGCGCGAATGCTCCGATGGTGGGGGCCACCGTGCAAGTTCAGGGCGCGGAGCACCATCCCACGCAGAGGCACCACGTAGGGTCCCTCCGGGGGTACACGGCGCTCCCGGATGGCGGGGAAGCACCCGTCGATCTCGCGGTCATCGCGCCCGATGTCCCGGGCGTGACCTGGGCGCCCCGTTGGGGTGCCTCGGATGGGGATGTGACGGGCTTCGGCGCGCTCGCTCGGGGCGCCGGTGATTGGCGCATGTTCGGCTGGAAGAACCGGCCGTGCCTGACGCACGCCATCCACCATCCCCGTATCCTGGTGAACGTACCGTATGTCGGTCGCGTGTGGCTTCTCGACGCGTTCGAGCTCACGGGACCAGGCGCCGTCGTCAGTTACGGCGATTCCGGCGCGGGTATCAGGGACGAGCGCGGCAGGTACGCGGGGATGGTCGTGGCCTGCAGCTCGGCTGGTTCCGTGATTGCCGTGAGCTGGCCCGCCATGGCAGTTGCCATGCGACAGTACGAAGGAACGCTCGATGGGAACATCGCATAGAGCAGGTACGTCTCGATCGTCCCTGCCTACCCGCCGCCCCACCGCCGCCGCCGGGTCACGACCGCCCCGACCGCCGCCAGGGCCGCCCACGGGCCGGTGGCCGGCACGGCCGCACACCCACTCCCGAACCAACCCTCGGGGCGCTCGGCCACGCCATCACAGTCCGCGTCCAACCCGTCGATCCGCTCGTGGGCGCCGGGTCGGGTGTGGGCATCGCCGTCGTCGCAGTCCCCCGCCTCCTCGGTCCAGCCATCCCCGTCGTCGTCGAAGATCACCGTCTCGTCGTCCACGAGCCCGTCGCAGTCGTTGTCGAAGCCGTCGAGGGCCTCGACACCCCCGGGGAACACGGCGGCCCGAAGGTCGTCGCAGTCACCGTCCACCTCGGCGAAGCCGTCGCCGTCGTCGTCGACGGCCACGGTGCGATCGTCGAGCAGGCCGTTGCAGTCGTTGTCGGCGGCGTCCACGCGCTCGAGCGCGCCCGGGAACGTGCCCGGCGCCGCGTCGTCGCAGTCCCCGTCCTCCTCGGTCCAGCCGTCGTGGTCGTCGTCGAAGCGGGCGGTCCGGTCATCCGCCAGCCAGTCGCAGTCCTGGTCGAGCCCGTCCGCGAGCTCCTGGGCGTTGGGGAAGATCCCGGGTGAGTCGTCGTCGCAGTCCCCCGCCGCCTCGGTCCAACCGTCGCCGTCGTCGTCGTAGAGCGCGGTGCGATCGTCCACCACCCCGTTGCAGTCGTTGTCGACGCCGTCGGCCAGCTCCGGCGCGCCCGGCCACGCCAGCCGGTTGGCATCGTCGCAGTCTCCGTCCAGATCGGCGAAGGAGTCGCCGTCATCGTCGAACGCCGCCGTCCCCTCCCCCACGCGGCCGTCGCAGTCGTCGTCCCGCCCGTCCTCGGCCGACGCGCGGCCCGGGTAGACCTGGGCGTCGCGATCGTCGCAGTCACCGGCGGCCTCGGACCAGCCGTCCCCGTCGTCGTCGACGGCGGTGGTGCCCTCGTCGGTCGCGCCGTCGCAGTCGTCGTCCTCCCCGTCCGGCATCTCGGGCGCGCCGGGGAACGCGAACGTGTCACCGTCGTCACAGTCGCCGGCCGCCTCCGACCAGCCGTCGCCGTCGTCGTCGTGGACGGCGCTCCCCTCGTCCACGATCCAGTCGCAGTCGTTGTCCACGCCGTCCACCACCTCGGCGGCGCCGGGGTGCACCGCGGGCGCGGCGTCGTCACAGTCCCCGTCGCAGGTCCGGTAACCGTCCGCGTCCGCGTCGTAGCCCTCGTCGACGCCACCCTGGCAGTCGTTGTCGAGCGCGTCGCACAGCTCGACCGCGCCGGGATGGACGTGGGCATCGCCGTCGTCACAGTCGTCCGCTTCGGAGGTGTAACCCGACGGGCAGCCGCCGCAGGAGGTGATGGCCTCGGAGGCATCCCCGTAGCCATCGCCGTCGCCGTCCGCGTAGCAGGTCTGCATGCCCCCGGAGCCGGAGCCGTCCGAGCCGTTGACCAGGCAGATGTAATAGTTCCAATCCCACCCGGAGCCGGGGTCGGTGTGGGTGGCGCCCGGGACCTCGTTGTGGCCGATGATGTGGTCGCGATCCTTGGGGATGCCGTGCCGGTCGCAGATGTCGGCCGTCAGCGCCGCCGAGGACCGATACAACGCCTCGGTGTACCAACGCTCGGGGGCGTCCACGTAGCCCTCGTGCTCGATGCCGACGCTGGCCCAATTGTAGGTCGAGTTGCCCGCGTGCCACGCCACGTCCGCCTCGTCGACGGACTGGGTGATGTGCCCGTCGCTGGAGCGCACCGTGTAGTGGGCGCTCACCGACGCCGAGCAGTTCTGGAACCAGGAGATCGAGCCGCTGTAGGAGCCCTGGGTCGTGTGGATGACGACGTAGCGTGCATCTCCGGCGCCACGGCTCGCGTTCGAGTAGTTGGAGCTGCACGCCGGCGCGGATTGGTCGATGAGGCCCGACCCCATGACCGCCATCCGGTGGTCGCGCCACGGAAGCTCCGTCGGGTCGAGGACGAACAGCTCGCCGGTGGGCGCGTCGGTGGTGAGGCCCCATTGGATCCAATCGTAGACGCGCGCGGCGAAGTCCTCGGCCACCGCCGGGTCGGGGGCGCCCGACCAGGCCGCGACCACCGGGTAGAACGCCTCCGGGGACGCCTCGGCGTGCGCCCCGGCGTAGGCGTCGGCCTCCGCGCGCATCAGCGCGGCCGCTCCGGCGATGCTGGCGGCGGCTGACCCGCGGAGCGTGTCCTCCGGCTCCCCGGACAGGGCCGCGGCGACACCGAGCGACGGGAACGCGCCGTCCTCGCGCAGGTTCATCACCCCGACGCCGCGCTCGCGGTTCGGCTCGCCGCCGCGGTGGTCCAGGCGGCTCACCTCGTAGGAGACGGCGACCAGCACCTCGACGGGCACGTCGTGGGCCTCGGCGGCCGCGGCGAAGGCCTCGTCCAGCCCCACCGCGGGCGCCTCCTCGGGAGCAGTGCACGCGACGAGCAGGGAGAGGAGCATCGCTCCGCTTCGAGGCAAGAGCCGTGCCGCGGAGATGGGTCGGTGGGACGCTCGTTTTGCGCGAGGTGGGACGCCGGCGCACCGGGTAGGCACCGCCGGATGGGGCAGGCAGGTCGCGGATCCGGGGCTGGGCGACCGACGCGGGGCGCGGTCCCCGGCGCCCCGAGCGGCGCCGACCGCGCCCGGTGGAACCCGTCCTACAGGCCCGTGCCGAGGACGAGGTAGGCCGCCCCCGCGTACTCTCCCGCCGCGAAGCTGTAGGAGGCCCCGATGAAGAGGTCGTCGTACCCGTCACCGTCGACGTTCCCCGCCCCGGCGACCGACCAGCCCGTGTAGGAACCGTCGGCCTCGCTCGCGAACGTGGCGTCCGCCGCGGAGAGCTCGATCGACGCGGGGGACGAGCTCCCGAGCACCAGGTAGGCCCCGCCCTCCAGGCTTCCTTCGGCATCGAGGTCCGGCGTGCCGAGCAGCAGGTCGTCGTACGCGTCACCGTCGACGTTCCCCGCCCCGGCGACCGACCAGCCCGCGAGCAGCCCCTCGACGTGCCCCGTGAACCGGGCATCGGCCGCCGCGAGCGACGCGGAGGCCGGCGAGGCCCGTCCGAGGACGAGGTAGGCCGCGCCCGCCCAGCTTCCCCCGTCGTTGCCGAACGGGGCCCCCACGAACAGGTCGTCGTACCCGTCGCCATCGACATCCCCCGCGCCGGCCACCGACCAGCCCGCGTGATCGAAGTCCGCCTCGCCCGTGAGCACGACATCGGCCGCAGAGAGGGACATCGAGCCCGGCGAGGCCGTACCGAGCACGAGGTAGGCCACGCCGGGCCGCGACGCGCCGTCGTAGGCGTAGGGGGCGCCGACGACCATGTCGTCGAAGCCGTCGCCGTCGACATCCCCCGCCCCCGCCAGGGACCACCCGGCATAGTCCCCGTCCGCCTCGCTTGCGAACGTCGCGTCGGCCTCGACGAGCCGTGCGGAGGCCGGGGAGGGCCCGCCGCGGACGAGGTAGGCGGCGCCCGCGTAGGACCCGACGCCGTGGGCGCCGACGAGCAGATCGTCGTACCCGTCGTCGTCGACATCCCCCGCCGCGGCCAGCGCGCTGCCCGCATAGTCCTCCCCGGCCACCCCGGTGTAACGGGCGTCCGCGTCGGAGAGCGACGCGGACGCGGGCGAAGGCCCGCCGCGGACGAGGTACGCCGATCCCGTGGCGATGCCGCCGTAGACGCTGAAGGGTGCCCCGACGAGCAGGTCGGCGAACCCGTCGCCGTCCACGTCTCCGGCCCCGGACACGGCGCTCCCCGCCGCGTCGCCGATGGCCTCGCCGGTGAACTGGGCGTCGGCGGCGGCGAGCGACGCGGAGGTGGGCGAGGGCCCGCCACGGACGAGGTGGGCGGCGCCCGCGGAGCTGCCGCCGTCGTCGTTGTAGAGGGCGCCGACGAGCACCTCGTCGTACCCGTCACCGTCGACATCGCCCACCCCGGCCACCGACGTGCCCGCGTAGTCGCCCGGGGCTTCCCCCGTGTACCTCGCATCGGCCGCCGCGAGCGATCGCGACCCCGGCGCGCACGGGCCCGAGCGGCCGTCGCAATCCTCGTCGATCCCATTGGCGCACACCTCGGTGCCGTCGGGGTTCACGGCCGCGTCGGTGTCGTCGCAGTCGCCCGCTTCGGGGGTGAAGCCGTCGCCATCGCCGTCGACCTCGGTGGGGTCGGTGTCGGTGTCCGTGTCCGTGTCGGTGTCGGTGTCGGTGTCGGTGTCCGTGTCGGTGTCGGTGTCGGCGTCCGTATCGGCGTCGGTGTCCGTGTCGGTGTCGATGTCGGTGTCCGTGTCGGTGTCGGTGTCGGTGTCCGACTCGTCCTTGTCGTCCTCCTCCGCGCCCGACGCGCACCCCGCGAGGGAGAGGAGGACCAGGAGCGCGGGGGTCGCGTGACACAGGTGCGAACGCACGAGGAGGAAGGCCCGGAGAGCTGGTTGCATGCTCGGGACGTAAAGAAGGCAGTGAAGCGCGGACAGGACGGGGCACAAGTGGTGACACAAACATGGAGTTGGTCACGGGGCGCGGTCGGCGCCGCTCGGGGCGCCGGGGACCGCGCCCAGCGTCGGTCGCCCGGACGAGCTGCGCCCGCGCTGGGGACTGCGCCCGCGCCCGACCTGCCGCCAGGTGCCCCCAAG